>JBGSWJ010000404.1:0-4202 GCA_041752495.1 Rhodobacterales bacterium
CCCCAAAGCGAGGCCGCGCGTCGCGCGGAACGAGCGTGCCTCAGACCCGCCGCACCCCGCCAACCCACACATCCATGATCGCCCGGTCATCCCCCAGCATGATCGTCGGGAACAGCGCATCCCACAGGCTCTCCGCCCGCGCCACCCGCTGCGCAATCACCGGGGTCGGTGCCAGATCGATCACAGCAATATCCGCCGCAGCCCCCGCGCCCAGATGCCCGATCTCCCCGCCCATGTGCAGCGCCCGCGCTGATCCTTCGGTCGCCAGCCACCACAATTGCGCCGGATGCAGCGCCACCCCGCGCAACTGCGCCACCTCATAGGCCGCAGCCATCGTGCGCAGCATCGAAAACGATGATCCGCCGCCCACATCGGTCGCCAGCCCCACCGCAATCCCCCGCCGCGCCAGCCCCATCAGGTCAAACAACCCCGACCCGATGAACGTGTTCGACGTCGGACAATGGATCAACCGCCCGCCTACCTCGGCCAAACGGTCTATCTCGCGCGGCTCCAGATGGATCGCATGGCCATAAAGCCCCCGTTCCCCCAGCAACCCATAGCGTTCATAGGTATCCAGATAATCCCGCGCCTCGGGATAGATCGACCGCACCCAGGCAATCTCGTCCACCTGCTCGCTCAAATGCGTCTGCATCAGGCACTCCGGATGCTCGGCCCACAGCGCGCCCAACGCCTCAAGCTGCGCCACGGTCGAGGTCGGCGAAAACCGCGGCGTCACCGCATATGACGCCCGTCCCACCCCATGCCACTTTTCCAGCAATCCCTTGCTCTGGTCATAGGCCGCCTGCGCCGTATCCCGCAGCCCGGCAGGGGCGGTATCCCGGTCCATGCAGGTCTTGCCCCCCACCACCGCCATCCCCCGCACGGCCGCCGCCTCAAAGAACGCGTCAACACTTTCGGGATGGATCGTGCAGTAACTCACGACCGTCGTCGTCCCGTTATCCAGCGCAAGGTCCAGCGCCCGCCCCGCGACCGCCGTCGCATAGGCCGGATCACCGAACCGCATCTCTTCGGGGAAAGTGTACAGGTTCAGCCAGTCGATCAGCCGCTTGCCCCAGCTCGCGATGATCGCCGTCTGCGGATAATGCATATGCGCATCCACAAACCCCGCTGAAATCAGCGCGTTGCCGTAATCGGTCACCGCCACGCTCGGATGCGCCGCCCGCAAGGCATCCGCCTCGCCCACGGCGGTAATCCGGCCCCCGTCGATCAGCACGCCCCCGCGTGACGAATGGCAATACGATCCCTCCCACCCTTGGGTCAGCGGATCATCGATAAAGGAAAGGGTCTGGCCCAGAAGAAGATGCTGTGTCATGCCCCCAGCCTAAGCGCCCGCACCTGTGGCGTAAATCGCCCAAAAGCGGCGGCGCCCGGGTTGCCGGGCCAAAAACGCCCGCTAGACTGCCCACCAACCCCGGGTGCCCGATGACCGAAGAAACCGCCACCGCCGATCAGGACGACGTCTACGGCCTCCCGCCGGAGATTTTCGACGACGTCATTGTCGCGGTCGAAGCACAGGATGCCCCCGCGATCGCGGCGCTCCTCGAACCGCTCCACCCCGCCGACATAGCCGACCTCCTCGAACAGATGACGTTGCGCGACCGCAAGGCGCTCCTGAACCTCTGGCGCGGCGGGATGGATGGCGACATTCTGACCGAACTTGACGACAACCTCCGCGAAGAAGTCATCGAAAGCCTCTCGCAGGCCGAATTGGCCGAGGCGGTGGGCTCGCTCGACAGCGACGACGTCGTCGACCTTGTCGAAGATCTCGACGAAGACCAGCAGGAAGCCGTCCTCGACGCTCTCCCCGCAAGGGATCGCGTTGCCGTCGAAAAGGCACTGGCCTACCCTGAGGATTCGGCCGGCCGCCTCATGCAGGTCGAATGCGTCCGCGCCCCCGAACACTGGACGGTGGGCGATGCCATCGACTACCTCCGCTCCGACGGTCTCACGCTCCCCGACCAGTTCTACCACATCGTCCTGATCGACCCCCGCATCCGGCCCGTGGGCTATGTCACGCTTGGCCGCGTCCTGTCATCCGCCCGCAAGACCCGACTCCGCGACATCACCGAAGACAGCTTCCGCACCTTCAACGTCAACGATGATCAGGGCGTCGTCGCTTATGCCTTCAACCAGTACCACCTGATCTCGGCCCCTGTCGTGGATGATGACGACCGCCTTGTCGGCGTCATCACAATCGACGACGCGATGATCGTGCTGGACGAGGAACACGAGGAAGACATGATGCTCCTCGCCGGCGTCGGCGAAAGCACCCTGTCCGACAGCGTCCTTGAAACCGTCCGCCGCCGCGTGCCCTGGCTCCTTGTCAACCTCCTGACGGCCGGTCTCGCGGCCCTTGTCATCGCCCAGTTCGAACACACGATCGAGGCCCTTGTGGCCCTCGCCATCCTCATGCCCATCGTGGCCTCCATCGGCGGCAACGCAGGCACCCAGTCGCTGACCGTCGCCGTCCGCGCACTTGCCACCAAAGACCTCACCCGCTCCAACACCTGGCGCGTCTTCCGGCGCGAGGCATCGGTCGGCCTCGCCAACGGTCTCACCCTCGCCACCATCCTCGGCAGCGCCACAGCGCTCCTCTTCTGGTCGATCCCGCTCGGCGCGGTCATCGGCGCGGCCCTCATCATCAACCTTTTCGTGGCCAGCATCGCCGGAACCCTCGTGCCGATCCTCCTTGAAAAGGCGGGCGTCGACCCCGCGCTCGCCTCCGGCACCCTTGTCACCGCAATGACCGACGCCGTGGGCTTCTTCGCCTTCCTCGGCCTTGCCACTGTGGTCCTCCTGTGACTGACCTCGCCGCGATCAAGGCCGCCGCCCGAAAGGCCGCCTTCGGGCGCCGGAAAGCGGCCCATGCCACAGGCCACCCCGAACAGGCCGCCCACCTGTCTTCGGTCCTCGCGGGCTACCGTGGCATCCCCGTCTCGGCCTATATGGCCATGCGAACCGAAATCGACCCCACCCCCGCAATGGAGGAAGCAACCGCCCACGGCCCCGTCGGTGTCCCTGTCATCATCGGCAAGGGCGAACCCCTCCGCTTCCGCAGCTGGGAACCGGGCGTGCCCATGATCGACGGCGGCTTTGGCGCGCTGATCCCCAAGACCGGCGACTGGATGACCCCCGAAATCGTCATCGTCCCGCTCGTAGCCTTCGACAGGGCAGGGGGCCGCCTCGGTTATGGCGGTGGCTTCTACGACCGCACCCTGCAACTGCTCCGGTCACAGGGCCCCGTCCTCGCCATCGGCTTTGCATGGTCCGCGCAAGAGGACGAGGGCCTCCCCCTCGAACCCACCGACCAGCCGCTCGACATGATCGTCACCGAAATGGGTGTCATCACCCCGCGCCGCTGAGCGCCCCCAAGGGACCACAACGCCCCGCCCGTCCCGCTCTCCCAAGTTCCTTCGAAGGAACTTGCCAAATTTCCTCGAGGAAATTTGCCCGCCATCCCACCCCTCACCCTCCACGCCCATCCACCTGTGGCAATCTCCCAAGCCACCAGGAGGCCCCCACCGCGCCCGTCCTGACCAGACCCGCCGAAAGCGCGTCCCCCCACCGTCAAAGGGGCGAACCTCCCAGACCAACAGCAGAAGCGGTCACCGCCGAAACCATCGTCACAGCACCGGGCCAGAGAAATGTCTTCGTGGCCAAAACGGTTCCGCCCTTCCCGCCAACCACACCCGTTGCGACAATCCTCCCAAGCCATCACGGCGCCCTCTTTGACCAACACCGCTGACAGCGACCCACACCGCACCGACAAGGTGTCGGACGATCCCAACCCAAAGTCGAGGCGGTCATCACGGAAACCAGCATCACCGCTCCGGACCAGAAAAGAGCCTTCATGGCCCAATCGGGTCCGCCGCGTCCACCGCGCCCAAGTTCCTTCGAAGGAACTTGCCAAATTTCCTCGAGGAAATTTGCACCTTCCCACACTGCGTCCGGTCCAAAGCCCGCAGGATCGTCCAAAACAGAAGTTTGTCCTCCCCAACCCCCCGCTTCACCCCGTCAAAGAGAAATTCATTCTTGCATTTACGTCGCAGCGGCCCCCGCGCCACAGGCCTGTGCCCGCGCCGCATTCCCCGCTTGCCACCGCAAAGCCCGGCCCCTATGGCATGCCGCCATGAGACTACTGTTCCTCGGCGACGTGATGGGCCGCTCCGGACGCGCCGGGG
>JBGSWJ010000405.1:0-42646 GCA_041752495.1 Rhodobacterales bacterium
TTTCAGCGCGTGGCGTCCGGTCAGCAGGCAAGGTCGCAGGAAGCCGCGCGACGTCGCCGCCGGTCGCCTGACGGGATTCAATCCGCTGCCGGGCGGCCTCGCGGCTGGCCTCGTCGCTTGCGTTGCGAATGGTGCGGTCAATATCGGTGCGGTCCCCGTTCGCGATATTAGTCCTGTCTCCGTCGCCGATGCTTGTCCGGTCAATGGTCGTCCTGTCAACGTTTCCGATGTTTGTCCGGTCGATGTTGGTGATCTCGGTCCGGTCGCCGCCAATGGTGATGCGGTCCCCGCCCGAGACGTTTACTCGGTCCCCGCCGCCGATGGTCACGTCGCCGCGGTCGATATTGATATCGCCCCGGTCCCAGTCGATCGACACATCGTCGCCGCCCCATCCGCCGATATCGTTCCAGTCGTCGTCGTCAAAAATATCGTCCAGAATGATTGCGCTGCCCAGAAAGATGGCGCCTCCGACAAGGGCGTCATCCCAGTTGTTGTTGTAGCGATAGAAGTCATCGTCATAGTAGTAGGCGGGCATGGTGCTGACTGGGGTCGTATAGATGACCTGCGGATCATAGGTCGGCACATAGACCACACCGGGCGTCGCCGGGGCGATGTTGATTGTGTTGTTGGTGACCTGAATAGTTTGCGCTTCGTTATCAACAAGGTAGCCGTTGTCCAATGCCTTGGTCCGCAGCCTCTGGATCGTGTCGAGAACGTCGTCGGTCTGGACAAGCACGGCCTCTCCGGCCTGTTCGGTCCAGTCGATGTGATCGCTCATCCGTACCACAAGCTCGGGGTATCCAGCGGCGAGTTCGCGCAGGGCGGGGTCCCAGTTCTGGTCACTGGCGGCCTTGGCGCGTTCCTGAGCAGACAGGGCAACTGAATCGTCGACGAACCGGCCTGCCTTGACCACATCTAGCGGCATGGTCACGGCAAGAAGGATGGGCGTCAGGACTTCATCGGGAAACAGGGCCACGGGGCCGAAAAGCGCTTCAAGCTGCGTGTCGGTCAGCGGGCCTTCGGCGTTGATGGCGGACTGGATGTCGGCCGTGCTCGTCACCACCTGCCCGGATGCGTCAAGGCAGGGAATGGCAATGGACATGCCAACGCCAAGCCGGTCAGCGCGACCACCCAGAAGGGCCGCGTTTGCGTCAAGGATGTTGGTGTAGAAACGCGATGTCCCGTAGGCCCTCTGTGACAGTACGCTGAGCGTGTCGCCGGGTGCAACGACATAGGTCCCGCCACAGGGTAACGTTCCGTCCCCGACAAGCGTCTGCGCCATGAGAGCCGTCCCGGCCAGATTTGACGCCAGCAAAATAGCCAGCGGGAGTCGCGATGAACGCAGTCTCATTTTCAGAACCTCCACAGGACTGGTGCGTCCTATCGTCAAACTTGCCTGACCCAAGCGGCCCGCCGACCATGTTGACCGACAAGAGCCGGGGCTACGCTGATCGTGTCGCCAGACAGGCATAGTCGACTTGCGGAAACAAGGGTTAGTTGATTTGTTCTGAAGTGAGGGAGGTGCGTTTCATCGCCGAAAGGGTCAATTCTGGCGGATTCTTTGGACAGCCTGTCATCATCGGAAAAACAGGGCGGATGCACCGACACAACAACCCTATGGGGAAACCTCCCTTGTCGCGCTTAGCAAGACGTGTGAGACAACCAATGACCAACGGTGACTTGGACTTGCCTCGAAAATGTGGAGAGCACCAACTGAAGAACCAGAAAGTGTTCTATGGGAAACGGGAAGAGACCGACGCCGGAGTTTCGGCGTGAAGCGGTGCGGCTGGCATTGACCAGCGGCCGGACGCGGCGGGAGATCGCGGAGGATCTGGGCAATGGCCTGTCGACTCTGACGCGATGGCTGAGCCAAGAACGTGATGTCGATTGGCCGAGCGAGGCTTCTGTCGATCTGCACGCCGAGTTGAAGCGTTTGCGGCGTGAGAATGCGGTCCTGAAACAGGAGCGCGACATCTTAAGAAAAGCTACGGCCTTCTTCGCGAAAGAGGGAAGTCGATGACCTTTGGCTTCATCGAGGCGGAGAAGGCCAGCTTCCCGATCAGCCGGATGTGCCGTGTTCTTGGTGTCAGCCAGAGCGGTTTCTTCGCCTGGCAAGAACGGCCGGCTTGCCTGCGCCAGCAGCAGGACATGGTCTATCTGGCGCATATCCGGACGGCCTTCGCGCTGTCTAACGGGACCTATGGCAGCCCGCGCATGCACCGCGACCTCGTCGATGAGGGCCTTGAGATCGGGCGGCATCGCACGGCCCGCCTGATGCGCGAGAACCTGTTGATCGCGCGGCAGAAACGGCGCTTCAAGCGGACGACGGACAACGAGCACGCCTGGCCCGTCGCCCCCAATCTGGTGGCGCAGGACTTCACGGCGGACGGCCCGGACAGGAAGTGGGGTGCGGACATCTCCTACATCTGGACGGCAGAAGGCTGGCTCTACCTCGCTGTCGTCCTGGACCTCTTCTCGCGCCGCGTCGTCGGCTGGGCGACGAGTGATCGCCTGAAACGCGATCTTGCGGTCGAAGCTCTGCGCCGTGCTCTGGTGGCTCGAAACCCCGCACCGGGACTGGTTCACCATTCCGACCGCGGATCGCAATACTGCTGTCGACTATCAGGCGCTGCTCCGAAAACGCGGCATCCTGATCTCGATGAGCGGGCGCGGGAACTGCTATGACTGTGAGTATGGTATCGCAGCCTGATGGCCTGACGCATGCTACGATTGACCCTGTGTCATTGTGTTGACGTGTCGTCCATCAGATTGCCCCGGTAGCGGTCGAGATGTGACTTCATAGGAGCCCGACGGTCGCGTACTTTCACAGTCCTGTCCTCTTCGAACGATGCCCGGGAAGTGAGCTAAACGCTCTCCAATAAAGCCGGGCAAGTCCACTCGACTCAAGCCAAATCTTCGGTCTTGGGGGCCGCACTCGCCACATCTGCAAGAAAGGTTCAGTTCTCCCCTTCCTCGAACAACAGGCTCTCGAACCGCCCTCGACCATTCGCCATGAAAACACCTCACCGTCACACCCGACCTGCCTGCACTTCGCAAGCCGGTTCACGAGGCTGAAATCCGCACCGTGATAGGCTGCCAGCATCGCAGGGCTGAACTTCAAGACCAGACAGCACTTACGGCACCATGCGCGCACCTCGACCCCATCGGCGACCATCGCGCCAACGGTTTGCCATGTAGGTTGAATCGTGCGGCCATACTTTCCTTTTCCCATGGACCAGCCTTGCCCCGACCAGTCCTTGCGAGCAATGTTCATTTCTTGTTCTGATTGGTTTGATTTGTCTGGTCAGACGTGGAGAGTAAGTGACGCGGGCTTTCATCGACCCCAGGAGGTTTATTGTTACCGTCTATGGAAGATGAATGGCATCCCCGGTCCGGCAAGAACAGGTCGCAGAGATTTACGCCCCCCCCCTCCCGGACGCGCGCGAGACTTAGTGAAGAGGCCTAGTCCATTCTGCCCTATTCCGGGCCGTTCCAGCGCCAAGTGGGGGATATAGTGGAGGAAAAAATTCCGTTAACATCAGCAAGTACCTGATAAATAACGGCATTTTTTGAATAAATGGCGGACTGGAGAGGATTCGAACCCCTGACCCCTTGATTCGTAGTCAAGTGCTCTATCCAACTGAGCTACCAGTCCGCGAGGTCTGGGGCGATTTAGCCCCGGGCTGAGGGGTTTGCAAGACCCTAAACGCGGAGATCATTCGGCGGCGGCGCTGAGGATCCCTTCGGCCTTTGGCAGGCGGATGACAAAGGCGGTGCCGCTGGCGTCGGTTTTGAGGAGTTCGAGCCGGCCGCCGTGGCCGCGCACTAGGTCGGCGGCGATCACGAGGCCGAGGCCGGATCCGCCCTTGGTGGCGCCGCCCTGAAACGGCTGAAAGAGGTGTTCGCGCGCACGTGGCGGCAGTCCGGGGCCGGTGTCAGTGATGTAGATCGTCCATTCGTCATCATTTTCATCGGCAGAGAGGCCGATTTCGCCGGGCCGTCCTGTCGCCGTGATGGCCTGTCGGGCATTGCGGACCAGGTTGAGAATGACGCGGTAGAGCTGTTCGCCATCAGCTCGGATCGTCATACCGGCAGGAATACCTTCGCTGAAGGAGATATCATATTCACCGGCGGCGAGCCTTTCGCTGTCGATCACTTCGGCGACGACAGCGGCAATCTGGACGCGGGCGAGGCTGGGTGGCGGTTCTTCGGCGCGGCCGAAGGCGAGGGTCGACTCGCAGAGATTCACGGCGCGGGTGATCGAGCCCACGAGTTTGGGCGCCATACGACGGACCAGCGGGTCTTCGGAACCTTCGATGCGGTCCACGAATAGCTGAGCCGAGGTCAGGATATTGCGAAGGTCATGGCTGACTTTGGCCACGGCCCCGCCAAGTTGGGCCAGTCGTTCCTTTTGCTTCAGCGCGCTGGTCAGCTGGGTCTGCATGGACTGGAGGGCATCCTCGGCTTCGCGCAGCTCCGTGACACCGGCCTTGGGCTGGATGATGCGGCGGGCATCTTCGGGCGCGCTTGCGTAGGACTGCATGGCGGTCACGACGCCCTTTATTGGTCTGACCAGCAGGACGCGCACGGCAAAGAAAAGGAGAGCGGCGGTGACGATCGAGATGACGGCCGACAAGATAAGGATGTTGATGCCGTAGTCGATCATGGCGGACCGGAGCGGACCGGTTTCCATCGTGACTTCGATCAGGATGCCGCCATCACGGACCGGATCGCCGATGACGCGAATGATCCGGTTGTTTGGATCAAGTAGCGTGGTCATCGCATCGCGGATCAGCGAGATGCCGGTCGATTCGCGCAGATCGTAGGTGGCAGAGATCGGTTCCGGGATCGGGGATGACAAGGCAAGCCGCCGGACTTCGTCCCGGCGCAGGACGACGTTGAACACCCCGGCATTGGCGAGAAGCTCCTTTTCCAGGTCCGGATCTATCATTTCGTTCGACAGCGCAGCCAGTGAGGCGATCTGGGCGCGTTCGAGACGGAGTTCGAGATAGCCCTCACGAAACCGCGCGACCGAGGGGACAAAGATCAACACTTCGGCAAGCATGACGAAGATGGTCGTCAGGATGAGGAAGCGGCCCGAAAGCGAATTGAACATCTTGCGTCCCAGGGAGGGTCAGGGAAGCCAGTGTTGCACTGCCCTCACGACCCGTTTCACAGCGGGGCTATCGAAAAGCCTTGGACTAAAATAGGCACCCGCTGCGCGTTTGTTAATCTCGCCAAGTGTCGGATAGGGCAAGATCGTATTGGAAATGGCCGACATTTTCATGTTGTTGGCAATGGCCATGGCCCAAAGGCCGATATGTTCGCCTGCCTGAGGGCCCAGAATGGTCGCGCCGACGGGTCGACCTTTGACGACCATGACCTTGATCCGGCCCTCGGCTTTGCCCTCGGCCACCGCCCGGTCGTTGTGGCTGAAGTCGGCCGCAGCGATTTCGACCTTGCTGCCGTGGCGGGCGCGGGCCTCGGCTTCGGTCAGGCCGACCTGGGCGAGTTCGGGGTCGGTGTAGGTGGCCCAGGGGATATGGTCGGCGCGCTGGCTGGCGGGCAAGCCCAGCAGGGCAGAGCGGATCACGATGCCCGCGTGGTAGCCAGCAACATGGGTGAACATCAGACCGCCGGCCGCGTCGCCGACGGCATAGACGCGCCGGTTGGTGGATGAACGGAGGTCCTTGCCGACGGTGACCCCCTTGCGGTCAAAGGCGACACCGGCTGTGACCAGATCCAGCCGGTCAAGGTTCACCTTGCGCCCGACAGCCATCAGGACATGCGAGCCGGTAAAGTTGCCCTTGGTCGTGTGAACGGTGATACCGCCAGTAGCGCTGATCCGTTCGGCCTTGGCGTCCTCGACGATAGTGACGCCCTCGGCCCGGATCTTTTCGATCAGCAGGTCTGCAAGTTCGGGATCGTCCCGGCCCATGGCTTTTGCGCCTTCGATGACAGTGACCTTGCAGCCAAGGCGGCGATGCGCCTGCGCCATTTCCATGCCGATGGGGCCTGCGCCGATGATGAGCAGGTGGTCGGGCTTTTCACGAAGCGCAAAGATCGTCTCGTTCGTGTGGACCGTCACCTCGTCGATCCCTGGAATGGGGGGCACGAGCGGCGACGAGCCGGTGGCGATGACAAAGCGGCGGGCGGTGATTCGTGTGTCGCCTGCTTGCACCTCGGTCGGCGAAACGAACTTTGCCCAATCGCGGATCACATGGACGCCGAGACCTTCGAACCGTTCCTGACTGTCGACGGGGGCGATCTGTGCGATGACGCGAGCGACGTGATCCTTGACCGCCGCGAAATCGATCTGCGGGGTGACGGGCGTGATGCCGAATTGCAACCCTGAGGTCATCAGATGAGCCTGTTTCGCGGCGGCGATCAGGGCCTTGGACGGGACGCAGCCCGAGTTGAGGCAATCTCCGCCCATCTCGTGCCCCTCGATCAGCACGACGCTTGCCCCCATCTGGGCCGCGCCCGCCGCAACCGACAGCCCGCCGGACCCGGCGCCGATGATGCAGATATCCGTCTTGATCTGAGGCATGGCTCAGCCCCCTTTGCGGCCGCGCAGGGCCTTGATGAGTATGGGCAGGCCCGCCAGCACGCAGAGCCCAAGGATGGGCAGCAGGACGGAGGGCGAGAGGAATACGCCGAAATCCGGTTCCGTGCCTTTTTCGAAAACATCCCCCAACCCGGCCCCGACCGACGTCAGAACAAGTGTGCCGGGCATTATACCCAGAAAGGTGGACACGGCATAGCGATGCAGCGGTACGTCAAGCAGCGCCGGGATCAGGTTCGCCACAAAGAATGGAACTGCCGGGAGCAGACGCATGAGAAACAGCATCGACCACTGGTTCGAATCGATGCCTTCCTTGATGCGTTTCACGCTGCCTTCGGAGGCGTCGATGCGGGCGGCCAGACGTTCGCCAAGTCCGGCCCTTGCGGCAAGGAAGATGCCGATGGCCCCGATCGTGGCCCCTGCGACGTTCAGGAACAGACCCGGGAAGATGCCGAACAGAAAGCCGCCCGTCAGGCTGGCAACAGTTGCGCCGGGGAGGGAAAAGGCGACGATGACGATGTAGACGCCGACAAAGAGGACGATACTGAGAGCGTAGTTCTGGTCCCGCAGGGCAATCAAAGCATCATGGTTGGCCCGCAACGTCTCGAATGTCAGGACATCGCGCAGGAACCATGCCCCCAGCAGGGCCGCCACGATGACAAGCAGCAAGGGCAGCCCGCGTTTCAGGCTGGCACGGGACGGGGTGGTCATGCGGTGCGAATCCTGCTCTTTGGCCTTTTTAATCCTGCGGGATACATGCCCTGCCCGAGGGCAAAGTCACAGGGGCCTCACGTGTGGTTGATGGCGCGGGCCCGGTTCGGCGCGAATGACGCTGGGTGACGGCGGAACTGTAACAAACCGGGGCGTGTCCGAACAGAAATTGTTGCGACAATTGCGCTCTGGACGCGTTGACACCGGATTGGCCTCTGTCTAAAGGACGGGCTTCGAATGATGTCGGGTTGTGCGATTCCGTATGGATGACGTGCTGCCCCAAGGACCGGAGAGAGCGCGATGAAACGCACATTCCAACCTTCCAACCGTGTACGCAAGGCGCGTCACGGTTTCCGCGCGCGCATGGCGACCAAGAATGGCCGCAAGGTCCTGAACGCCCGTCGTGCTCGCGGTCGCAAGGTTCTGAGCGCTTAAGCGCCAGACGCAGTTATGCAATCGGAACCGCCGGGAGACCCCGTGGCTGGCCAGAAGGCCGAAGTCGCAGGGGCTGTCCCGGCGGTTTCCGTTTTTCCGCAGGTGCTGACGAAACGGTCGGACTTTCTCAAAGCGGCCAAAGGGCTGCGGCACGGGACGGCAGGCTTTCATCTGCAGGCCCGGGAACGCGCCCCAGAGGAAGCCGCCAAAGGGCTGCGTGTCGGATTCACCTGTTCCAAGAAGGTTGGCAATGCCGTCGCCCGGAACCGCGCCAAACGCCGCCTGCGCGAGATTGCGCGGCTGGTTCTGGCCGATGCCGGGCGCGACGGGTGGGACTATGTGATTGTCGGGCGGCCCGAAACGACCGCGACACTTGATTTCTCTCGATTGCAGGATGATCTGAAGCAGGCCCTGTCCCGCATTCACGGTCAACCATGACACCGCTTGCTTATGCCATCTCCCTGCCGGTACGGGCCTATCGGATCGTGCTGTCGCCCTGGGTGGGGCATGGCTGTCGCTATCATCCGACCTGCAGCGCCTATGCGCTTGAGGCGCTTGAAAAGCATGGCGGCATCAAGGGATCATGGCTGGCCATGCGCCGGATC
This sequence comes from Rhodobacterales bacterium, assembly GCA_041752495.1. Taxonomy (GTDB): domain Bacteria; phylum Pseudomonadota; class Alphaproteobacteria; order Rhodobacterales; family Rhodobacteraceae; genus JAPLPE01. The sequence continues at coordinate 8,317 of JBGSWJ010000405.1, forward strand.
GGCCGATGCCATCCCTGGGGCGGCTCGGGGATCGACAACGTCCCGGACTGAGCCGGAGCGCTTTCGGCCCCGATTGGCCCGGTTCAGTCCAGCTTCTCGAAGGTGATGCTGACATCACCGATATCGATCCCGTACCGTTTGATATAGGCCCGGTTGAACAAACGGTCGTCAGACAAGAGCCACATCCAGTCATCGAACGCGACCTGCATGGTTTCAGTTGCCCCCGTGGCCGAGGGAATCGGCAGATTGATCTCGTATTGCCAGTTGAACCGATCGCCATCCTCGGTTCCCGTTGCGGTGCCGATCACGCCAGGGGCGGTGCCCTGCCACGTGTCTTCGCCGGTCTTGACCAGTGTCCAGATACGCTGCTCTGTCGATCCGTCCTCATAGACGAAATCCTCGGTCAGGGTCAGCTTTTCTCCGTCCCAGTCGCCGTGGATATCGACGACGAACTGACGGCGCACGGTGCCAAAAACATCCTGAAACTGGCCATAGGCGACAAGGTCACCATCAAAGAACTCTTCAAGATTAAGCTGGCGGTCGCTGAGGACCGGGTCCTCGAAGGACGGTTTACCGGTGCAGGCGGCAACGAGGACAAAAGCGGCAAGGGCGATAAGGCGCATGGCTGAACTCCTTTGTTGTGATACGGGCCCCATGTGCCACTGGATTGCCCCGTCAGCTGCAATCTGGCATAGGACGGGCATGTTTGACGATGATCCTGAAGATATCCATCCACTGTTCAACGGTGCCCCGAAGAGCACCGAGTTCAAGAAGTTGCGCAAGCGGATCGTGCAGCAGGTCCGCGAGGCGATTGAACAGTATGGAATGATCGAACCTGGCGCGCGGTGGCTGGTCTGCCTGTCGGGGGGCAAGGACAGCTATACACTGCTGGCGATTCTGCATGAACTGAAATGGCGGGGTCTTCTGCCCGTTGATCTTCTGGCCTGCAATCTGGATCAGGGCCAGCCCGGTTTTCCGGCGACGGTTCTGCCGGAATTCCTGACCAAGATGGGTGTACCGCACCGGATCGAATATCAGGACACCTATTCGATCGTCATGGACAAGGTGCCTGCGGGGCGGACCTATTGTGCTCTGTGTTCCCGTTTGCGGCGCGGCAATCTGTACCGGATAGCGCGCGAGGAAGGTTGTTCCGCTGTCGTGCTGGGTCACCACCGGGATGACATCCTCGAAACCTTTTTCATGAACCTTTTTCATGGCGGTCGGCTTGCCACGATGCCGCCCAAGCTTGTGAACGAAGACGGTGACTTGTTCGTCTATCGTCCGCTGGCCCATGTTGCAGAAACTGATTGTGACCGGTTCGCCCGGGCGATGGCCTATCCGATCATCCCTTGCGACTTGTGCGGATCACAGGACGGGCTGCAGCGGCAGCAGGTTAAGGCGATTCTTGACGGCTGGGAGAAGAACAGCCCGGGACGGCGTGGAATCATGTTCCGGGCGTTGATGAATGCGCGGCCATCCCATTTGCTTGATCCGCAACTGTTTGATTTCGCGGGGCTCGTCCGCGCACCAAAGGTTGGTGACAAATCGTCTGAAATTCCGGACCTGCGTTAACGTCCTCCACATCTTCCCTGACCTAAGGTCATCGCCGATCAGCCTGCGCCATTCAGGTCAGGCAATGGGTTCGGCCATTCAGGACGTTGCGACAGATGTTAACTGCCTTTTCGGACCGCGCAGCTTTCCGGATAACGCGTCTGGCGCGTCCGGTGCGCCGGCCATTCCTGCTTGCTCTTTCGTTGCTGATGATGGCGGTGTCCTTCTGGCTTGGCGGTTTTCCGGCCATTGCGGGCGTAGCGGCGGCTTTGCCGATCGCATTGATCATCGCAGCGGCAGTCTCGGACAATGCATTGACCCGGCGGGATGGCCTGACCGGATTGGTGCTGCGCGACGGTTTGATACGGCAGATGGAGACCAACCTTTCCCATGCCGCGCGCCATGGAAAGGCAACGGGCGCATTGGTCATCGAGATTGACCGGTACAAGCTTCTTGAAGAACGGCTTGAACGTTCGTCCGTAGAAAGGATCCTGTCGGTCACCGCACAACGCCTGCAGGGCGCGCTGCGTGATGCGGATGTTGCAGCGCGACTTGACGGACCGGATTTCGGCGTAGCGCTTGCGCCTGTTCGGCGACTTGACCTGGAAACGGTCATTCAGTTGGCGGGAAGGCTGCAGCGGACGCTGGCTGATCCGATCGCGGATCATGGAACGAATATCTACATCACAGTTTCGATCGGGTTCAGTCTGGCTTCCCGGCTGAGCAACCCGACGGGCGAAACGGTCATTCAGGCAGCAACCCTTGCTATGATCGAAGCTCAGCGGAGCGGACCTTCCGGGATCCGGAGCTACTCCGACGCCATGAAGGCGCGCATCACAAGCCGCAACATCCTGACCGAAGAGGTCGCTGACGCGCTGCAGAAAGGCGAAATCAACGCATTCTTTCAGCCTCAGATTTCAACGCGGAGCGGCGAAATCACCGGGTTCGAGGCACTGGCGCGATGGCATCATCCTGAAAGGGGCCTTATTCCCCCTGTTGAGTTTCTGCCCGCCTTGGCGCAGGCGGGACTGATGGACCGGCTTGGTGAACGGATGATCCGGGATTCGCTCGCGGCCGTGCGCCACTGGGAAGACCAGGGCTTCAACATTCCACGGGTCGGTGTGAACTTCTCGAGCGAGGAGTTGCATGATCCCCGGCTTGTCGACCGGATCGGCTGGGAGCTTGACCGGTTCGAACTGACACCGGACAGGCTTGTGGTTGAAGTGCTGGAAACGGTTGTTGCCGGCCGGTCGGAAGATGTGGTGATCCGCAACCTGTCCGGGCTGGCGCGACTGGGGTGTTGCCTGGACCTTGACGACTTTGGCACCGGACATGCTTCGATCACCAGTATCCGGAGATTTTCGATTGAGCGGATCAAGATCGACCGTTCCTTCGTAACCCGCATCGACGAAGACCCTGAGCAGCAAAAGATGGTCGCTGCGATCCTGACGATGGCCGAGCGGCTTGGTCTCGATACCTTGGCAGAGGGGGTGGAGACGGCTGGCGAAAGGGCGATGCTTGCCAAACTGGGATGCGGACATGTGCAGGGCTTTGGGATCGCCCGTCCGATGCCGATGCATGAAACGGACAACTGGATCAGGTCCTATGTCGTCCGAAAGGGCGAGGCCCCGTCCACCCATTTGAGGGTCGTTTGAGGCCGGATGACCACCCGCGACGTTTGAGTGACTCTGAGTCGGACCTTTGCCGAATGCCGGCGGATCCGGAAGTCGGTAACGCGCACGACGAGGTTCCTTTGTCAATCATGCCGGGACCATTGGAAAGCATGCCGGTATGCCAACCGACGGCCACATCCTGCAGGAATCGGCTCGCGGGCCCCGTTCAGATCACTTTCGCTGCTGCGCAAGGCCGCAGGCCAGGCAAAGCACCGGAAAACTGCTTGACCTTTGGCCCCCTGCCCTGTTGAACCGGCCTGATATTTTCCGACGATATGGGCGGCTCGAATGGACGACCAGAACAAGAATCTCATCCTCGCAACGGCGCTCAGCTTTCTCGTGATCCTCGGGTGGGTATTCCTGTTTCCGCCTGAGACTCCGACGCAGGCAACTGACGCAACTGCCACGACGACCGCCGAGACGGCCTTGACCCCGACGACAAGTGACACTGTGGCGGCAGACGGGATCGCTCCGGTCGAGACCGCGGTGGCAGCCGAGGCGCCACGCATCGCGATTGAGACTCCGCGCCTGAAAGGTACGATCTCGCTTCAGGGCGGAAGGATCGACGATCTCAAACTTTCGGACTATCGCGAAACGCTTGACCCGAACTCGGATCTTGTACGGCTGCTTTCCCCTGTGGGCGGAGAGTTTCCGTATTATGCGCTGTTTGGCTGGCAAGCCGAAGACGGCATCGCCCCCGAGGGCGTTCCGACCCCCGACACGCTGTGGAGCATCGAATCCGGCGAGACGCTGACGCCGGAAACGCCTGTCACGCTTGTCTGGGATAATGGGGCGGGCCAGATCTTTCGCCGCCAGATCGCCATTGACACGAACTACATGTTCAACATCACACAGTCGGTCGAGAACACATCGGCGGCCGTGGTGACAGTCACGCCATACGGGTTTATCGCACAAAACGGACGTCCGAACACACCGGCAAACTGGATCCTGCACGAAGGCGTCGTACGTATGTCGGACGGAAAACTTCAAGAAATCAAGTACAAGGCCATGGCCGATCTTGAAACCGTGTCGCCCGACGGGAGTCTCGTAGACGAGATTGACGTCACGCAGAACGGATGGATCGGCTTTACCGACAAGTACTGGATGACCACCCTGATACCGACCCCGGGAACCGCATTCCGGTCAACCGCTCGTTTCCTTCCGGGCAGCGGCGTCTATCAGGCCCTGACATGGATGCCGACTGAAACGATCGCCCCGGGCCAGACGGTACAGGTCGAAAGCCAGCTTTTTGCCGGTGCCAAGGAATGGGAGACCATCCGCAACTATCAGAATGAAGACGGGATCGAACGCTTCCTCGACTCGATTGACTGGGGGTGGTTCTTTTTCCTGACCAAGCCAATCTTCTGGCTTCTCCATTTCCTGCATGGCTTTATCGGGAATATGGGCTGGTCGATTGTTGTGCTGACGCTCGTATTGAAGGCGCTGGTGCTGCCTCTCGCCTACAAGTCCTATGTCTCCATGGCGAAGATGAAGGAACTTCAGCCTGAAATGGAAAAACTGAAGGAGCGCGCCGGCGACGACAGGGCTGCTCTTCAGCAAGGGATGATGAAACTTTACAAGGACAACAAGGTCAATCCTGCGTCGGGTTGTCTGCCGATCCTGATCCAGATCCCGATCTTCTTTTCGCTTTACAAGGTGATCTTTGTCACGATCGAATTGCGTCATGCGCCTTGGATCCTGTGGATCCGCGACCTTTCGGCGCCTGATCCGTCCTCGATCCTGAATGGTTTCGGGCTGTTCCCCTGGAGTACGCCCGATCACACCAGCTTTTTCTTTATCTTCTCACTGGGCGTACTGCCCATCCTTCTCGGGATCTCTATGTGGCTTCAGCAAAAGCTGAACCCCGCGCCGACGGATGCCACGCAGAAGATGGTTTTTGCCTGGATGCCCTGGATTTTCATGTTCATGTTGGGGACATTCGCATCGGGTCTTGTGCTGTACTGGATCACGAACAACACGATCACGTTCATCCAGCAGTATACCATCATGAGGAGTCATGGTCATAAGCCGGATGTGTTTGGCAATATCATCGGTTCTTTCAAGCGAAAGCCGACGGACGAAACCGCCAAGGCACCGAAGTCCGGTGGCAAGTGATGGCAACGGTGGCCGCCATCTGGCGGCACCCGATCAAGAGCCATGGACGTGAAGCGCTGGATGAAGTGACGCTTATCGCGGGGCAGACCTTGCCGTGGGACAGGGTCTGGGCGGTTACCCATGAGATCACGAAGTTTGATAGGGCGGCGCCCGGATGGGTGCCCTGTCAGAACTTCATGATCGGGACACGGACGCCAGCACTCGCGGGACTCTGGGCGCGGCTCGATGAAGGCACGCGCACGGTGCTGTTACGGCATTTCGCATTGGGTGAGCATTTGGTTGCGCCCGACGATACATCTTCGGTTGCTGCGTTTCTGGAATGGATTGCCCCGCTTTGCCCCGAAGCGAGGGCGCGGCCGACCGGAGTGGTGTCTGTCCAGGGCCGGGGAATGACTGATACAGCCTACCCTTCGGTTTCAATCATGAATATCGCTTCGCACAAGGCCGTCGCGGATGCCTTGGCGCAGGACATTAAGCCGGAGCGCTGGCGCGGGAATATCTGGCTGGACGGTCTGGACAGTTGGGCTGAGTTTCGTTGGATGGATCGCTCAATCCAGATCGGCGGGGCAGTATTGGCTGTGCGTGACCGGATCGCACGTTGCCTGCATACGGCTGCGAACCCCGAGACCGGCGTGCGCGATGCGGATACGCTGGGCGTACTTGAGCGGAACTGGGGGCATCGGGATTTCGGCGTCTATGCTGAAGTGATCAAAGGCGGTACCGTACGGATCGGCGATGCCGCAGGAGTTATCTGAAATGCAATTGCCATTCCCAATCGCTGAAGCCCCTGATGCCATTTCGAAAGAGACGGGCCGTCTGCTGTTTGCCGGCCCGGTCGAGTTCGTCAAGGGAGTCGTTGCAATGGCCGGCTTGCCCGATCCTGACCGGATCGAAGTCTGCTTTGCAGGCCGGTCGAACGTTGGAAAGTCAAGCTTGATCAACGCCTTGACCGGTCGCAAGGGGATCGCGCGGGCATCAAACACGCCAGGGCGGACCCAGGAGATCAATTATTTCTCGGTCGGGCCTGAGCGCTATCTTGTAGACCTGCCGGGCTATGGTTTTGCGAACGCGCCACTGCCGGTCGTCGAGCGCTGGCAGAAGTTGCTTAAGGCCTACCTGGCGGGTCGGCAAACGCTGCGGCGGGCCTTTGTGCTGATTGATGCCCGGCATGGCGTGAAAGCTGTCGATGAAGAGATCCTGACATTGCTCGACAGGTCGGCCGTCACGTTTCAGGCGGTGATGACCAAGACGGACAAGGTCAAGGCGTCGGAACTGGACGCGGTGTTAACCCAGACACGGGCGGCGTTGTCAAAGCATCCAGCGGCCTTTCCGGAGATCGTTGTTACTTCGTCCGAGACGGGTGACGGGATTGAGACCCTGCGCAGCATCATCGCGCAAATCGCCTGAGGGACCACGCCCATGAGGAAACAGGACATGAACCGAGACTGGATCGCCACGGCCCGCACGTTGTCCGAGGCGCTGCCCTATCTGCAACGCTATTCCGGGTCGGTTGTGGTGGTGAAGTTCGGCGGCAATGCCATGGGCGATGATGACGCTATGGCAGAGTTTGCGCGGGATATCGTGCTGATGCGGCAGGTGGGGGTGAACCCGGTTGTCGTGCATGGGGGCGGGCCGATGATCAACCAGATGCTGGACAAGCTGGGGATCAAGTCGACCTTTGTGCGCGGCAAGCGGGTGACGGACAAGGCGACGGTCGAGGTTGTCGAGATGATCTTGTCCGGGCTGGTGAACAAAAGGATCGTGCAGGCGATCAATGATCAGGGCGGCCGGGCTGTCGGGATTTCCGGCAAGGATGACGATCTGATGGTCTGTGTGGCCGACGATCCGGAGCTTGGGTTCGTTGGCAAACCGGTCGAGATGAACGTGCAGGTGCTGCGCGATCTGTATAATGCCGGGATCATTCCAGTGGTAGCGCCAGTCGCTACCGGCATGGAAGATAACGAAACTTTCAATGTGAACGGTGATACGGCGGCGGGCGCCATTGCGGGTGCGCTGCAGGCGGACCGGCTGTTGTTGCTGACGGATGTGGCGGGTGTGAAGAACAAGGATGGGGAGATCGTGACCCAGCTCACGCCCGATCAGGTGCGCGAGATGATCGCGGACGGGACGATTGCCGGGGGCATGATTCCCAAGACCGAGACGGCACTGGCCGCGCTGGAAGCCGGGGTGCGGGCGGTGGTGATCCTGGACGGGCGGCTGCCGAATGCGAGTCTGCTGGAGCTGTTTACCGAGCATGGCGCAGGGTCGATCATCCGGTCGACCGAGCCGCGGGTGAAGCCGCGCATAAGGTGAGTCTGCTTTCGGACATCGAAAAACTGGCTGCGGTATCGCGTCTGTATTGCGTCGGTATTGCGTCGGTATTTCCTGCCGACAATCTGGGAAAGGATATCCGGTCGGTCGTTCTTTTGGGTCCGGAGGAGCCGGTGTTCTGGCCGCATTTCCAAGGCTCGCCAGAATATGCGGACGGCAAGCCTGATCCGCTTGACCGATGGTCGCGGCGGGTCATCGGGCGGCTGGCCTGCGATATCGGGGCCAAGGCCGTGTTTCCCTTTGGCGGGCCGCCATACCGGCCATTCATCAGTTGGGCACAGCGATCTGGACGGGCATGGCAATCTCCGGTCGGGATGCTGGTGCATGAGACGGCGGGGCTGTTCTTTTCGGTCCGGGGGGCCATTGCCATTCGGGAAGCGCTGGAGCCGACGGTGGGGATCAACCCCTGTCTGACTTGCGTGGGCCAGCCCTGCCGGACTGCCTGTCCGGCGGGGGCGTTAACGGATCGGGGATACGATGTGCCTGCGTGTCACGCTTTCCTTGACGGCGCGGATGGCGCAGACTGCAGGGAGGGAGGTTGTCGGGTTCGCCGGGCCTGCCCGGTTGGACAGGTGCGACGCCTGCCCGATCAATCGGCCTTTCATATGAAAGCGTTTCACAGACATGACCCTGCGCCTGATCCTGATCCGCCACGCGAAATCTGACTGGTCCCAGCCCGGAACGGCCGACCATGAGCGGCCGCTGAACGCCCGGGGGCGACGGCAGGCGCCGTTGATCGGCCAGTGGCTGGCGTCGCGGCATGATGAACCGGGGATCGTCCTGTGTTCAGATGCGGCGCGGACGGTTGAGACGCTGTCGCTGATCCTGCCCGCCTTGCCCGCGCAGCCCGAGGTGAGCACCCTGCCCCAGCTTTATCTGGCGGCGCCCGAGGTCATGCTGTCTGTGCTGCACAAGCAGACGGTGCCTGTAGTGATGATGGTGGGGCATAATCCGGGGATTGCGGCCTTTGCGGCGATGCTGGCCCATGTGCCGCCGGTCCATACGCGTTTCCACGATTTCCCGACCGGGGCGACGGCGGTTATCGATTTCGCGCTGGATGACTGGAAAGACGTGACGGAGCGGAGTGGCGCGGTGCGCGACTTTGTCGTTCCAGACGATCTGGAGGAGTGAGCGGGGCGTCTTTCCGACGCCCCTGCCCCGTCAGGCTCAGTGACCGAGGATCTGGCTGAGGAACAGCTTGGTCCGGTCGGATTGCGGGTTGTTGAAAAACTCGCGCGGTTCGTTCTGTTCGACGATCTGGCCCTGATCCATGAAGATCACGCGGTTGGCGACGGCCTGGGCAAAGCCCATTTCGTGGGTCACGCAGAGCATCGTCATGCCCTCTTCGGCAAGTTCGATCATGGTATCGAGCACTTCCTTGATCATTTCGGGGTCGAGGGCCGAGGTGGGTTCGTCAAAGAGCATAATACGGGGCTTCATGCAAAGCGAACGGGCGATGGCCACGCGCTGCTGCTGACCGCCGGAAAGCTGGCCGGGGTATTTGTTGGCCTGTTCGGGGATCTTGACCTTGCGGAGGAAGTGCATCGCGACTTCTTCGGCTTCCTTCTTGGGCGTCTTACGGACCCAGATCGGGGCGAGGGTGCAATTTTCGAGGATGGTGAGGTGCGGGAAGAGGTTGAAGTGCTGGAACACCATTCCGACTTCGGATCGGATGCGGTCGATGTTCTTGAGGTCAGAGGACAGTTCGGTGCCATCGACCATAATGGTGCCTTGCTGGTGTTCTTCGAGCCGGTTGATGCAGCGGATCAGCGTTGATTTGCCCGAGCCGGACGGGCCGCAGATGACGATCCGTTCGCCGCGATAGACGGTGAGGTTGATGTCATGCAGGACGTGGAAGGTGCCGTACCATTTGTTCATCGCTGAAATCTGGATGGCGACTTCGTCCGAGATCTTCATGGCGGCAGAGTTGACGGGGCGGTTGGTGGCGAGTTCGGACATGGGCGGTCCTCCTTAACGGTTGCCGCGATGGAGCTTACGCTCGAGATACATGGAGTAGCGGGACATGCTGAAGCAGAAGATGAAGAAGATCAGTCCCACGAAGATGTAGAGTTCCCAGTAGACCCCGTTCCAATCGGTCGAGGCGCGGATCGACCCGGTGAGGCCGATGGGATCGTACATACCGATGAAGGCGACAAGGGTCGTGTCTTTGAACAGACCGATAAAGCTGCTCACAATACCGGGGATCGAGATTTTGAGCGCCTGCGGCAGGACGATCAGGCGCATGGATTTCCAGTAGTCGAGGCCGAGTGCATCGGCCGCCTCGTATTGGCCCTTGGGCAGTGCGGCGAGGCCGCCCCTAATGACCTCGGCGATGTAGGCGGAGGAGAAGAGGGTGACCATGATGATAACGCGCAGCATCAGGTCAAAGTTGGTGCCCTTGGGGAGGAAGTAGTTCAGGAGCAACTGGGCCGTGAAGAGCCAGACGATGAGCGGGACACCCCGGATCACCTCGATAAACACAACCGAGACCTTGTTTATGATGAACAGGTTCGATTGACGTCCGAGCGCGAGGAGTATGCCTAGCGGCAGCGAGAGCATGATCGAGGTCAGGCCGATCACGATGGAGAGGGTGAAGCCGCCAAAGTCCTTTGATTCGACGTAGGGCAGGCCGATCGGGGCGATGGCTGAGAGGGCCGAATTGACGGTCCCGGACAGGGTAAGCCAGTAGAGGATCGGCAGGATGATGGCGGCAAGGACGGCGAGAAGGGCGCTGAAGCGGCTTCCGATGACGCGGTAGGCGATGAAGCCTACGACAAAGCCGAGGGCGACCGAGATGGGCGCCCAGATCGACCCGCCCCAGAGGAGCGTGAAGATCAGGATCGGCGCGATCATTGTGAACCAGAGCATCTTGCGCGGGAGTTGGGTGAACAGGACCGGCGCGATGGCGATCAGGAAGACGATCAGGGCTGTGGGCGGACGCCAGTAGCCGTTCTGCGGGTAGAAGCCGAAGACGAGTTGTTGCCAGCGGTCGCTGATGACGGCGAAGCAGGCGGAGCGGACGCCTTCGCCCAAACGTTCGTCCATCTTGGCGCGGCAATCGGTCAGCGATGTTGCGTCCCAGACGGAATTGGCGAGCCAAGGGTAGATGCTGCTGACGATGGTCCAGACGAAGTAGATCGACAGGATTGTCAGAATGGCGTTCAGCCAGCTTGAGAACAGGTTCTCGCGCACCCAGCGGATGGCACCGACCTGCGTGGAAGGTGCCGTCTGGGGGGGCAACATGGCGGTGCGGACATAGCTGCTTTCGCGGTCGGGAGTGTCGGTCATCTCAACGCTCCTTCAGCATGATGCTGCGGTTGTAGATGTTCATCACGGTCGAGATCGTGAGGCTGACCGTCAGGTAGAAGGCCGCAAGAAGCAGGATACCTTCGAGTTCGCGGCCCGTCTGGTTGATTGTGATCCCGCCAAGGGTGGCCCGCACGTCCATATAGCCGACGGCGATAGCGAGCGAGGAGTTCTTGGTCAGGTTCAGGTACTGCGAGATGAGCGGCGGGATGATGACGCGGAGAGCCTGCGGGAGGATCACGAGGCTCATCGTGCGGTTGGGACGGAGGCCGAGGGCGAAGGCGGCTTCGGACTGGCCCTTGTTGACGGCCATGATACCGGCGCGGACGTTTTCGGCGATGAAGGCCCCGGTGTAGAGCGAGAGGGCCACCCAGAGCGCGGTGAAGGAGTTGCGGACCTGCAGGCCGCTCTGGAAGTTGAAGCCGCCGAGTTCGGGGTAGGAGAAGGAGAGCGGCTTGCCGAGCGCATAGTAGGCGATCAGGGACGGGATGACGAAGAGGCCGAGCGAGACCCAGAAGACTGGAAGGATCTGGCCGGTGGCGGCCTGGCGTTTGCGGGCGAACGACCGGAAAGCGAAGATGCCGACGATCGAGGCGAGGAAGATCACGACAAGCCCGGTTGAACCTGGGCCCCAGACGGGCATGGGAATGTAGACGCCGCGGTTGGTGACGGCAATCGTATCAAAGAGCCACATGGAGGCTGTCGGATTGTCGCCGCCGAAATCACGGGGAGACGGGGTTGATTCTGTAAAGAGCGCGTAGATCAGTAGGATCCAAAGCAGCAGGGGAACGTTCCGGAAGCCTTCGACATAGACGGTCATGAGGCGGGCGACGATCCAGTTCTTGGACAGGCGCAAGACACCGGCCAGCACGCCGATGATGGTGGCGGCGATGCAGCCAAGCACGGCAATGAGCATAGTGTTCGCGATGCCGACAAGGGCGGCGCGGCCGTGCGACATGCTGTTGTCGTAGGGAATGAGCATCTGATTGATGTCGTACCCTGCGCGGCTGGACAGGAACCCAAAGTCGATGTCCTTGCCCAAGGCATGCAGGTTTTGCACCAGATTCACGATCAGAAACGTCAGAAGCGCCGCGATCAGGAACAGCGCCACGACCTGAATCGTGATCGAGCGATAGCGCGTGTCATAGATCAGTTGGGAAAGCCGAAAGCCGCGCTTTGGCGGATCAACCGCAATCGTCATTTTCGATCTCCCCGGCAGGGGGTCTTTTGCGTGTCACGCCGGTTGATCCGGCTGTGCCGCGTGGACCCGCACTTGCCCTGTTGTCGTCGGGTAGAAAAAGGGCGCGGACCAGAAGTCCGCGCCCGATGTATCGCTATTCCTACCGGAACGGCGGGGAGTACTGCAGACCGCCCTGCGTCCACAGCGCGTTCAGACCACGGGCGAGACCGATGGGGGTGTTTTCGCCGATGTTCTTTTCGAACAGTTCGCCATAGTTGCCGCCGGCGGCAATCGCGTTGACAGCCCAGTCGTTCGACAGGCCCATCATTGCGCCCATTTCGCCTTCGGTTCCAAGAATCCGGTTGATTTCCGGGTTGTTGGTTGGGGCGGCGGCCATTTCGGCCACGTTGGCCGAGGTGATGCCAAGCTCTTCGGCGCTCAGGAGCGCGTAATAGGTCCAGCGGATGATGTCACCCCAGGCGTTGTCGCCATGGCGGACGAGGGGGCCAAGCGGTTCCTTGGAGATGATTTCCGGAAGCAGGATGTGCTCATCGGGCTTTTCAAAGGTCGCGCGGGTGGCGGCGAGGCCGGATGCGTCGGTGGTGAACACGTCGCAAGCGCCGGCAAGGTACTGCTGCTGGGCTTCTGCGTCGGTGGCGACGGGGACGGGTTCGTAGGTGATGTTGTTGACGCGGAAGAAGTCGGCAAGGTTGAGTTCGGTCGTGGTGCCGGTCTGGATGCAGACGGTGGCGCCATCAAGTTCCTTGGCCGAGGACACGCCCAGAGCGGCGGGGGCAAGGAAGCCCTGACCGTCGTAGTAGTTCACGCCGACCCAGTCGAACTTCAAGTCGGTGTCGCGCGAGTAGGTCCAGGTCGAGTTGCGGATCAGCACATCGACTTCGCCCGAGGCAAGCGCAGTGAAACGCGTCTGGCCGGTGGTGGGGATGAAGTTCACGGCGTTGGGGTCGCCGAAGATGGCGGCGGCAACGGCACGGCACAGCCCGATATCAAAGCCATCCCAGACACCGTTCGCATCGGGGGCGGCAAAGCCGACCAGACCCGTGTTCACGCCGCAGTTGAGTGCCCCGCGTGCCTTGACGTCGTCCAGTGTGGCGGCGTGAGACGCCCCGGCGGCAAGGCCGGCGACGGTCAATGCGCCCAACAGTACGGATTTTTTCATGTTTACCTCTTCCTGATTTCCCACGGTCCGTTCAGCGGACGTGGCATTCTTGGGTGCCCGATTTCGAGCGGACGGATCGGGAAGGACCAAGGCCCCTCTCGCGATTTGGTTAGCTTGGTCGGATTCATCGCCCCCGGTCAATACCTGTGTCACGAAAAACGATAGATCGTCTTGCTCGAAAAACAAGCAGCCAAAGCGGTTTGAATTCTTTGCCTAGGGGGTGAGTGCCTGCGTTGTGAGCGCATGAAAGCGGGCAGCGTGCAGAAAAGCGGCACGTTTGACGGCGGCCGCTTCGGTTGCCTCTTCGTCGTTGCCCCATTGTTCTTCTTGCCATGTCTCGTCCAGACGCGAGATGTCCCAGGCTTCGGACGGGGAACGGGCACCTTCGACCACGGAGAGGGCGAGGATGAGTGAGCCGGAGAGGGCCACAAGATCGTGGAAGGCGGCAAGCTGAAAGGCGTCCTGACGGATGACTTCTGCGGCGAGCAGTTCGAGGGACTTGGCATCCTGCGGGACGGGCATGACGCCCGGACCAGTTGCGAGACGGGCACCATAGCGGGCGTGGGTCCAGTCAAGCAGCGGGTCCCAGGCGGCAGACTGGCGGGCGACGAGTGCCGCCGGATTGTCGGCGCGGTAGCAAAGAAGGTCTGACCCACCATAGGCCGCGAGCATGGCGGCAACGTCATCCTTTTGCGGGATGACCTTGTCGATGGCCGAGTTGGCGGTGCGGGTGGCGGGCATGGTGGCAGGGTCAACCTTGCCGGTCTGGGCCTCCCACTCGGCCGCGATGAACTGGGCGAGGCCGCGTGTGGGGACGATCAGCCGGGCCTTGGCGGGCGTGCGGACGGGTTTGTCGTCGAGCGTGATCGTGTAGCCCGTTTCTGCGGGCACGACCGAGACGGAGCTCCAGAAGCGTTTGATGGCCCAAGGGTTGCTCATGCTGCGGGGTCCAGAAGCTGGTCAATGGCGACGGGCAGATCGGCAAAGTTGTGGACGATGCGGTCTGCCTGCAGGCTTTCGGTGGGGTGATAGCCCCATGCGACACCGATGGTGCCAACACCGGCGGCGCGGCCCATGTCGATATCATAGGTCGTGTCGCCGATCATGACGGCACGGTCGGCAGACACTCCGGTTTCGGTCAAGGCCTGTCGGATCATCGAGGGGTGGGGTTTGGACGGGTGGTGGTCGGCGACCTGAAGGCTTTGGAAAAGGCCTGAAAGGTTGTGGGCGAGGATCAGATTGTCCAGACCCCGTCTGGATTTGCCTGTGGCCACGGCCAGGACGGTGTCTTGCCTTGCGGCGAGGGCGTCAAGGGCGGCGCGGGCACCGGGGAAAAGGGGGCTTCCCTTGACTCCGGCCTGCGCGCGGTTGTCGCCATAGGCGTGTTTGTAGGCGTCCGACAGGCGGGTTTGCAGGGCCGGGTCGCTGTCGGGCATGAGGCGGGCAAAGGCCTGCGGCAGGGACAGGCCGACGATGGAGAGGATAGCAGCGCGGGACGGTGGTGTGAGGTTTTCCGAGGCATAGGCGGCCGTCATGGCGGCCAGAATGTCGGCCTGACTGTCGACCAGCGTTCCGTCCACGTCGAAGATCACGAGTCGTTTCGTCATCAGTCCGGCATGTTGAACGGATCGAGCGGCGCATGGGTCACGTCCCAGCCGACATAGGCCCAAGTCTGTTCCATATGTTCGGGGAGCGGAGCTGTGAATGTCATCATCTTCTTGGTGATCGGGTGTTCGATGATGAGTGTCCGGGCGTGGAGATGGAGCTTCTTGCTCAAGTCCGGGCCAAGGCCCGCGCCCCAGCCATCGCCCTGATTCTCTTGCCCCGAGCCGCCGTATTTGCCGTCGCCGATGATAGGGTGGCCGATTTCGGCCATATGCGCTCGAAGCTGGTGTGTGCGGCCGGTGATCGGGACAAGCGCCATCCACGCCATCCGTTTGCCAAGCGAGGTGAGGACGGCATAGTCCGTCACGGCGCGTTTGGCACCTTCGGTCTTGTCGACCTCGGCGGGGTGGATGCAGCGCATCTTTTCGTCGCCGCGCCCGCCGGTTTTCAGCAGGCCGAACTTGATCGTTCCGGCGCGGGGGCTGGGCGTGCCTGCGACGGCGGCCCAATAGATCTTGCGCACATCGCGGTGGCGCAGCGCCTCGGACAGACCCCTTGCGACGCGGTCTGTGCGGGCGAGGAGGAGGATGCCGGAGGTGTCCTTGTCGAGACGGTGGACGAGCTTCGGCTTGTCCTTGTAGCCGAACATCAGCGCCTCGGTCAGGCCGTCGACGTGGCGGTCGCCCTGCCCCGATCCGCCCTGCGAAGCGAGGCCGGGGGGTTTGTTCAGGACGATCATGTGTTCGTCCTTGTAAAGGACGGCGGCCTGAATCATTTCCTCGTCCGACCGGCTGACCTTGGTCCGGACGGCAAGGGGGGCGGGCTGGTCAACCTCGTGGCCCATCGGAGGGATGCGGACGGATTGGCCATCCTCAAGCCGGGTCGAGGATTTGACGCGGCCGCCGTTGACGCGGAGTTCGCCCTTGCGGCACATCTTTTCGATGGCCCCTTGGGTGAGGTTGGGGAAATGCTTGCGCAGCCAGCGGTCGAGCCGCTGGTCGCCGTCGCCTGCTTCGACCGTCAGGGTCTGAACGCCGCTCATTGTGCGATCCCCCGGGCGAGCCAGAGGCCTGCGGCGCAGGCGAACAGCGAGATAACGACGGAGCCTGTAACGTAGAGGCTGGCGTGAAGGACACGGCCGTCTTCGATCAGGCGGAGGGTATCGAGGGAGAAGGCCGAGAAGGTGGTGAACCCGCCGAGGATGCCGGTGATCAGGAGCGGATGGGTTTCCGTGCGAAGCGAGAGGGCGATCCAGAGGAAGCCGATCAGGAAAGAACCGATGATGTTCACGGTCAGCGTTCCATAGGGAAAGCCCACGGCAAGGCCGGTGAGATAGCGCAGGACAGAGCCGAACGCTCCGCCGAGGGCGACAAGGAAAATGGGGGTCATCATGGGCGACCTGTCGCGCCCTTGGGCGGGCTTGTCAACCGATGGCGGCCTATTCGCCCTTGTTTCCCTGACGTTTCGCGCGCAGGCCCGCAAAGAATTCGACGCGTTTCTTAAGATCGCGTTCAAAGCCACGGTCAACGGGGACATAGTAGACCGGACGCTTCATCGTTTCGGGAAAGTAGTTCTGGCCCGAGAAAGCGTCCTCCTGATCGTGGTCATAGGCATAGCCTGCGCCAAAGCCCTGTTCCTTCATCAGGCGGGTGGGGGCGTTCAGGATGTGGCGCGGGGGCGGTTCCGATCCCGTTTTCCGTGCAGCCTCCATCGCGGCGCCATAGGCTATGGTCACGGCGTTCGATTTGGGGGCGAGGGCGAGGTAGGTCACGGCCTGGGCGAGCGCCAGTTCGCCTTCGGGGCTGCCAAGGCGTTCGTAGGTTTCCCAGGCTTGGAGGCAAAGGGACTGGGCCTGCGGATCGGCAAGACCCACATCCTCGACGGCCATGCGGGTGATGCGGCGGGCGAGGAAGCGGGGGTCTTCGCCGCCTGCCAGCATCCGGGCGAGCCAGTAGAGGGCGGCGTCGGGATCGGAGCCGCGGACGGATTTGTGCAGGGCGGAGATGAGGTTATAGTGCTCGTCCCCGGATTTGTCGTATTTGGTCGCCCGTTTCATGAGACGGGTTGTCAGCGTCTCGACGGTCAGTTTGCCTGTGCCGCGCCATGCGGCGACCTGTTCGATCAGGTTCAACAGCGCCCGGCCGTCGCCATCCGCCATTTCGATGATCGCATCGCGGGCCCCGCCGTCGAGCGGGAGAGGGCGGCCGAGTTCCTTTTCGGCGCGTTGGGCGAGGCGTTCGAGATCAGAGAGCGACAGGCGGCTCAGAATGAGGACCTGCGCGCGGGACAGGAGGGCGGCGTTCAGTTCAAAGGAGGGGTTTTCGGTGGTGGCCCCGACGAGGAGGATCGTGCCGTCCTCCATATAGGGCAGGAAGCCGTCCTGCTGCGCCTTGTTGAAGCGGTGGATTTCGTCGACGAAAAGGAGCGTGCCCTTGCCCTGCTTGCGGCGAAACCGTGCGGCTTCGAACACTTTGCGCAGTTCGGGGACGCCGGTGAAGATCGCGCTGATCTGTTCGAAATGAAGATCGGTCTGATCGGCAAGCAGCCGGGCGATGGTGGTTTTCCCCACGCCCGGCGGGCCCCAAAGGATGAGAGAGGACAAGGAACCTGCGGCAAGCATGGCCCCGAGGGGGGCGTCGGGGCCAAGGACCTGTTCCTGTCCGATGACATCCCCCAGTGACCGGGGTCTGAGCCGGTCGGCCAGCGGACGGGGGGTGTCGTTGCCTTGCGGCTCTGTCGTGTCGAAAAGATCGGGCATGGGGGCAGGGTAGCCCCCATGCAGGACGATGGAAAGCGTCAGTGCAACTGCGTCGAAAAGTCGATCCAGACGGCCTGATAATCGATCCCGCCCATGTTCATGTTCCGCCCTGCTGGGGCCATGTCGAGCTTGCAGCGCGCGGCCCAGCGATCCCAGTTTGAGGGGAGAAGGGCGAGCATACGGCGAATGCCTTCTTCGCGGCTGGTCCGCAGCATCTGGAGGACGAGTTTCAGACGCACCTTCTGACGAATGGCCGCAGGGATATCGGAGGCGATGAAGCCGCGGGTCACTTCCCATGTGCCTTCCTCGACCGGGGCTTCGCTGTAGAGGAGGTCGGCGGGAATGGAATCAAGGAGGCCACGCTGGGCGTCGCGGATCATATAGGTGTAAATGCCGCAGCGAGCGGTTGTAGGCGTCAGACGCACACCGGCAAGAACAGTCCCGGCTTCGTCATGCACGGCGAGCCAGCGCGAGACCGGCGTATCATACTGGTCAAATTCCATACCCATCGTTTCGGGCAGGTCCCAGCGGTTACGGACAATGAAAGATTCGCGCCTCGCGCGAAGGATATTGGCAAAAAGTTCGCCATGGTTGTGCATGTTGGCAAAGGAAAGAGTCGTGCTGTGCATCGTAGCCTCCTGGCTTGGGGGGTTAGGGTCTTATGAACCCTGCCGGAGACATCCGATGAGGATGGTCAGAGCAGTCGATAGTCTCGAGCGCGTTGGATTGCTTCGGTCGTCGTCCGGGCAAGAAGCCGGGTTCGGGCCGATGAAAGTCGGGCCTTGAGAGCACTTTCCGAAATATTCAATCGTGCGGCGGCAGCTGCATGACGATCCCCTTCGGCAATGCACCGGAGGGCTTCAACTTGGGCGTCCGTTAAGGACTTTGGGGGTTCAGTCATGTCGTGCAGGTGCAAGATGATCTTTTCGAACGCGCGGATCTCATCGTCCATGAATTCCCGGTCCGCGCGCGACGCAGAAGCGATCGTGCGCGATTTCATCGATCCGCAAGAAACGGCAAATCCGTACACCATACCAAACTCCCTGGCCTGTCCGAAGATGTTGAACGGATCAGGGATCGTCAGTTCGCTCCATCGTGTTGTTCCGGTCGTGCTGAACCCCCAGGCAATGATCGGATCACGGAGCGCATATGCCTCCTCTGTGTATCTGTCAGTCCATCCCTGTGGGTAGGTCTGGTAGTGGAGCAACGGCAGGGCGAAGCGGATATGCAGCGCAAAAAAGAAACCCCCCGGTGCCATTTGAGCCAGCTTACGCGTGTGTTGATCGATTCCAGACCTCAGGGACATGGCCTTTTAGACAAGTTGCGGCAAACGACGTCAACCTTAAATTGTAATCAACTGGAACGATTTCAATGCACTAGAGGGGTAGGGTATGGATAGGGACATTGCACTGCAACTGGGTAGGCTCGAGACGGCGGAGTTATCCGCTTTACTGGCTTTCATGCAGTCCGACCTGTCTCGAGCGGCGACTTCAACCATGACCGAGTTGGCCCGGATCAATCCTTCGGGTGACGTAAAGGAAAGGCGGAAGCCAGACTGAACGCAGAAAGACAAAAGGCCCCGCCTGTTCGACGGGGCCTTTTCCTTTTCACGGGCGGCGCTGGGCCTGCCCGGCCTTATTCTTCGTCGGCCATCTCGGCTTCGGCGGCGACGCGGGCCTTGTCGGCAGAGCCCTTGGCATCGCGGTCGCGGTCGACCAGTTCGATGATCGCCATCGGGGCCATGTCGCCATAGCGGAAGCCAGCTTTGAGGACGCGGGTGTAGCCGCCGTTGCGGTCCTTGTAGCGGGGGCCGAGCGTTTCAAAAAGCTTGGCCACGTGCATATCCTGCTTGAGAGCAGCGGCGGCCTGGCGGCGGGCGTGCAGATCGCCACGCTTGCCGAGCGTGATGAGCTTGTCCACGACGCGCTTGAGGTCTTTAGCCTTGGGCAGGGTGGTCTTGATCTGCTCATGCTCGATCAGCGAGCCGGCCATGTTGGCGAACATCGCCTTGCGGTGTTCGTGGGTGCGGTTAAGTTTGCGGTAACCCGCTCCGTGACGCATTTGTCTTCTCCTTCAGTGCTTTATGCTTTGTGCAGCGGTCTGATGCGTGTCAGCCGCATTTTTGGGGCGGGATTGCCCGGGGTCGTACGACGCGTGGGTTTCACCCACCCTGCGTAGGGTGGGTGAAACCCACGTGAGTTGATCAGAACTGGTCTTCGAACTTCTTGGCGAGGTCTTCGATATTGTCGGGCGGCCAATCCTCGACATCCATGCCGAGGTGCAGGCCCATGCCGGACAGCACTTCCTTGATCTCGTTCAGCGACTTGCGGCCGAAGTTCGGGGTGCGGAGCATCTCGGCTTCGGTCTTCTGGATGAGATCGCCGATATAGACGATGTTGTCGTTCTTGAGGCAGTTGGCCGAACGAACCGAGAGTTCCAGCTCGTCCACCTTCTTGAGGAGGAGCGGGTTGAACTCGAGCCCGTCTTCGACGGAACCGGCGCCAGCGGCTTCGGGTTCGTCGAAGTTGACGAAGATCGACAGCTGATCCTGCAGGATGCGAGCGGCATAGGCCACAGCGTCATCCGGCGAGATTGCGCCGTTGGTTTCAACCTTCATGGTCAGCTTGTCGTAGTCGAGAACCTGACCTTCGCGGGTCGGCTGGACTTCGTAAGAGACCTTCTTGACCGGGGAATAGATCGCGTCGATCGCAATCAGGCCGATCGGGGCATCTTCCGGCTTGTTCTTGTCGGCGGCGACATAGCCCTTACCGTTGTTGACGGTCAGTTCCATGTAGAGCGAGGCACCATCGTCGAGGTGACAGACGATGTGATCCTTGTTCAGGATCTCGATCCCCGAGGATTCGGAGATGTCACCGGCGGTCACGACGCCCGGGCCTTTGGCCTGAACGGTCAGACGCTTGGGACCTTCGACGTCCATGCGGATGGCGACGCCCTTGAGGTTCAGGACGATGTCCGTCACGTCTTCGCGGACGCCGGGCACAGAGGAAAACTCGTGCAGGACGTTGTCGATCTGCACGGAGGTGATGGCGGCACCCTGCAGCGAGGACATCAGCACGCGGCGCAGCGCGTTGCCGAGCGTCAGGCCGAAGCCACGCTCGAGCGGTTCTGCGATGACCGTGGCCTGACGGGCCGGATCGTTACCCGGCCTGACATCAAGCTGAGTCGGCTTGATCAGTTCTGCCCAATTCTTGTGGATCATACGTCCCCCTATTCCTGTCTGCGTTCCATGTCCGAGAAGCAGACGCCCGAGGTTTCAAAACGACGAAACGGGGCCGCGCAAAAGCGCAGCCCCGGTGGTATTGCGAATGCTCAGACGCGGCGGCGTTTGGGCGGACGGCAGCCGTTGTGGGCCATCGGGGTCACATCACGGATAGAGGTGATGTTGAAACCGACGGCAGCCAGCGCGCGGAGCGCCGACTCGCGGCCCGAACCGGGGCCCTGCACTTCGACTTCGATCGTCTTGACGCCATGTTCCTGAGCCTTGCGGCCGGCATCTTCGGCGGCCATCTGGGCGGCGTAGGGGGTCGACTTGCGCGAACCCTTGAAGCCCATGGTCCCGGCGGAGGACCACGAAATCGCGTTCCCCTGCACGTCCGAGATCAGGATCTTGGTGTTGTTGAACGAGGAGTTAACATGCGCCACACCAGCGGCGATGTTCTTGGAGACCTTCTTCTTGCCTCCGCGACGGGTATCACGTGCCATTCAGTCAGCCCTCCCTTATTTCTTCTTGCCGGCGATGGCCTTTGCGGGGCCTTTGCGGGTGCGGGCGTTGGTATGGGTACGCTGACCGCGGACGGGCAGGTTGCGGCGATGACGCAGGCCACGGTAGCAGCCAAGGTCCATCAGACGCTTGATGTTCATCGTCACTTCGCGGCGAAGGTCGCCTTCGACGGTGACGTTGGCGTCGATGTATTCGCGGATGGCGAGCACTTCGGCGTCGGTGAGGTCATTGACGCGACGGGATTCGTCGATCTTGACGGCTTCACAGATCTGGTGCGCAATGTGCGGGCCAATGCCGTGGATATAGGTGAGGGCGATGGGAACCCGCTTAGCAGTCGGGATGTTCACGCCGGCAATACGTGCCACGTTTGTCTTCCTTTCGTTGCGGTTCCGTAGCGCCGGAACCTTTTTTCACAACCGGGCCCGGATGGACCGCTGGCATTCGAGGTGGTCAGTGACAGCGGAACAGGTTCCGGCCACGCGGGTTGATTCCCTTTTCGGGATGGGGCTGTCTAGGGGCATTGGTCCGAAGGGTCAAGCCCCCTGCCCTGTTCTTTTTGGTCAGGTCAGGATCGCGTTGATCTGTGCCGCGACGTCATCAATTTCGGCCAGTCCATCCACAGTCTCGAGCGCGCCTTTGGCATAGTAATAGCCGATCAGCGGGCTGGTCTGCTTGTAGTAGGCCAGAAGCCGGGTCTTGAGGCTGTCTTCGTTGTCATCGGCACGCCGCTTGAACGTGGTCCCGCCGCAGTTGACGCATTTGCCGTTGCCGGGGATGGGGCGTGTCTTGTCGTGATAGACCTCGCCACAGTTGGCACAGGTAGACCGGCCGGTGACACGTGCGACCAGAACTGCGTCGTCGATCTGCATTTCGATGACGTGATCGACGGACTGTCCGACCTCTTGCATGAGGTTGGCGAGCGCGTCAGCCTGGGGCAGCGTGCGCGGGAAACCGTCAAAGATGTAGCCCGCGTTCGAGGCACCGCTGAGCAGCTTTTCCCGGATCAGACCGATCACGATCTCGTCCGTGACAAGATGGCCTTTGTCCATGACCTCGGCCACGACGCGGCCCATTTCGGTTCCGCTCGTGCGGGCATCACGCAGCATGTCACCGGTGGACAGCTGCACCATGCCGCGCTCTTCAACCAGTTTACGTGCCTGGGTCCCTTTGCCTGCGCCAGGGGGCCCGAGGAGGATGATATTCATCGACGCGCAGGTCCTTTTGCACGGGGCTTGGTGGAGGAGCCGCGACGGCCGCGCAGCTGCGATTTCTCGATCAGACCTTCATACTGGTGGGCCAGAAGGTGTGACTGAACCTGCTGGATCGTGTCCATGCCGACCGAGACGACGATCAGGATCGAGGTGCCCCCGAAGTAGAAGGGGATTGCAGCCTGGTTGCGGACGATTTCTGGCAGGAGGCAAACCAGCGCAAGATAGCCTGACCCAAGAACCAGAATGCGGTTCACGACATAGTCGAGGTATTCCGCCGTCTTCTTGCCCGGGCGGATACCCGGAACAAAGCCGTTCTGATTCTTGAGGTTTTCTGCCACATCGTCGGTCTTGAACGCTACTTCATGGGTATAGAAGTAGGTGAAGAACACGATCATACCGGTGAAGAAGATCAGATAGAGGGGCTGTCCTGGCCCCATGTAGGCAAGAAAGGTCGACAGGATCGGGTTGGTCGACCCGCTTGAGAAGGTTGCAAGCGTTGTCGGGAGAAGCAGCAGTGCCGAGGCAAACACGGCGGGAATCACGCCCGACGGGTTGACCTTGATCGGGAGGTGCGAGGAGCCCCCGTCATAGACCTTCATACCGACCTGGCGACGCGGATATTGGATGTGGATCTTGCGCAGGGACCGTTCCATGAACACGACGAAGGTCAGCGTCAGGATGACCATGATCAGGATGCCAATCATCACCAGCGGGCTGATCGCGCCGGAGCGCCCCTGGCTGAAGAACTGGGCGAGTTGTGCGGGAATTTCCGCGATGATGCCGACGAAGATGATGAGCGAGATACCGTTGCCGATGCCGCGCGACGTGATCTGTTCGCCAAGCCACATCAGGAACATCGTCCCTCCGACGAGTGTGATGACACAGGAGGCAGTGAAGAACAGGCCAGGATTCGAGGCGAGACCGCCGGCCTGAATGCTCGCCGCGAGGCCGTAGGCCTGGAAAGTGGCGAGGACAACAGTGAAATAGCGGGTGTACTGGTTGAGCTTTTTCCGGCCTGTCTCGCCTTCTTTCTTGAGCTGCTTCAGCGGTTCCCACATGGACGCCAGCAGCTGCACGATGATCGAGGCCGAAATATATGGCATGATGCCAAGGGCAAAGATACCCATGCGGGAGAGTGCGCCGCCGGTGAACATGGACAGGATCCCGCCGATACCGGCGGCTGCGTCATCCATGAAGTTGCGAAGGGCTGCGCCGTCGATACCGGGCACCGGGATATAGGTGCCGACCCGATAGACAATCAGAAGTCCGATGGTGAAGAGAATGCGTTGGCGAAGCTCGGTGGCCTTGCCGAAGGCCCCCCAACTCATATTGGCCGCCATTTGCTCTGCTGCAGATGCCATAGGGGCGCGCTCACTTTGTCATGAGAGCGCCGCCATCCGGTTCTCCGGACGGCGGCGCAAGGAAAACTTGTGGGAGATGTAAGCGCGCGAGGCGCGCTTCACAACCTGTTATTCTGCTGCTGCTGCCGCGACGGCGACGGTCAGCGACCCACCAGCCTTGGCCACCGCTTCGATCGCACCGGCCGACGCGCCGGTGACGTTGATCGTGACGGCCGAGGTGATCTCGCCCTTGCCCAGAACGCGGATGCCGTCCAGCTTGCGACGGACGAGGCCCGAGGCGACGAGGACTTCTTCGGTGATGGGGGACTTGGCGTCGATCTTGCCGGCGTCGACAAACTTCTGGATCAGGCCGAGGTTGACGACAGCGTAGTCCTTGCGGTTCGGCTTGTTGAAGCCGCGCTTGGGAAGACGCTGGTACAGGGGCATCTGGCCGCCTTCGTAAGCGTTCAGGGCCACGCCGGCGCGGGATTTCTGACCTTTGATACCACGGCCACCGGTCTTGCCCATGCCAGAGCCGGGACCACGGCCAATGCGCTTGCGCGGCTTGGTTGCGCCGGGATTGTCGTGCAGTTCGTTAAGCTTCATGTCGCATCTCCTGGGCCGGAACATCCCCGCCTGCGACGGATGGGGACAACACGGCATTTCTTGTTTGACGAGTCGGGCCTTTTGGCCACCGGGCGCGTATAGCGGCCCCGGATGACCAAGGCAAGCCAATGTTCCTCTCGCGGTGATGGCGACCACAAGTTACGAAAGGTCATGCGGTTTCTGCCCTGCCTTTTTTGAGCAACAATTGCCATGCCCACCGCAGCCGAAACCTCGCCCGAGGCGAAGTGCCGGAACTTTACCGAAGCCTGAGCCAAAGTCGCGCCCGATGCCTGAGCCGTGCCTGGGCGCCGCGTTCCGGGACCAGGACTAAGCGTTTATCTCCGCGCACTATGATGGCCCTTCGCGACGACAGTCCGAGAACCAAAGCCGACTTTGGGGCGGCAGAGACGCTTTCAATCTTTGTGGCGGCCGGAGGGATGTCTACGACATTCCTGGCCTTCGGTTGCCTCTGACAAATCAGGCGGACGCAGGCCAGACAAATTCGGGCCTGAGACCACCGAAGACCGGACGCCCGTTCACCGGGGCGGCATAGCCTTTTGTCTCGTCCCAGAAAGCGTGATAGGTCGCTTTCGGAAAAGCGGCGTCGTCATAGCCCATGATGTTCGGGACGGCCACGCGGATGCGCTTCTGCTTGTCATCAAGCATGAGAACGGCGCCACAATCGGTGCATATGCAGATTTCAAGCGGCCCGTCGGGATTGGCCGCATTGAACGGCACCCTTTTGATCATTTCAGGATGGTCGGCCTGGACGTCGCCATAGTTGAAAAAAGCGACATGAGTCGTGTGCTGGCCGGTGACGGACTTGCAGACGTTGCAATGGCATTCGTGGTTGTCGATCGGCTCTGCAGCCGCCTTCACATGTACGTGGGCGCAGCCGCCCTCGTAACCCTGTCCCATGCCTTCCTCCCTGTGCGGTCCTTTGCTGCAGGGCAAGCCTACGCCCGGGCGCGGAAGTGCGACAACGGCAAAGGCGTCATGATCGGCCATAAATTGCCAAACAAAACGCCCCGAAGCCGGGCTTCGGGGCGTACTGCATTCTGACTTGCGAACGAAGGGCGTTTAGCCGCGTTCCTCGATGATCTTGGCGAGGTGTGGGATGCTGTTGACCATGCCACGGACCGAGGGCGTATCCTCAAGTTCGCGGGTCTTGTGCATCTTGTTCAGGCCAAGGCCGATCAGCGTAGCACGCTGCTTGGCCGGGCGGCGGACCGGAGAGCCGATCTGCTTGACGACGATGGTTTTGGTCATCTGTCGGGTTCCTTACGCTTCTGCCGCTTCGGCAGTGGCGTCTTCGGGTTTGCGGAGGATGTCCGCAACCTTCTTGCCACGGCGCTGAGCGACCGACCGGGGCGACTGCTGACGGGAAAGACCGTCCATCGTCGCGCGGATCATGTTGTAGGGGTTCGTCGAGCCGAGCGATTTGGACACAACGTCCTGAATGCCCAGCATTTCGAACACGGCGCGCATCGGACCACCGGCAATGATGCCGGTACCCGGAACGGCGGTGCGCATCACCACATGACCGGCGCCGTGGCTGCCTTCCATGTCATGGTGCAGGGTGCGGCCTTCCCGAAGGGGAATGCGGACCATGCTGCGCTTGGCCTGTTCGGTGGCCTTGCGGATCGCTTCGGGCACTTCTTTCGCCTTGCCCTTGCCGAAACCGACGCGGCCCTTCTGGTCGCCCACGACGACGAGTGCTGCAAAGCCAAAGCGTTTGCCGCCCTTCACCGTCTTGGACACCCGGTTGATCGCCACGAGACGATCGGCGAATTCCGGCGCTGCTTCCTCGCGGTCGCGACGTTCCCGGCGTTGTTCACGTTCTGCCATGATCTCGTCTCCCTCAGATCTTCAGGCCGGCTTCGCGCGCGGCGTCGGCCAAAGCCTTGATTTTCCCGTGGAACAGGAAACCGCCACGATCGAAATAGGCCTCGGTCACGCCCGCGGCCTTGGCGCGTTCGGCGATTGCCGTCCCCACCTTGGCTGCTGCTTCGACGTTGTTCTTGCCGACGATGCCCAGATCCTTCTCGAGAGAAGAAGCCGCGGCCAGCGTCACGCCGTTCACGTCGTCGATCAGCTGGACGCTGATGTTCTTGTTCGAGCGGTGCACCGACAGGCGCAGGCGCCCGGCGTTCACCTTGCGAAGCTTGTTCCGGACGCGCATCCGGCGCTTCAGAAACAGGTCGCGTTTACTGTTTGCCATGATTGCTGTCCTTACTTCTTCTTGCCTTCCTTGCGGAAGATGAATTCGCCCTTGTACTTGATTCCCTTGCCTTTGTAGGGCTCGGGTCCACGCCATTCGCGAATATTGGCTGCGACCTGACCGACGAGCTGCGCGTCGATCCCTTCGACCACGATTTCGGTCTGCTTGGGCGCCACGACGGTTACGCCAGCCGGAACGTCAAAGTTCACGTCATGACTGTAACCCAGCGCCAGCTTGAGCGTCGTCGGGCCGGCCATCGTTGCACGATAGCCCACGCCGCTGATCTCAAGCTCTTTCTTGAAGCCGGTGGTCACGCCGGTCACAAGGTTTGCCACCATGGACCGGGACATACCCCACTGCTGACGCGCCCGTTTGGACGTGCCGCGGGGGGTCACCTTGATCACGTTCTCTTCAACGGTGATCGTCACATCGTCAGTCGCCCGAAAGCTGCGGGTGCCTTTCGGCCCTTTCACTTCGACAGTCTGCCCAGAGACAGAGGCCGTAACCCCCTTGGGCAGCTCGACCGGTTTCTTACCAATACGAGACATTCCCAGCTCTCCTTAGAAGACCGTGCACAGCACTTCGCCGCCAACATTGGCTGCGCGTGCATGTGCATCCGACATCACACCCTTGGGGGTGGAGACAATCGACACACCCAGGCCACCACGGACGCTGGGAAGGTCCTGGACACCCATGTACACGCGGCGGCCGGGTTTGGAGACCCGCTTGATGTCGCGAATGACGGGGGTGCCTTCGAAATACTTGAGCTCGATGCGCAGTTCAGGGTGACCGTCAGTGCCGGTCGCCTTTTCGTAGCCGCGGATGTAGCCTTCGTCGGCCAGCACATCGAGAACCCAGGCGCGCAGTTTAGAGGCTGGCGTCACGACGGACGACTTGCCACGCATTTGCGCGTTGCGGATGCGGGTCAGCATATCACCGATAGGATCGTTCATATCATGCCCTCCCTTACCAGCTCGACTTGACCATGCCGGGGATCTCGCCGTTCGAGCCAAGCTCGCGCAGCATGATCCGGCTCACTTTCAGCTTGCGGTAGTAGGCGTGGGGACGCCCCGTCAGCTGGCAGCGGTTGTGCAGGCGGGTGGCCGAAGAGTTGCGCGGCAGAGAAGCCAGCTTGAGGCTTGCCTTGAAACGCTCTTCCACGGATTTCGTCTGGTCGTTCACGATCGCCTTAAGAGCGGCGCGCTTGGTGGCATACTGGTCCACCAGAGCCTGACGCTTCTTTTCGCGTTCGATCATGGATTTCTTAGCCATATCTCTCTCTCCTCCCGCGATCAGCTGTTGAAAGGCATGTTGAATTGCTTCAACAGCGCCTTCGCTTCTGCATCAGTTTTCGCGGTGGTGCAGATGACGATGTCCATTCCCCAAACCTCATCGACCTTGTCGAAGTTGATTTCGGGGAACACGATGTGTTCCTTGAGGCCGGTGGCATAGTTGCCGCGGCCATCGAAGGACTTGCCATTCACGCCGCGGAAGTCGCGGATACGGGGCATGGCAACAGTGATCAGGCGGTCGAGGAATTCATACATCCGGTCGCCGCGCAGCGTGACCTTGGCACCCAGCGGCATGTCTTCGCGAACGCGGAAACCGGCGATGGATTTCTTGGCCTTGGTGATCACGGCCTTCTGGCCGGCGATCGTGGACAAGTCCTCTTGGGCGGACTTGGCTTTCTTGCTGTCGCGAACGGCTTCGGCCCCGGCACCGATGTTGAGAACGATCTTCTCAAGGCGGGGGATCTGCATGTCGTTCTTGTAGCCGAACTCTTCCTTGAGCGCGGCGCGGATGCGGGCCTGATAATCGGCCTTGAGGCGCGGCGTATAGGTGGCGGTGTCAAGCATCAGATGACCTCCCCCGTGGTCTTGGCAAAACGGACCTTCTTGTCACCTTCCATGCGGAAGCCGACGCGGGTGGGTTTGCCATTGCTATCAACGATGGCGAGGTTCGACAGGTCAATCGGCATCGCCTTGGGCTGACGGCCGCCCTGATTGGACTGGCTTTGCTTGACGTGGCGGATGGCGATGTTCAGACCATCGACAACGGCCTTGTTGGCCTGGGGATCGACGGACGAAATCTCGCCCTTCTTGCCCTTGTCCTTGCCGGTGGTGACGATAACCTTGTCACCCTTGCGGAGTTTGGCAGCCATTACAGCACCTCCGGAGCGAGCGAGATGATCTTCATGAAGTTCTTGGCGCGAAGTTCGCGCACGACCGGCCCGAAGATACGGGTACCGACCGGCTCCATGTTGTTGTTGAGAATGACAGCTGCGTTCCGGTCGAACCGGATCGTGGTGCCATCTTCACGACGAACTTCCTTGGCGGTGCGGACGACGACGGCCTTGCGGACGTCACCCTTCTTAACACGGCCCTTGGGAATTGCTTCCTTCACCGACACCACGATGATGTCGCCGACGGATGCATAGCGGCGGTGCGAGCCGCCCAGAACCTTGATGCACTGAACCCGGCGCGCGCCGGAGTTATCAGCAACATCCAGATTGGTCTGCATCTGGATCATTTGGTTTCTCCCGACCTTTGGGAACTCATCCCAGGGTTTCGATCAAACCGGAATGTCACGCCTCGGTGGCGATGACCTCCCAGCGTTTCGTTTTCGACTTGGGCGGGCATTCCTGAATGCGCACCGTATCGCCGACCTTGTAGGCGTTCATTTCGTCGTGAGCCCGGTACTTCTTGGACTTACGGACGGTCTTTTGCAGCAGCGGGTGCTTGAAGCGACGTTCCACCAGGACCGTAATGGTCTGCTGGTTCTGGTTCGACGTGACCACGCCTTGCAGGATTCTCTTGGGCATGGTCTCAGGCCTCCGCAGAGGCGGCAGCGGCCGCCTTTTCGTTCAGAATGGTTTTGACCTTGGCCGCGTCGCGGCGCACGGCGCGGATGCGCGACGTGTTTTCAAGCTGGCCGGTAGCCTGCTGAAAGCGCAGGTTGAAGGCTTCTTTCTTGAGGCTCACCAGATCTGTCCGGAGCTGATCCGGCGTCTTGGAGCGAAGTTCCTTGGCGTCCATCGCCATCTTCCTTTTTATCAACATCACTGGAGGGCCCCCCCAAACTTGGCGGATGGGTCACCCTGATTCCAGTGGAGTCCATGATGAGGGGGCCGGATACTCTGCCTTATGGGGCATTGCAACCCCTGTTAGGCCTTTTCGCCCAAATGGACGGAAGGTCACCAGTGGCCCCTTTGAATTGAAGCGGCCCCTGCGGATCGGTGTGCAGGGGCCGGATCGTCTTTTGCGGTGGGTTTCACCCACCCTACGCGGGGTGAGTCAAACCTGAGTCCGTTACCAGTCTTCGCGGACCACGGTCCGGGTCTTGATCGGCAGCTTCATCGCGGCAAGGCGCAGGGCCTCGCGGGCGACTTCTTCGGACACGCCGTCGATTTCGAACATGATACGGCCCGGCTTGACCTTGCAGGCCCAGTAGTCGACCGAACCCTTGCCTTTACCCATACGGACTTCGACGGGCTTGGAGGTCACGGGGACGTCCGGGAACACGCGGATCCAGACCCGACCCTGACGCTTCATGTGACGCGTCAGCGCCCGGCGGGCGGCTTCGATCTGGCGGGCGGTGATCCGTTCCGGCTCGGTGGCCTTGAGGCCGAACGTTCCGAAGTTCAGGTCAGAGCCACCCTTGGCTTCGCCATGGATGCGGCCCTTGAACTGCTTGCGGAATACGGTGCGCTTTGGTTGCAGCATCTTTGTTACTCCTTACCGGTCACGGTCGCGGCGACCAGCGCCACCACCGGCACCGCGGGGCAGTGCGCCTTCTTGAAGTTCGGCCGTCTTGCGGTCGTGACCCTGCGGATCATGTTCCATGATCTCGCCTTTGAAGATCCAGACCTTGATGCCGATGATGCCATAGGGCGTTTCGGCTTCGGACAGCGCATAGTCGATGTCGGCGCGCAGCGTGTGCAACGGAACACGGCCTTCACGATACCATTCGGTCCGGGCAATCTCGGCCCCGCCAAGGCGGCCCGAAACGTTGACCCGGATGCCAAGGGCACCCATGCGCATCGCGTTCTGCACGGCCCGCTTCATCGCGCGACGGAACGAGACCCGACGTTCGAGCTGCTGGGCAATGCTTTCACCGACAAGAGCGGCGTCCAGTTCGGGCTTGCGAACTTCAACGATGTTGAGGTGCAGTTCCGACTTGGTCAGCGCGGCCAGCTTCTTGCGAAGCGTCTCGATGTCCGCGCCCTTTTTGCCGATAATGACGCCCGGACGGGCGGCATGGATCGTCACACGGCACTTGCGGTGCGGCCGTTCGATGATGACGTGGCTGATACCGGCCTGTTTGGCTTCCTTGCGCACGAAGTCCTTGATCTTGAGGTCTTCGAGCAGAAGGTTGCCGTAGTCCTTGGTATTGGCGAACCAGCGGCTGTCCCAGGTCCGGTTGACCTGAAGGCGCATACCGACGGGATTGACCTTGTTACCCATTGGTAACCTCCTCGACCTGACGGACCGTGATGGTGATTTCCGAGAACGGCTTCATGATCTTGCCAAACCGGCCACGGGCACGGGGACGCCCGCGCTTCATGATCAGGTTCTTGCCGCAATAGGCCTCGGCGACGATCAGTTCATCGACGTCAAGGTTGTGGTTGTTCTCGGCATTCGCGATGGCCGACTGAAGGCACTTCTTCACGTCGCCGGCGATCCGCTTCTTGGAGAAGGTGAGGTCGGCCAGAGCCTTGTCGACCTTCTTGCCACGGATCATTGCTGCAACGAGGTTCAGCTTCTGCGGCGACGTCTTGAGCATGCGCAGCTTTGCCATTGCTTCGTTGTCGGCCACGCGGCGGGGATTCTTTTCCTTGCTCATGGCTTATTTCCGCTTCGCTTTTTTGTCGGCTGCGTGACCGTAGTAGGTCCGGGTCGGCGAATATTCACCGAACTTCTGGCCGATCATTTCTTCAGACACCAGCACGGGAACGTGCTTCTTGCCGTTGTAGACGCCAAACGTCAGACCCACGAACTGGGGCAGGATCGTCGAGCGGCGCGACCAGATCTTGATCACGTCGTTGCGGCCACCTGATTTCGAGCTTTCCGCCTTTTTCAGGACGTAAGCATCGACAAAGGGGCCCTTCCATACAGAGCGAGACATGGATTAGCGCCCTTTCTTGGCGTTACGCGAACGGACGATGAGCTTGCTCGACGCCTTGTTGCGGTTGCGGGTCTTGGTCCCCTTGGTGCCTTTGCCCCAGGGAGTAACCGGGTGACGGCCACCAGAGGTGCGGCCTTCACCACCACCGTGCGGGTGGTCGATCGGGTTCATGGCAACACCGCGCACAGTCGGGCGGACGCCCATATGGCGCATGCGGCCGGCTTTGCCGAAGTTCTGGTTCGAGTTGTCGGGGTTAGACACGGCACCGACGGTGGCCATGCATTCCTGACGGACCATGCGCAGTTCACCCGACGAGAGGCGAATCTGGGCATAACCACCGTCACGGCCAACGAACTGAGCGTAGGTTCCGGCAGCGCGGGCCAGTTGGCCACCCTTACCGGCCTTGAGTTCGACGTTATGGACGATCGTCCCGATGGGCATGCCCGAGAAGGGCATCGCATTACCCGGCTTCACGTCGGTCTTGGCGCCGGCGATGACGCTGTCGCCGATGGCAAGACGCTGCGGTGCCAGGATATAGGCCAGTTCGCCGTCTTCATACTTGATGAGGGCGATGAATGCGGTGCGGTTGGGATCGTATTCGATCCGCTCGACCACGGCCGCCATATTGAATTTGGTGCGCTTGAAATCGACGACGCGGTAGAGACGCTTTGCGCCACCACCCTTGTGCCACATCGTGATCCGTCCGGTGTTGTTCCGGCCACCCGTCTTTGTCAAACCCTCGGTGAGGGCCTTGACTGGGCGTCCTTTCCAAAGCTCCGAACGGTCGATCAGAACCAGCCCACGCTGGCCAGGCGTCGTCGGCTTGTACGACTTGAGTGCCATGCTTTCTGTCTTCCGTTTGCTTTGCGGGCAATTGCCCGTCTCTTCTGGTGTAGGGCCCCGCAGGTCCCCGATGCTGTACCCGACAACAAAAAGGCCCGGACGAATCCGGGGCCCTCTGACGGATGGGGTCTCATAGGGGAAGCGCCCGGTGGGGTCAAGGCATCAGGTACGCAGAATCTTTTCCATCGGGCGCCCTTTGGCGAGTTCGTCGACCAGCTTGTCGAGGATACGGATTTCCTTCATCAGCGGGTTGTCGATCTCTTCGATCCTGACGCCGCAGATGACGCCCGTCACGCCCTCGCGCGCGGCGTTCAGAGCAGGAGCTTTCTCGAAGAAATCCCGGACGGTCACACCGTCTGAAAGGGTCGCTTCAAGACCTGCCGCGTCGCGGCCCGTCAGCCAGCTAAGCACGCGTTCAAGATCTGCAGGTTCCCGCGCCTTGCGGGTGATCTTGGTCAGATAGGCGGCATGGATCGTCGCCCAGGACATGCCGAAGATGCGGTGGTTGGGGTCTGTGGGCTTCATGCAGGCAGCATAGCGCCCTGCCTCGCAAAGCAAAAGGCCCCGGTCTCAGGAACCGGGGCCTTTCGATAGCGTCGGGCCGGATCAGAGGCCGGTGGACACGTCGATGGTGTTGCCTTCGACGAGAGTCACATAGGCCTTTTTCACATCGTTGCGGGTGCCAAGCTGGCCCCGGAAACGCTTGACCTTGCCTTTGGTGATCGTCGTGTTGACGGCCTTGACCTTGACACCAAAGAGAGCCTCGACGGCTTCCTTGATCTGGGGCTTGTTGGCCGACATCGCGACTTCAAAGACAACCGCGTTGGCGTCAGACGCCATCGTGGCCTTTTCCGTGATGACCGGCTTGCGGATCACGTCGTAATGTTCGGGTTTCGCGCTCATTTCAGACGGGCCTCCAGAGCTTCGACACCGGCCTTGGTGAGCACGAGCGTGTCACTGCGGAGGATGTCGTAGACGTTCGCCCCGATGGAGGGGAGCACGTCCAGGTTTTCGATGTTGCGCGCGGCGCGGGCAAAGTTTTCGTTGACGCTCGCCCCGTCGATGACAAGGGCGCGCTTCCAGCCGTGGTTGGCCAGTTGCTTGGCCAGCATCGCCGTCTTGGCTTCGGCCATTTCCGCCGCCTCGATGATCACAAGCTCGCCTGCCTTGAGCTTCGCGGACAGGGCATGCTTGAGGCCCAGAGCGCGGAACTTCTTGTTCAGGTCGTGTTCGTGGCTACGGGGCTTGGGCCCCTTCGAGATACCGCCGTGACGGAAGATCGAGGCTTTCTTGGAACCGTGGCGTGCGCCGCCGGTGCCCTTCTGGCGATAGATCTTCTTGGTCGAGTACGACACTTCGGCGCGGGTCAGCGTCGACTGGGTGCCCTGCTGCATGCGGGCACGCTGCCAGCGCACAACGCGGTGCAGGATGTCGGCGCGGGGGTCGAGGCCAAAGATGGACTCGTCCAGTTCGACGGTGCCGGCATTGCCGCCATCGAGCTTGATCAGATCGGCCTTCATTCCTTGCTCTCCTTCTCGGCATCA
>JBGSWJ010000406.1:0-1520 GCA_041752495.1 Rhodobacterales bacterium
AACACGCGGGCCGTGTCGCGCCATGCGGTGCCGCGAAAGGCGGCGCGGCAAAGCCAGAGGCCAAGGGCGAACCCCGCCCATTCGGCAAGGAAGGTCGCAAAAGCCACGCCGGGAATGCCCCAGCCAAGGCCAAGGACGAAGGTGACCGAGAGGACGACGTTCAGCCCGTTCGTCCAGAGCTGGATCGCGAGGACAGACCGGGTGCGTTCCTGCGCGATCAGCCAGCCGTTGATGCCGAAGGTCGCGATGGCCGCAGGGGCGGACCAGATGCGGATGGACAGGTAGTCGCGGGCGAGGGATTCGACCTCGGGACTGGCCGGGGAGACGTAGAAACCGGCGTGGAACAAGGGGATCTGCAGAACGATGAGGGCGAGACCTGCCGTGCCGCCGATCAGGAGAGCGCGTGAGAGGAGGGCTGCGACCTCGGCCTGATCACCTGCGCCATAGGCCTGGGAGGTGAGGCCGGTGGTGCCCATGCGCAGAAAGCCGAAGACCCAGTAAAAGGCTGTCAGGATGATGGCGCCGATGCCGACGGCGCCGATGGCCGCCGCATTGCCCATCTGGCCGATCACGCCGGTATCGACCGCACCAAGAAGGGGGACGGTGGCGTTTGACAGGACGATGGGGAGCGCGATCCTGAGGATGCGGGCATGGGTCAGGGTGCCGGGGTCAGCCGTCATCGGGGGCGGTCACCTCGGGCATGAGGAAATGGCCTGTGGCCTGAGCGAACAGTCGCGCGCGGTTGTCCTGCCAGGCTTCGACATGGACCGAGGAATAGCGGCGGCCGGACCGGTTGATGCGGGCGCGGGCATAGGCATCGCGGGGGAGGCCGGAGCGGAGGTAGTCGACGGTGAAGTCGATGGTTTTGGGCAGGTGGAGGGGGGCGGGCACGTCGGTGCCGCCGGTTTTCTCCATCCCTTCCCAGAGGACGGCCCAACTGAGTTCGATGATGGCGGTGACTTCGAGGAATGCCGCTGTGACGCCGCCGTGGAGGGCGGGGATCATCGGGTTGCCGATCAGTTTGTCGTCATAGGGCAGGACGGCGGTCAGTTCGTCGCCGCGCCGGTCAAAGCGGATGCCAAGGAAGCCGATATAGGGGACGCCGCTGACAAGCCGCTGGAGCGCGCCGTCGCGACGTTGCTTGATGATCTGGACGGGTTCGGGGCGGGGCATGGGTCAGCGCCTGCGGCTATCAGGTGATTGGGGCAATACCCTGACTGAGCATGTGCCGGATTCAGGATGGATCATTTTCCCATCTCCACCGTAAAGGCGCCGGTCGCAGTTGCGACGGGCCGGTCCGTGTCGTCGTCGAGCGCCACCGCCCGGACGAAGGCCACCGAGCG
This sequence comes from Rhodobacterales bacterium, assembly GCA_041752495.1. Lineage (GTDB taxonomy): Bacteria > Pseudomonadota > Alphaproteobacteria > Rhodobacterales > Rhodobacteraceae > JAPLPE01. Next base: position 1,344 of record JBGSWJ010000406.1, read on the forward strand.
GGTGACGTGATAGCATTCGGCCCGCGCCGTAATGGCCTGCCCCGGCGTGGCCGGGCGCATATAGTCGATCCGCAGATCAAGCGTTGCCGTGGCCATCGGGGCGGCGGCATGAGCCATCACGGACGCGCCGCCGCAGGTATCCATGAGTGCCGATACCGCGCCGCCATGCAGGACGCC
>JBGSWJ010000407.1:0-6351 GCA_041752495.1 Rhodobacterales bacterium
GCGCAAGATGCGCACCCTACACCACCATCCGGCCGCAGCCCGCACCCTGCCCCGCGCGCCTAACCCGCCCGGATCTGGCACAGGCTCAGGACGGGCAGGGAATGATCGGTCTGCACCATGGCGCCGCCTGCAAAGCTGTCGATCTTCGCCGCCATCTCCATATCCAGCGCCGAAAGCCCGTGGCAGTCATGCGTCGACAGGGTCACATCCACCACATTGTAGGTATTGCGCCATTCCGGGTGATGGTTGATCTTCTCGGCCAGCAAGGCCACCCGGGTCATGAACGCCCAGGCTTCCGAAAAGTTACGGAACTTCAGGATCTTGCGGATTGCATCCCGGCCCTCGACCGCACCCCACCCGGTCTCGCCCAGTGCCGGCAGGCGGGCGGCGCGCTCCTCTTCGGTCAACCGTTCAGCCACCTTTCGCCTCCTTCTGCCGCTGCATCTCGGCCTCGCACAGGGCCACCGACCGCGCCAAAGCGGGCCTTGCATTGATCCGTGCCCAGTAGTCGGCAAAGACCGGCCGCGCCTCGATCGAACCGAACCGCATTCCCCAGCCGATCTGCGATCCCGTCGCCACATCTGCCGCAGAAAACGCATCCCCCGCCAGAAAGGGATGATCCTTCAGCCATCCTTGCAGCACATCCATCGTCGTGGCCAGGTCGCGGAACCCCACCGCGCCGCGCCGTTCAGCCGGCACTTCCACGCCCAGCGACTTTGTGATGATCGTCGCCTCCAGCGGCCCCGCCCCGAAAAACAGCCAGCGGTAATAGGAGCTGCGGTCATCCGGAACCAGCCCCGCCTGCGGAAAGGCATCCGCCAGATAAGCGCAGATCGCCGCATATTCCGTCACGACCCGCCCGTCATGGACAAGGGCCGGCACCTTTCCCATCGGATTGATGCCGATATAGGGCGGTTCCTTCATCGTCGTCGCATAGTCCAGCCAGACCGTCTCATAGGGCTGGCCCACTTCTTCCATCATCCAGTGCGCAATCCGCCCCCGCGACATGGGGTGAGAATAGAACGTCAGTGTCATCCCGGAATCGCTCCGCTGTCGGTTTGGAGGAACCTTAGCACGATCGCCGGTGCGGGCACCCGAAAACCGGGGCAGCCTATTCCTGTTCCTCGACCTGCACCCGTCGGAAGGGGCCGTACCGCGTCAGCACCTCGACCTCATGATCGACAGCCTCGCGCTCCTGCTCCAGATACCGCGCCACGGCATCGCGGAACCCGGGATCGCCGATCCAGTGCAGCGAATGCGTCACCACCGGCAGATAGCCCCGCGCCAGCTTGTGCTCTCCCTGCGCCCCGGCCTCGACCCGGTTCAGCCCATGGGCCAGCGCCCAGTCAATCGCCTGATAGTAGCACAGTTCGAAATGCAGGCAGGGGTGATGTTCGGTACAGCCCCAATAGCGACCATAAAGCGTTTCGCGCCCGATAAAGTTCAGCGCCCCGGCAAAGGGCCTGCCGTTCCGCACCGCCAGAAACAGCACGACATCATCCCGCAGCACGGCCTGCGCCCGGTCAAAGAAGGCCCGGGTGAGGTATGGCGACCCCCATTTCCGACTGCCCGTGTCCTGATAGAACGCCCAGAAGCAATCCCAATGTTCAGGCCGGATCTGGTCCCCGGTCAGGGCCACGATCTCTCCGCCGAAATCCTGCGCCTCGGCGCGCTCCTTGCGGATATTCTTGCGCTTGCGCGACGACAGTGACTCAAGGAACCCGTCAAAGGTGCCGTAGCCCTGATTCTCCCAGTGAAACTGCTGGCTAGAACGCCGCAACAGCCCCATCTCCGCGCCCGCGACCGCCTCGGCCTCGGTGCAAAAAGTCACATGAACGGACGAAATCCTGTTCTCCGCCGCCAGTTGCACCATGCCCTGCACCAGCGCCGCCATCCCTTCGGCGGCAAAGCCCGCACGCGTCAGAAACCGCCGCCCCGTGGCGGGCGTGAACGGCACCGCCACCTGAAACTTGGGGTAATACCGCCCCCCTGCCCGTTCCCATGCCTGCGCCCAGGCATGGTCAAAAATGTATTCACCCTGCGAATGGCTTTTCGCATAAAGCGGCGCCACCGCGATGACCTGCCCGTCTTTCTTCGCGCTCAGATACCTTGGCTGCCAGCCCGATCCGGTGCCGACCGACCGGCTTTCCTCCAGCGCCCGCAGAAACCGGTAGGTGGTGAACGGGTCCATCGGCCGTCCGCCATCCGCCACTTCGGGGCAGGCGCAGGAGTCCCAGACCTCAGCCCCAATGGTGGCGATGCTGGTATGGGTCTCAATTTCGATGAGGCTGTCGGTCATGGTCCCAAGGGTGGCGCGGCACCAAGTCCCGTCAAGCCAGATAACCCTCGAAAGTGACGTTCTGGGCAACCCGCCGCGCCTCTGCCTCTTCCGCAGGCGAACGGATTGTCCAGCAAAGGACCGCCGCCCCCCTTGCCTTCAGTTCCGCGACCCGTTTCCGGTGCAGATCAAAGGACTCATGACTGATGAAACTCGCCCCCGACGTTTCGTAGTCCGGGATTCCCCGAAGCTGGTCGCACACATCCTCGGGGAGCGGCACCCAGTCGTCATATTCATAGGCAGACGTGGTCAGCCCGCGCGGAATCTCCGGGGCCAGTTCGCCCATGATCCGCACCGAATGCGGGTTGAAAGACATGACCGCCACCGGCCCTTCATACCCCTTGAGAACCGCCACGGTCGCCTCTTCCAGCGCGCCCACATGCCGCCCCATCGCCCCATCCTGATCCTTGATCTCGATCAGGAGCGGCACGCGGCCCCCGATGATTTCCAGAACCTCGGCCAAAGTCGGTATCCCCTCGGACCCGTGCAGCAGCTGCGTCGCCGCCAGAACCGCCGCCGTCTGCAAGACAATCGGCCCTTTCGATGCCGTCAGCCGCCCCAGATCATAGTCGTGAAACACCATCGGGACCCCGTCCGACGACGGCTGCAGATCAATCTCGATCCCATAACCCGCCTCGACCGCAGCCCTGACCGCAGCCCGGCTGTTTTCCTGCCTTCCCTGCGATGCATCATGCAACGCCCGGTGCGCAATCGGCGTGGTCAGAAAGATTTGAGGCAGGGGAACAGGAGGGCTCATTTGATCTGAAAGATCCCTTCGATTTCAACGGCCACGCCAAATGGCAAGGCACTGACCCCCACCGCAGACCGCGCATGACGGCCCGCATCCCCCAAAGCCGCGACCATGAAATCGGACGCACCGTTGATCACCTTGGGCTGGTCCGTGAATTCCGGCGTCGAATTGACGAAACCCACCAGCTTCACCACCCGCACCAGCCGGTCCAGATCGCCGCCACAGGCCGCCTTGACCTGCGACAAAAGGTTGATCGCACAGACCCGCGCCGCAGCAGCCCCCGCCTCGACCGTCAAATCGGCCCCAAGCCGCCCGGTCAAAAGCCCCTCGGGCGCCTTGGACACCTGGCCCGAAACATGAACCAGATCGCCCACCACGGCAAAAGGCACATAATTCGCCACCGGGGCCGGCGCATCGGGCAAAGTCACGCCCAGTTCCGCCAGTTTCGCCTCGAACATTCCGCTCATGCCTGCCTCCCTGCTGGTCTCTGCCGGACGCTATCCAGCAATCAGACCAGCGGCAATCAGTTCTCGCGGAACGACTTGGTGAAATAATTCGACAGAGGCCGCATCAGGTACTGCAACGGCGTCCGCGCATCCGTGGCAAGAAAGGTTTCCACCGGCATCCCCGGAATAAGTGTCAGACCTTCAGGAAGCTTCTCGACCTCCCCGGGCAAAAGCTCGACCTCGGCCCGGTAGTAGGAAATCCGCGACTGCTGATCCTGAAAAGCATCCGCTGAAATCTGCACGACCTTGCCGCGCAATTCAGGAGTCATTCGCTGGTTGAACGCCGAAAACCGCACGCCAACCTCCTGCCCGACAAAGATCTCGTCGATATGGATCGGCTCGACCTGAGTCGTGATGACCATCGGCCTGTCCTGCGGGATAAGGAACAACACGGGGTCCGCCGGTCGGATCACCGAACGCGGCGCAAAGACGGTCATGCCATAGACAATGCCCGAAACGGGTGCCCGGATATCCAGCCGGTCCAGCTGCGTCAAAAGCGAGCGGCGCTTTTCGGCCAATTCGATCTCGTTGAACTGCAGATCGCGCAGCCGGGTGATCGCCTCTTCCCGGCGCGTCGTCTCGATTTGCAGGATCTGGATGTCCGTTTCGGTGATCCGGCTTTCGGCCTCTGCCGCGGTTGCCGTCAGCTCGCCCACCTGACCGGTCAGGTTCGCCTGCTCCCGTTCCAGCGCCAGAACCCGCGTCGATTGCGCAAGGCCCCGGTCCAGCAAGGATTGCTGATCCGCCAGCTCCTGCCCGATCAGGCCCAGCTGTGTTGTCAGCGCCTCTTGCTGGGCACGGATCCCATCGATCTGGTTCCCGATCTGATCGCGCCGTTTCTCAAGCTGGTTCTTTTCCTGCAAAGCAGAATCAAGCCTTGCCTCGAACAGCTTCTGTTGCCCGTCCATCAGTTCGGCCGCTACGCCATTCGTTGATGCCAGCAGCAGGGGGTCAAAGGTCAGCGTCGCCGCCGCGTCCCGCTCGGCCTCGAACCTTGCGCGCCGGGCCAGCACTTCGAACAACTGCCCCTCGACCACGGCCAGTTGCGACTGCAGTTCGGTCGGATCCAGCTTGATCAGCAGGTCGCCGACAGCAACAGTGTCACCTTCCTTGACCAGAATCTCGGCCACCACTCCGCCATCGGGGTGCTGCACCACCTGCCGGTTCTGATCCACCTCGATCCGGCCCGGCGCGATGACCGCGCCGCTGATCTCGGCAAACATCCCCCACATGCCCAAGCCACCAACAAGAAGAAGTACGGTCAGAAATCCGGCGATCAGCGCCCCCCGCGCCGACCACCGTGTGGCCACATCGGATGCTGCGGTCATGTCACGCCTCCCGTCCCCGGCAAGGCAATTTCCTTGTGGTTCTTAACGATCTCGCGCAGCACATCGTCCTTCGGTCCGAATGCCCGCCGCATCCCGCCCTCAATCATCAGAAGCAGGTCACATTCCTGAATCGCCGCAGGCCGGTGCGCCATGATCAGGATACAGCGCCCCTCAGCCTTCATCGCCCGGATCGCCTGGTTCAGCGCCATCGACCCGTCATTGTCGAGGTTCGAGTTCGGCTCGTCCAGCACCAGCACCACCGGATCGCCATACATCGCCCGCGCAAGCCCGATCCGCTGGATCTGCCCGCCCGACAACCGGCCCCCGTTGGCCGAAACCCGTGTGTCATAGCCATCCGGCAGCTTGAGGATCATCTCATGCGCCGCCGCCTGTTTGGCGGCCTTGATCACCGCCGCGTCATCAGGTGTCATTGACAGGCGCGCGATGTTGTCCTTGATTGTACCTTCGAACAACGCCACCCGCTGTGGCAGGTAGCCCACATATTGGCCCAGAACATCGGGATCATACTGATCCAGCGATGCGCCATCCAACCTGATCTTGCCCGCCGTCGGCGGCCAAAGCCCGGTGATCGCCTTGGCCAGCGTCGATTTACCCGCGCCAGATACGCCAATCACGCCCACAGCCTGCCCCGGCTGCACCACAAAGCTGATCATCCGCAGGGTCGCCTGCTGATCGCCCGGCGGGATCACCGTCACCTGCTCCAACTCCAGCCGCGCCTTGGGGCGGGGCAGCGCAGTGCGCTTGTTCTCTTCGGGCAGTTCACTCAGCAGGATTGCCAGATTGCCCCACGCCTCGCGCGCCCGCTGGAACAGCGCCCACTGGCCCACGATGCTTTCCACCGGCGAAAGCGCCCGGCCCAGCAGGATCGAACTGGCGATCATGCCACCGGCCGTCATCGTGTGGTTCAGCACAAGGTAGGCACCAAGCCCCAGCATGGCCGATTGCAGGAACAACCGGAAAGCCTTGATCAGCGACCCATAGGTGCCCCCGGTATCCGCCGCCGCGATATTGGCATCCAGCGACTTGCCCCGCGCGACCTGCCAACGTCCGAATGCCGAACCGCGCATCCCCATGGACTGCACGATATCCGCCTCGGCCCGGATCTGGTTGCCGATCATTTCGGCCTGATAGGTCGTGGCTGTCGCCATTTCCAAAGGTTTCTTTGACGCCGCCTGGTTGGCCAGTGCAAAGGCGATCAACACGGCCGCCCCTGCCAGCCCGAGATACCCCATCCAGGGGTGAAACACGAAGATCCCGATAAAGAAGACCGGCGCAAACGGCAGGTCGTAGACCGACATGAGTGCAGGCGACGTCAGGAGCTTCTGGACCGCCTCCAGATCGCGCAGACCGCTTGCCGCCTGCCGTCCGGCCCGCCCGCTTGTCGTGCCGCGCATCGCGGCGGCAAAG
>JBGSWJ010000408.1:0-11463 GCA_041752495.1 Rhodobacterales bacterium
CTGGGGCACGCGGGGCAGGACGGTGCCATGCGGCAGGGCGGCGCGGGGGCCGGAGTGGAGCGAGGAGGTGATCCCCATCTTCGTCCCCGCAAAGGCCGCCTTGTGCCGGGAGGCAAGGGCCGCGCGGGCGTGGTTGGTGCAGTCGGCCTCAAGGTCCAGTTCCGTGGCGCCGCCCGTGATCATGTCGCCCGCAACCGACAGGAACCGCTTCAGCACCAGATCGGCGAATGTCGCGGCCTCTCGGATCAGGGCCAGTTCCTCGGGGTGCTTGATCGCACGCTCCGGCAGGCAGTGGTCGGTCAGGTCCAGGTGGCTGACCAGCGTGTCGGCGCGGCGCAGATACCTCGCCTCGAGCCTGTCGATCCCGATCCGCCGCCCGCGGGTTTCCGCGATCATCCAGAGGGCAGGGGGGATGACGCCCGGAAACTCCTCATATGTCACGACGCGCACGCCCGGCACGCCGAGCGCGTTTTCCAGTTCCAGATGCGGGACGAACAGCGTCGCCTCGCCCTCGACCGGCAGCCACAGGCCCATCGGCCTTTCGTTGACTGAGAACAGCCAACCCGAGGCATAAGCGACATTGCCGGGGGCCAGAAGCAGAAGTCCGTCCAGCCCCGCGCCCTGCGCCCGCGCCCGCAGGCGGTCGCGCAGCATGGCGCGGAAGGCCAGTGTCAGTGGTTCAGGCTTCACAGGATTCCCTCATAGGGGCCAAGGTCCACGATCTCGGCCTTGATCCCGATCTCTTTCGCCAGTTCCCGCATGTCGGCCAACGCCACATCCTCGATGGGCACGCCACCCGCCGACTTGCGCGCCACGCGGCGGGCCTCCTGTTCTCCGGGCAAAAGGATCTCCTTGAAGCCCGGGCGCAAAGCGCGGGATTTCACCATCTGGGCGAAGTCGGCCATGCGGGCGTGGAACTCTTCCATCGGCATGAACCACGAGATGTCGACCGCCGTCAGACTGTGGCTCACGTCGAGCTTGGCCGGGTCCTTGTAGGGCGTCAGGCCATATCCGCCGCCCCCGATGATCCCCGTCAGCACATCAGTCATGAAGGCAAGGCCATAGCCCTTGTACTGTCCGATCCCCAGAAGCGCGCCCGCCATCGCGGCGTTGGGATCGGTCGTCTCCTCACCCTCGGGCGTCAGGGCCCAGTCTATGGGCATGGGCTGGCCCGACCGCGCCTGCCATTGCATCATCCCCTTGCCCGCAGTCGTCAGCGCAATGTCCATCACAACCGGAAAGCCAAGGCCTGTCGGCGCAGCGATGCCCCAGGGATTCGTGCCCACCGCCCCTTCACGCCCGCCCCAGGGGGCCATTTCCGGGCCGGCGTTGGTGTAGGATATACCGATGCATCCAGCCTCGGCCGCCTGCACGGCATGAACGGCGCTGGACCCATAATGGGTGGAGTTTCGGACAATGACCTGCCCGATGCCACAGACCTTGGCCTTTTCAATCGCCATCTTCATCGCCCGCACGGCGGCGACCGTGCCGATGCCGTTATGCGCGTCGATCAGTGCCAGCGCCGGGCTTTCCTTGACAACCTCAAGCCGCGTCACCGGATCGACCAGCCCCTGCGTGATCCGCTCGTGATACCGCCGCAGCCGCTTGACGCCCTGCCCGTGGCCGGGGTGGAACCGCAGTTCGGAAAAGATCAGCGCATCGGCAAATATGCGGGCGTCGTCAGCAGGAAGGCCCAGCATGCGAAACCCTTCCTCCATGAAAGATTGAAGGCTGTCACGGGTGACATTCGTCATCGGGATCATGAGATTACGCCTCGATCTTCATCAGGTCGGCAAGGTTGGCGGCCGGGTCGATATAGGCGCCAAGCTGCCCCTCTGGCGCGGTCATCAGCACGGCGATGCCGGGGCCATAGCCTGCGCGCGGCCCGTCCGTGGTGCAGATCACCCCAATCGCCATCGCGCCCCGCTGATAGCCGTGGTTGAACCGGCTGTCGGTATCGGGCAGCGCGACGAGATCGCCGACCCGCAGCGTATCCAGCCCATGCGCCGCCAGTTCATCCTTGTCCGTCGATTGCAGATGCAGGCTGCCCCCCTCGGACGTCAGCCCCAGCCCCGCGCCCACCAGATGAGCCGGGATCCGGGCGACAACGCCCACGTCGAGCGTCTTGCCCGATTTCACCGGCAGCACGGCCATGAGTTCCGGCCCGATCCCCTTCAGCATCACATCCGGATGGTCGGTCAGCACCATGCCGATCCCTTCCGAGCGGATGATGATCTGGTCGCCCACCGCCATCTTCAGCCGAGATTCCTTGGGGAAATGGCAGATCACCTGTTCCGAGAAGCGCCCGGACTTGCCCGTGACGATCCCGACAGTACCCGCCGCCGCGCCCGTCATCACCTTGGCGCGGTTGCCGATGCAGGCAAAGACGTTCAGACCCCGGTTGCGCGTATCCTCGGCCTGGCGGATCGACACGCCCGGATGGATGCAGTCGGCGGCCCAGCCAAAGGCGCGGTCGCCCACGCTCACGTTATAGACGATCCCGCCATAAGTCGGCAGCAGGAAGGGCCGCCCGCCGGATGACAGGCGATAGGGTTCCGCCGGCAGCCCCGGAAAGCCCGGATGCACGATGGCCCCCGCGACCGAGACGGCGACAAGATCGGCATGGTTGGTGTTCAGCATCTTACGCTCCGACCTTGGCAAAGGTTTCGATATTGGCGCCGGGTGCGATGACGAATCCCAGCTTGTCAGCCGGCCCCGTGATGAGTGTGAGGATCCCCGGCCCGTGGCCCGTCATCACGCTATCCCCATGAATGCACAGGCAGATCGCCACCATCCCCTTGGAATAGGACCGCCCGAAACGGTGATCCACATCCCGGATCGCGATCAGGTCACCCAGCCGCATCTGGTCGATCCCCAGTTCCGCCATCAGCGCCCTGTCGCCCGACATCAGATCCTGATCGACATACTCCGCATTCAGTTCCGCCCCCGATCCCATGATCCGTGCGGGCAGTTCCATCGCGACGGGGCAGATCAACTGCCCGTTCTCCACCCGCAGCCCATAGGCCTGCGCCAAGGCGGGCGAGGTCTTCTTGAACTCGATCTCGGGCCAGCCCTGCAATGTGATCCCGCGCCCCTTGGCGCGGATCTGGATCGTGTCGCCGATCATCAGATTGTCGAGCACATCAGGCGCGAAATCGACCAGAAGCCGGGCATGTTCGCCCGTGACAATCCCCTTGGCCCCCTTGGCCAGACCCGTCATCACCGTCGCCTCGTTCCCGATGCAGGTCAGGTAATGCAGCGCAAAATCACATTTCTCATCGCTGTGCGCGATCGAGACTCCCGGCTCCACATGGTCCCCCGCCCAGCCAAAGGCGCGGTCGCCGACGCGGGCATTGTAGGCAATCCCCGACATGCCGGGCAGCACCGCCGCACGGCCATCCGGCCAGTGGATATAGCCATTCGGGCGCATCGTGGGCTGGCTGACCTGGCCTGTTACGGCCATCTCGATCAGATCGTCCACGTTCCATTGGAGGCTGTCCGTCATTTCGTCCCCCGGTTGTATCGGTGATCTGCGGCTTGGGGCAAAGTCGCCTTGACAACCGCGCTCGACTCAAACGATAGTTGCTTTGTCGATTGTCGACAACATACAATTTACCGAACCTGACGGCCCAGCGCGGCACAGGCCAAAGCCAAGGGAAGAACGTCCTGACAATGGGTTACGCGGCATTCCTAGAGCGGATGGGTCAGGTCAATGACCTGCTCAACGCCAAATCCATCCTGAATTGGGATGCCCTGACTAAGATGCCACCCGGTGGGGCCGAGACGCGGGCAAAACAGCTTGCCACCCTGTCCGTCATGGCCCGCGATCTTCTGGTTTCCGACAGCACGCGCAGCCTTCTCGACGGGGCTGAGGCCGAAGTTGGAGGTCATCCGGCCGATTCCGTTGAACGGGTCATGTGCCAACAGGTGCGCGAGGCGATCGACTATCACCTTCGCATTCCATCCGAGCTTGTCCGCCGTCAGGCCGAGCTTGGGTCCATCGGGCACGAGATCTGGGCCCACGCCCGCGCAGAGAGCAATTTCGAAGCCTTCCGCCCGCATCTGGAAAAGATCGTCGCTGCCAACCGCGAGGCGGCTGAGCATATCGGTTACGCCGAACACCCCTATGACGCGCTGATGATCCGCTTTGAACCCGGCGAGACAGTGGCAACCCTGCGCCCCCTGTTCGCCAGCCTGCGCGCCGGGATGTTGCCGCTTCTCCGCGCGATCCAGAGCAAGGACAGCCCGCGGATCGATTTCCTCCAGCGCCATTTCCCGGCAGACCAGCAACTCGCATTTGGCCTCAAGATGGCAGAAAAACTGGGCTATGATCTGAACCGGGGGCGGCTTGATCTGACAGTTCACCCGTTCGAGGTGTCGTTCACCCGCAATGACGTGCGCATCACCACCCGCGTCGTTGAAAACTGGATGCCGGGAAGCCTGTTCGGCACGCTGCACGAGGCGGGCCATGCGCTTTATGAGCAGTACAGCGATCCGGCCTATGTTCGGACGCCCTTGGCCACCGATCTTGTGGGCCTTTATGCAGTGTCGGGCGTCAGTTTCGGCGCGCATGAAAGCCAGTCGCGCCTGTTTGAAAATCAGGTGGGCCGCAGCCGTCAGTTCTGGGAACTCAATTTCGGTGCTGCGCGGGATGCCTTCCCGGAACAGCTTGCCGATGTGGACGCCGAAACCTTCTGGCGCGGCGTAAACCGGGTGAAGCCCGATTTCATCCGGGTCGAGGCGGACGAGCTGACCTATGATTTCCACATCATGCTGCGCGTCGATATCGAAGCCGCGCTGATTGACGGATCGCTGGCCGTCAAGGACCTGCCCGAGGCCTGGAATGCCAAGATAAAGGAATACCTTGGCCTTGATGTGCCCGATGACCGGCGTGGCGTGCTGCAGGATGTGCATTGGTCGGTGGGGCAGATCGGCACCTTCTGCAACTACACTATCGGCAATGTTATGGCGGGCCAGCTTTTTGAGGCGGCCAACAAGGACAGCGCCGTAGCGGCCGGGATGGCGCGGGCCGAATACACGCCGCTACGGGAATGGATGACCGAGAATGTGCATCGCCACGGACGGCGGTACGGGCGGGACGAGCTTCTCGTGCGGTCCACGGGACGCAAGCTCGACCCCGCCCCCTATATCGCGCATCTGAACGCGAAATATGCAGAAATATATGGGGTTTAGGATGGACGGTTCATCTCGCCTCGCCTCGCGTGTCAAGCTCAAGGACGCGCATCTGATCACCCGGATGACCGACATTGCCGACGGTCTGACCGACGTGATCAAGCTGGGGCGCGGCGACCCCGATCTGGATACCCCAGCGCATATCATCAAGGCCGGGCAGGAGGCGCTGGCCAACGGGGCCACGCATTACACCCACCCCCTTGGCATCCCACCGTTGCGGCAGGCGATTGCCGACAATATCCGCGCCTATGGCGGGGCGGATTACGCGCCCGAAAACATCGTCGTCACTCCGGGCGGGCAGCAGGCAATGTTCATCATTGCACTGGCCCTCCTGAATCCGGGCGACGAGATCATGGTGCCCTGTCCGGGCTATAACCCTTATCATCAGGCCGCCGAACTTGCCGGCGCGGAAACCGTCCATATCCGTACGTCGATGGCCACGAATTTCTGCGTCACGGCCGAGATGGTCGAGGCGCATGTCACGCCGAAGTCGAAAATTCTGGTCCTGATCAACCCCAACAACCCGACCGGCACCGTCACCCCGCCGGATGAGGTCAGGCGGATCGCCGAGGTGGCGAAAAAGCATGATCTGATCGTCATTTCCGACGAAATCTATGCCCGCCTGACCTATGGCAACCACACGGTGCAGCCCGTCGCCGCCCTGCCGGGGATGTTTGAACGAACCATCACCCTGTCGGGGATGTCCAAGGCCTATGCCATGACCGGCTGGCGGATCGGCTACTTCGCGGGCCCGCCAGATCTGATCCCCGCGCTGGCCGAAATCAACCATGCCTTTGCCATCTCGACCGCTGCGGTGAGCCAGCACGCTGCGCTGGCCGCGCTGACCGGCCCGCAGGATTGTGTCGAGGAGATGCGGCAGACCTATGACACCCGCCGCCAGCAGTTGTGCGCCGCGCTGAACGACATGGGCATTCCTTACGCCGAACCGCAGGGTGCGTTTTACATCTATGCGAATGTCTCAAGCGTCGGGATCGGTGCCACCGGCTTTTGCGAGCGCCTTCTGCGCGAGGGGCGGGTCATGATGTATCCGGGTGGCATCTATGGCGACTATACCGACGATTTCGTCCGCATGTCGCTGACCACCCACCGCATCCCCGAAGCCATGAGCCGGATGAAATCTGTCGTCGACAGCATCCGCCGCGAAGCCGCCTGAGAGAGGGCCAGATGAAAAAGACCGACAACCCCAATGTGATCGGGATCAAGCATATGGCCTTTGGCGTGCGCGATGCGGCCAAGGCGCTGGAAACCTATTCGCGGTTCCTGGATGTGCCTGCGGATACCAAGATCGAAATCTACCCGAAATCAAAGAACAAGGTGGCACTCTTCAACCTTGGCGGCATCGAATACCAGCTGTGCGAATCGATGGACCCGGAAGGCCGTTTTGCCAAATGGATCGACGCGCGCGGGCACGAAGGGCTGCACCACATCTGTTACGAGGTCGACAACATCGACGCCGCCCTTGCCCATGCGCAGGAGAAGGGCGCGACACTCCGCATCTGCCAGTCCTGCCAGAAATACGGCTCGCATCCCCATCCCGAAGGCTGGGTTGCCTTCCTCGACAACGATGCAGGCGGGATCGAGATCGAGTTCATGCAGGTCTACACGCCCGAACAACTCAAAGAATACGAAGCCTTCAAGGGGATCTGACATGGCTGGCAAGACCATAACCGTCGGCACGGCAGTTGCAGAACCGGGGCAGGTGGTGCGGGGCGCTATTCCCGTCACCAAACTCGCGGGCGGCACGCCGCTGGAAATCCCCGTCGTCATCGTGAACGGCGCGAACGACGGCCCCTGCTTCTGGGTCAACGGCGCGATCCACGGCGACGAACCCGAAGGGCCGCTCGCCTGCCAGATCGCGCTGGCCGAAGTGGACCCGGGACAGCTTTCCGGCACCCTCGTCATGTGCCCAGTCCTCAACGTGCCAGCGTTCGAGGCAGCCCAGCGGGGCAACCCGCTGGATACGTTCAGCTATGACATGAACCGGATTTATCCGGGCAATGCCAAAGGCTACCTGTCCGACCGCATTGCGGCGGCCCATGCCGCCGCAATGGGGCCGGTGGCGGACTTTGAAATCTCGATCCATTCGGGCGGCGCGCATAGCTATCTCGCCAAGGCGATTTTTGTCGATGAAACCCCGGCGTCCGTCGAACTCGCCACCGCAATGGGCCCCGGCTGGGGCTGCATCATGTCGAACTTCCTGCCCAAGGGCAGCCCGATGGCCTATATGAAGGAGTTGGGCAAGGTCGGGATCACGGTGGAACTGGGCGGCCGTTCCGCCACCTCGCCCAAGGAATTTGCTCGCGTGGGCCGGGAACTGGCCGACTCGATCATCAACATCCTGCGGCACTACAAGATGTATCCGGGCAAGGCGGAATACCCGTTCCCCCGCTATATCGGAGAGCAGGAGGCGCTGCTGGCCTCGGCCTCGGGCATATTTCTTCCCGCGCCGGGCGTTGAATTCCTGACGATGATGAAAAAGGGCGATCCGCTGGCCAAAATCGTGAGTATTTTCGGGGATGTGCTAGCCGAACTTAAAGCACCTGCGGATGGCATGTTCTTTGGCCTGCGGGCCCTGCCGAATGTGCAGACCGGCGACTGGTGCTGCTTCTTCTGCAAAGTTTCGGGCACGCGGGACTGAGAGGCATGCTCCGCACCCCGCGAAACCTGACCGGATATGGTGCCAACCCGCCGGATGTCGTCTGGCCCAACGGTGCGCGGGTCGCGGTCAATTTCGTCCTGAACTACGAGGAAGGGTCGGAATACAGTTTCGGCGACGGGGACGGGAGGTCTGATACAGCCCTGACCGAGGTGGCACAGGCGCGGGTTCCCGCGGGCCTCCGCGATCTCGCGGCGGAAAGCATGTTCGAATATGGCTCGCGCGTGGGGTTCTGGCGGCTGTTCCGGCTGTTTCAGTCGCGGGGCTTGCCGCTGACCGTCTTTGCCTCGGCTCTGGCGCTGGAGCGCAATGCCGAGGTGGCCAAGGCGATCGCGGGCACCGATTGGGACGTGGTCTGCCACGGTTGGCGCTGGATCGAACATTACCTGCTGGATGAGGCGACCGAGCGCGACCACATCGCCCGCGCCCATGCCTCGCTCATGCAGACGCTCGGGCGTGCGCCGGAGGGCTGGTATTGCCGCTATGGGCCAAGCCCCAATACGCGGCGGCTAGTGGTGGAACACGGCGGCTTTGCCTTTGACAGCGACGCCTACAATGACGAACTGCCCTATTGGGTGACGGTCGCGGGCAAGGGGCATCTGGTGGTGCCCTATTCGCTTGCGACCAATGACGCCAAGCTGGTGGGCGGACCCCTGGTCACTGGCCGTGCTTTTGGCGAATTCCTGATCGACAGTCTGGACATGCTCCTATCCGAGGATCAAACGCGGATGATGTCCGTTGGCCTGCACACCCGCGTTGTGGGCCATCCGGGCCGGGCTTTGGGGCTGCAGATGTTTCTGGATCACCTTGCGGGGCGGTCCGATGTCTGGGTCTGTCGCCGCAGCGAACTCGCCGCGCATTGGCGCAAGGCCATTCCCTATCCGGGGGAGGCCGCATGAGGATCGTCCCCGTTCCCCCTGACGCAGCAGCATTTTCGGCCTTTGGTTCTTTCGTGACCGGCCCCGCGAAAAGCGGTGACCGTAGGCTTTACAGTGACTGGCTAGCCCCCGTGGCGGGGTTGTCCCTGCAATTCCACATCAACGCCGTCGCCGCCTCGGCTCTGCCGCATGTGCTGACGCAGGTCGAAAACCACCCCCATGCTGCACAGGCCTTTGTACCGCTGAACGTCAGCCGCTACCTTGTGACGGTCATGCCCTCTGACGCCGCCGGACGGCCGGATGCGCCAAAGGCCATGACCGTCGTCATGCCCGGCACGATGGGTGTGATCTACCGCCCCGGCGTATGGCACGCAGGCATCACCGTCCTCGACCATGACGCGCAATTCGCCGTCCTCATGTGGCGCGGCGCGCCCGACGACGATGTTTTCGCGGCGATCCCGCCGCTTACCATCCTTGACGCTCAGACCGAATTGACGGGAACTACCGCATGACCTACCGACCCCGCCTTTTCGTCCCCGCGATCACACCGTTCCGGGCCGACCTTTCGGTCGATACCGAACGCTTCATCGCCCATTCACGGCTTCTGCTCGAAGATGGCGCTGATGGGCTTGCCTGTTTCGGCACCACTTCCGAGGCGAACTCCATGTCCGTGGCCGAACGGATGGAGGCGCTTGAGGCGCTGGTTGACGCCGGTATCCCCGCAGGCCGCCTGATCCCAGGCACCGGCTGCAGCGCCTTGCCCGATAGCATCGCGCTGTCCCGTCATGCCGTCGAACTGGGCTGCCTTGGCACCCTGACCCTGCCGCCGTTCTATTACAAACCGCTGTCCGAAGATGGCGTCTTTGCCAGTTTCGCGGCGGTGATCGAAGGGGTCGGGTCCGAGAAGCTTCGGCTTTACCTGTATCACATTCCTCAGATGACGGGCGTGCCGATCACGCTCGGCCTCATCGAACGGCTGCTCAAAGCCTATCCGAAGTCGGTGGTGGGGCTGAAGGATTCTTCTGGCAACTGGGACAACACGGCGAGCGTCATTGCCGCGTTTCCCGAACTGGAAAGCTATTCCGCCTCAGAATCGCTTCTCGTCAAAAACGTGCAGGCGGGCGGGGCAGGGTGCATCAGTGCGAGCGCGAACGTCAACGTGCGCGGCATCATGGCGCTGATCCGGGGCCTTGGCACCCCGGCCGAGGCCGATCTTCTGGCCCGTGTTGGCGCAATCCGGTCGATCTTTGAATCGATCCCGCTCATCCCCGGCATCAAGGCCACGGTCGCGGCCCGTCTGAACGACCCCGGCTATGCCTATGTCCGTCCGCCGCTTATGGCCATCGGACCTGCCCATCAGGACAGGATTGCGCAGGCCAAATCGCTTTGCTTTGAGGGAGTTTCGAGTGTCTGACCCACTTAACGGTCCTGCCCTGGCGGCAGATATCATGCCGATCGAACAGACGCCGTTGCGCGTCCAGATCGCAGACATGCTGCGCCGGGCCATCATCACAGGCAAGCTGCGCCCCGGCGCGGTGCTTGTTGAAACGGCATTGGCCGACCAGATGAACGTGAGCCGCGCGCCGATCCGCGAGGCGATCCAGATCCTTGAAAACGACGGTCTGGTCGAAACGGTGGCCTACAAGGGCAAGCGCGTCAAACCGCTGACAGCGCGCGAGGTCGAAGAGACCTACAACCTGCGCGAAGTGTTCGAGGTCATGGCTGTGCGCCGCATCCTCGAATATGGCCGCCCCGTCGATGCCCTCTGGACGCATTGCCGCGCCATGGAACAGGCCGCCGCCGAAGGCGACCGGGAAAAGCTGACAGCGGCAGACGAGGCATTCCACCGCACCCTCATCCGCCTGTCCGACCATGATCTGCTGCTGACCCTCTGGAACAGCCTTTACCTGCGCATCCACCAGATCATGGCGCTGCGCAACACCGCCCAGCCCAACCTTGTTGATATCGCCGGAAACCACCCGCCCATCGTCCGCGCCCTCGAAGCGCATGACGTGGACGAAGCCGTCCACCTCATCTCCGAACACACCCGCAGCCTTGCCGATTTCGACCCCGCCAGCATCGCGGAACTGAACGCATGAGCCAGACCCGTGTCCTCATCACCGGAGCAGGGGGCTTTGTCGGAAGCGCCCTTGCCGCTGGCTTTGCAAGCCAGGGTGCCGGGGTCACGGGCCTTGACTTGTCCTTCGATACAGCCACCCGTGCCCGCCTGTCGGGCGTGACGCTGATCGAGGCTGACCTGACGCAGGGCGATCTTGCCCTGCGCGATCTGCCCCAAGCCGATGTGATGATCCATGCGGCGGCGCTGACGACCAATCCCGCCGCGATGGGGATGACCGAGGCAGAGCATGTCACGGCCAATATGGTGCCGCTGCTGGCCATGCTGCGCCATGCGGGCCGGACAAGGCCGCGTGCCTTTGTGTTTCTCTCCTCCTCGGGCGTGTTCGGCGAAACCGATGGGTCGCCGAACCTGACCGACGCCGACGCCGCGACCGCCGAAGGCCCCTATTCCGCCGCCAAGAAGGCGGGCGAGGTGCTCGTCCCGGGCGCGCTGACGGGTGTCTGCGAAACGCATGTCGTCCGCTTGGGCTATCTTTATGGCCCGCATGAGGTTGCGCGTCACACCCGCGCCCGGGTGTCCATGCTGCAAGGCTGTGTCGATGCGGCGCACGCCGGGCAGGCGATCACCGTCAACGC
>JBGSWJ010000409.1:0-2600 GCA_041752495.1 Rhodobacterales bacterium
CTGCCGCCAGTTCAAGAAACAGGACGTGATCTGGGCTTCTGAAATCCAGCAGGTCCGGGATTTTGGCAGCGAGTCTGCCACCCAGCAGGTCCAGGCTGAAGTCGCCCGCAAGCTGGGCCGCCTGCGCAACGACGCCGAGACTACCTTCGAGTACCACCTCTTCAACGGCATCCAGGGGCTGGTGAAAGACCCGCGCGATGGTGCGACGGTGGTGAACTACTTCACCGAGTTCGGCATCGCCCCGGCAGCGGAAGTGGACTTCGACCTCGACAATGCCACACCGGCGTCCGGTGCACTGCGCAAGCGCTGCCAGGCGCTGATCGAAGGCGTCGAGGATACCATGGGCGGCCTTGCAACCGGCGCCATCGCGCTGCGTGCCGAATGCGGCTCGGCCTTCTTCGCCGATCTGGTGGCGCACAAGGAGGTGCGCGAGACCTACCTCAACACCGCCGCTGCCGCCGACCTGCGCTCGCGCATCGCCGACGAGGTCAGCTTTGGCGGCATCACCTTCCGCCGCTACCGGGGTGGGGCGGGCTTTGGCGTCGCCACCGACAAGGCGGTGTTCTACCCCGAAGCCGTCGACGGGTTGTTCGAGATCTACCACGCCCCCGCCGACACCTTCGAGACGGTCAACACTCTGGGCCAGCCGCTCTATGCCCGCATGATCCCCGACCGCGACCGCGACGAATGGGTTCGGCTCGAGATCGAAAGCAATCCGCTGCCGATCTGCACCCGTCCGCAGGTGCTGCGGTCCGCGCGGCGGACGTGATGAACGCCTTTGCCGCCGCCATCGAGATGCTCTTCGCCGATCCCAACATCGGCGTTGAGGCGATCTACACATCCGATGGCGGCGCGCCCGTGCTTGTCCGCGCCGTTGTCCGGCGGCCGGACGCTGTCAGTGAATTCGGCGATGCCCGGCTTTGGTCAGAAACGACCCGTGTCGACCTGCGTGTGGCCGAGGTGCCGCACCCGCGCCCCGGCGACCGGATCGAGATTGGCGGGGACGCCTTTCTCATTCAGGGCGAACCGGTACGAGACCGGGAACGGCTGGTCTGGACCGTCGATCTGAGGCCAGCGTGAAACTGAAACTCGCCATCGATCCTGACATCGTCGCCCTGATGGCGGCCGAGGTCGCTGCCGGGGAGCGCGCAGTCACCGCCGCCATGCGCGAGGCCGGCACCG
Organism: Rhodobacterales bacterium; assembly: GCA_041752495.1. GTDB lineage: Bacteria > Pseudomonadota > Alphaproteobacteria > Rhodobacterales > Rhodobacteraceae > JAPLPE01. The sequence goes on from JBGSWJ010000409.1 coordinate 1,183, forward strand.
GCCTGAAATCCGCCTGGCGCGGTCAGATCACTGGTGCTGGTCTGGGCACACGCCTCGCCAACTCGATCCGCTCTGCCAACTTCCCGAAGTCAGGCGAGAGCCTGAACGCGGCGGCGCTGGTCTGGTCGAACGCGCCGGTGATCATTGGCGCGCATGACACCGGCCCGCTGATCCGCTCGAAAAACGGGTTCTGGCTGGCGATCCCCACGCCAGCGGCAGGCAAGTCCACGCGCGGCGGCCGGATCACCCCCGGCGACTGGGAACGCCGCACCGGTCTGCGCCTGCGGTTCATCTACCGCCGCCGTGGCCCGAGCTTGCTGGTGGCGGAGGGGCGGTTGAACACCAAGGGTCGCGCCGTGGCGTCAAAGTCGAAAACTGGACGGGGCGTCGTCACAGCGCCGATCTTCCTGCTGGTGCCGCAGGTCAAGTTGCCGAAGCGCTTGGATCTGGCGCGGGATGCCGAACGGGTGGCGGACGATGTTCCAGGGCTGATTGTGGCGTTCTGGGCAGAGGAAAGGCTTTAGGACTATACTTGGCGAATAACGTCCAAATGGTTGTACAACTCATCAATGGTCGTTGGGGTCTGGCGTTTCTTGTCCTTAATCCACGTGACAACCCAGCTAAGTGGGTAACTCCACTGCTGGAAATTGTAGCGGACGGAACAAGTCTGGCGTCGCTCAGCTGGGTTAAAGCATTCCTCGGCATACTGGAGTATTTCGGTCCCATCCAATAGCCAATGAGCACCGTTGCCGGGGGCGCTGGTTGGGCAGCACAGTAACCCGCGAACGCGCACACCTTCGTCTACGATACCTGAAATGACTTGCTCGATATTGGCGTCGTCCGAGAAGAGCGGCTGAACTCTCTCTGCAACGCTTGCGATGCCGGCATTGGAGTGTACCCCGCTCCACTCAAGAAGTGCCTCAATCGCCTGCCGGTTTGTCTTGAGTGGATTGTTAAAGGCAACGTTCGAGGCGTCGCTTTTGACTTCGCAGATAATCAAATCGGTTAATCCGGGTTCGATCGCCAGGAAAGGCGCATCACCTACAACCCGATCAGTCTGTTTATGGTTCGGCATTCGGATAGCAACGCAGTCCACTTCTGTCGTGGCTTGTCCATGCTCGGCTGAGTGAATGATTAGCCCTGTGGTGAAGTACCCGTTCAGACGCAAGTAAAGGACTGCAAGTGCCTCATCAACGTCCGACTGCTTCATCGTTCCTCCCAATCGTAGCTGCCAGAGTCTTTAGTGGCCTTAGTTTTCCAGAAAACGCCAGTCGAAACATCCAGCTTTGACCGTCGAAGCTAGTCGAAGGTTCAAGATCATTGCCCACTCCTCGCGAAACCATCCTCGCCGCGCTGCACGCGCGGCTCTCGGCGTTGCCCGCCACCGCCCTGCGCGGTGACGTGCTGCCCGAGCGCGT
>JBGSWJ010000410.1:0-8727 GCA_041752495.1 Rhodobacterales bacterium
GGCGACAACCCCGGCAGGCGCGACGTGCGGTTCACCGCAGCCGCCCCCCCGTGCCACAACTCCACCCCCGCCAGCGCACCATGCCGGTGGACCGCCTCGGTCATCACGGCATGTGACCGTACATCCGCCTCGTCCCACATGCTCGCAAAGGGAAACGGGCTGTCATCGGACGACGGATCAACCGAGCAGGCCCCGGTGCAGACCACACCCCAGCCGCCCTCGGCCTTCATCCCCCGGAACGCCGCCCGGACATGCGGCGCGGCGTTTGTCATACCGCTCGCATGTGGAACCTGAAAGAAACGATTGGGCGCGATCTTTGGCCCGATCCGCACTGGTTCGAACAGAACGTCATAGCGGGGATTGCGGGTCATCGGCATTTCCTTGCTGAACATCCGTACAATAAGATTGCCTCCGATCCACCGTCAAGCCTCGTCCCGCCGACCCCCCCCCGCACCCCCCCCCCCCCCCTCCAAGAAAGGTTTGCATCGCGCCCCGACCTTGTTGCATGATCGTTCAACAGGACGAGAGTGGGCATGGTCACAATCCGTACAGACTTTCCGCATGAGGCTGAGGTAATCGAGCCTCTGTGGATTCCTCTCCCTGACGGAACCCGCCTCGCTGCGAAACTCTGGCGGCCCAAGGGGGCAGGGCGCTATCCCGTCATTCTTGAATACCTGCCCTACCGCCTCCGCGACGGCACCCGCGCCCGGGATCAGGCGATGCACGCCTACCTTGCCGGTCACGGCTATGCTTGCCTTCGCCTTGACATCCGCGGCTCGGGCGACAGCGAAGGGCTCTACCACGACGAATACACCGTGCAGGAACAGACGGACGGCTGCGAAGCCATCGCCTGGATCGCTGCGCAGGACTGGTGCGACGGTCAGGTCGCCATGATCGGGATCAGCTGGGGCGGCTTCAACGGCCTCCAGATCGCCGCCCGCCAGCCCCCGGCGTTGAAAACCATCATCACCGTCGGCTCGACCGATGACCGTTACGCGACCGATGTCCACTACATCGGCGGCTGCCTGTCCAAGGACAATCTGGACTGGTCGGCTACGATGGTGGCCAGCAATGACCTGCCCCCCGACCCGGCCATCGTCGGTGACAGTTGGCGCGATCAATGGCTTGCCCGGATGCAGGCGAATGATCCCTGGGGCCTGATCTGGCTCCGTCACCAGCGCCGCGATGCCTATTGGAAACAGGGCTCGGTATGCGAAGATTTCAGCGCCATCAAGGTCCCCGTCTATGCCGTCTCGGGCTGGGCCGACAACTATTCCGAAAGCATTCCGCGCCTTCTCGCCGGCCTCTCCGTGCCCCGCCGTGGCCTTATCGGCCCCTGGGCCCATTCCTTCCCCCATGACGTCACCGTCGGCCCCGCCATCGGCTGGCTGCAAGAGGCGCTCCGCTGGTGCGACCACTGGCTCAAGGGGCAGGACACCGGGATCATGGACGAACCCTTGCTCCGCGCCTGGATGCAGGATGCCGTGCCGCCCCAGACCTGCTATACCGAAAGGGCAGGGCGCTGGGTTGGCGAAGACCACTGGCCCTCGCCCCGGATCATCCCCGCCCGCCACTACCTTTCGCCCGCCGGAACCCTCCGACCAGACCCGCACCCCGGCCAGCGCAGCATCTGCTCACCGCTCTGGGTCGGCCTGACGGCAGGCGAAATCGGCCGCTACGGCGAAGACGCCGACTGGCCTCCCGACCAGAGGGAAGACGACGCCGGCTCTCTTGTTTTTGTGACCGAACCCCTTGAGGCACCCACCGAAATCCTTGGGGCGGCCACGCTGCGCATCACTTTCACCTGCGACAAACCACAGGCGCTCATTGCCGTCCGACTGAACGACGTGGCCCCGAACGGCGCCTCCACCCGCGTGACCGTGGGCCTCTTGAACCTGACCCACCGCGACAGCCACGAACACCCGACCGCCCTGTTCCCCGGCCAGACCTATACCGCCACCGTCGAACTTGACGACACCGCCTATGCCTTCCCGCCCGGCCACCGGATCGCCGTCTCGCTCTCCACCACCTACTGGCCCATCGCCTGGCCCTCCCCGGAACTCGCCACAATCACGCTCGACTGCAGGGAAAGCTGGCTCACCCTCCCCATCCGCCCGCCCAGTCCCGGCGATGCCACCCTGCGCCCCTTTCCCCCGCCCGAAGCTGCGGCCTCCACGCCCACGACGACAACCTCCATCGCCCCAACCCATCCCCGCCGAGTCATCCGCGAACTTCTGTCGGGCAAGATGACCGTCGATTTCCCCCGCTGGACCTATGCCGTCACCTTTGACGACATCGGCTTCACCACTACCTCGGCTGGCCACGCCCGGTATGAAATCACCGACGGCGACCCGCTTTCCGCCGTCCTTTCAACCGAATACACCGTGGAACTCATCCGCGCCGACACGACCATCGGCCACCACAGCACCAGCCGCCTGGCCTGCGACGCGCAGTATTTTCACTACACCGCCGAACTGACCCTAACAGAAAACGGGAGCCAGATCTTTCACCGCACATGGCAGGAAAAGATCCCCCGTGACATGCTCTAGGCCCCGCCCATGACCGCCGCCCCCCGTTTCCGTCGCTACACAAGCGAGGTCCGCGCCGCCATGCTGATCGAGGCGGGTCTGGCCTGCCTTGCGCGCGGCGGCATCGGGGGCTTTACCGTTGACAACATCAGCCGCGAGGCCGGCGTCTCGCGTGGCCTGATCGCCCACCACTTCGGTTCCCGTGATCTCCTCCTCGCCGCCGTGTACGAGGCCGCCTACAAACCCATGCTCGACAGCATCGCACCCGATGCCGCAGGCAACCCGCTCGATCTGCCGACCCTAATTGACCGCATCTTTGCGGCCGAAAACACGGCGCCCGAAACGCTCAACATTTGGCTCGCCCTCTGGGGTGAAACCACCTCGAACCCGGCGCTTCGCTCCGCGCACCGGCAGAACTACGGCCTTTACCGCGATACCGTCCGTCAGGCGATTGCCCGGCGCGCCGCCGATCGTGGGCTGGCGCTTGACGCCGACATGCTCGCCACTTCGGTCATCGGCCTCGTCGACGGCCTTTGGCTGGAACAGTGCATCGACCCCGACCGCATCACACCGGCCCAGGCCCGCCAGTCCTGCATAACTCTCCTCGAACCCATCCTCGGGCCCCTCACATGATCGCCGGGGCCAACCAAAGGACCTGCCCCAAGGGCATCCTTGACAGGCGCAAAGGCCACCGCCGACTGTATCCCGCAATGCTTGACCACACGACGAGCCGCCCTTGCGCACCGAAACCGTAGCTCTTCCCGCAGACAGCCCCGGCACAGCCCGGTCGCTCACCCGCCATGTCTGGGGCAGGCCCGATTCACGGCCCAAAATCTATATTCAGGCTGGCCTGCACGCCGACGAAATGCCCGGCCCCATCGTCGCCCATAACCTGATGACGCTTCTCGATGCGGCCGAAGCCGAAGGCCGGATCACCGGCGAAATCTCGGTCGTCCCCTTCGCCAATCCCATCGGCCTGGGCCATTGGATCGCCCACAAACCGCAAGGGCGCCAAGACCTCGAAAGCCTCCAGAACTTCAACCGCCACTACCCCGATCTGGCAGCCCTTGCCGCCGAAGACATTGAAAACCGCCTGACCGACGATCCCGCCGGAAACGCCGCCCTCATCCGTCAGGCCTTTGCCAGCGCTCTGGAACGCCTCCCGGCCACAACCGAAATCCAGTCTCTCCGCATCGCCCTGCTCAAATGGTCCCACGATGCCGATTTTGTTCTCGACCTCCATTGCGACCACTTCGCCATCCTCCACCTCTACGCATCGACCGCCCGGCCCGAGATCACGAAACTACTCTGCCAAAGCACCGGCGCATCGCTTGCCCTGATCCAGGACGTTTCCGGCGGTAACGCCTTTGACGAAGCCCACACCGCCCCCTGGGCCGCCCTCCGCGCCCGTTTCGGCGACAGCCACCCGATCCCCGCCGCCTGCTTTTCTACAACGCTCGAATACCGCGGCCAGTTCGACGTGGACGATGCCACAGCCGCACAGGACGCCGCCAACCTTGTCACATTCCTGACCGGCATCGGCGCCCTGACCGGCACCGCCACACCCCGGCACCCCGACGCCCGCCACCTCCCCCTTGGCGGCGCGCCCGAGGTCTTTGCCCCCCAAGGCGGCATCGTCACTTGGGCCGTCCCGGTCGGGGCAGAGGTCACCGCGGGCCAGACTCTCGGCCACGTCACCGACCCCGTCAGCCGCCAAAGGCTCCCTTTCACCGCCCCCGTCACGGGCCTTTTGTTCCGCGTGGAACTCTGGCGGTCCTGCCTGCGCGGGCAAAGCCTCTGCCAGATCGCGGGCGACACAATCGTCAGGTCGGGCGACCTGATGTCAGACTGAACAGAACAAGACCAAACAAGAACAGGGAGTTGCAACATGATCGGCAAAATCGGAAAGGGGCTCGCAGGCTGTATCCTCGGCTTGGCCCTCTCCTTCGGCGGACCGGCGCTGGCAGAGGATGGTATCTTTGACCGGGGTGTTGGGTCCGAATGGTCCTCGCTCGACCCCCATGTCAATTTCGACGCCGCCGCCGGCTGGATTCAGTCCGACGCCTATGAAGGTCTTATCACCTTCGCCCAGGACGGCAGCGTGATCCCCGGCGCCGCCGAAAGCTGGGAGATGAGCGCAGACGGCCTGACCTACACGTTCCACCTGCGCGAGGGGCTGAAATGGTCCAATGGCGATACCCTTGTCGCGCAGGATTTCGTCAACGGTGTCCTGCGGACGCTGAACCCTGAAACGGCGTCCGAAAAGGGCTATTACTTCACCTCCGTCATCCAGATCCCCGGCGCAGCCGAACTTGCCAATGGCGAAACGACCGATCCTTCGGTCCTTGGCGTCACCGCCCCCGACGACCGCACCGTTGTCGTGACGATGCTGACCCCGGCGCCCCATATGCTCGACATCATGGGCTCTTTCGCGATGGCCCCGCTGCATTCGCCCAGCGTGAACGAATTCGGCCCCGGCGTGTTCATCGACCCGGCCCATGTCGTGTCCAATGGTGCCTACACGATCACCGAGGTCGTGCCGCAAAGCCATGTGCTGCTGACCAAGAACCCCAACTACTGGGACGCCGCCAACGTCAAGATCGAACAGGTCAAATATCACGTGACCGAAGACGTCGCGACCGAACTCCGCCGGTTCGAGGCGGGCGAGATCGACGTGACCTATGACATCCCCCTCAACCAGATCGAACCGCTCAAGGAATCCATGCCTGACGTGGTCCAGATCGCCCCTTCGACAGAAATCGTCTACTACAGCTTCAACCTGACCCGCGAACCCTTCCAGAACATCGACCTCCGCCGTGCCCTGTCGCTTGCCATCGACCGGGACGTTCTGGAGAACAAGATCGTCAAGGGCGGCGCGATCCCGACCTTCTCCTACGCGGGCGGCTTTGACCCCACCTACATGGGCCCCACTATCGCCGAAGCCACGATGACCCAGGACGAACGCAATGCGCTGGCGCAGGAACTTTACGCAAAGGCCGGTTACGGCCCCGACAACCCGCTGACCATCAACATCGTCGCCACCGTGTCCGAAGACTCGACCCGCCGCGCGCAGGGCGTGGCGCTCATGTGGAAACAGGTGCTCGGCGTCAATGCCACCGTCGAACCGCAGGAACGCAAAGCCTGGCTCGACAGCTTCTATGCCGGCACGTGGGATGTGTTCGCAGACAATCTTGTCGGCGATTTTGCCGGGCCCGAAACCTTCCTCGCCTACATGCGCCCAAGTGGTGAGCCCGGCTACAACTGGGTCAAGCCCGAGTTCGACGCCGCAATGGATGTGGCCGCGGCCCTGCCCGACAACACAACCCGCAATGCAGCCCTGGCCGAGGCGGAAAAGATCCTGCTTGACGACTACATCTTTGCCCCGATTTCGATCGTTCCCCAGCGCCATCTGGTGAACCCGAACATCGTGGGCTGGGATGCATCTGTCGCGGGCTACAACAACTCGCAGTCCCTGTCCTTCAAGGAATGACAGGGTTCCGGCGCGGCCCGTCCGGCCGCGCCTGACTTCCACGAGGCCGCCATGCTGCGCTTCATCCTCAAACGTCTCGCCGATGGCGCGCTCACGCTGGCCGCGCTCGTCACGCTGACGTTTTTCGTGATGCGCCTTGCCCCCGGCGGCCCGTTCTCCAAAAACCGCAAGATTTCCGAAGAGGTGCTGGCCAACATCGAACGCAGTTTCCACCTCGACGAACCGGTCTGGAAACAGTTCGCCCGCTACGTCTGGGGCATCCTGCATTTCGATTTCGGCCCCTCGACCCGGTTCCGGGATTATTCCGTGGGTGACATGCTGGCCTCGGGCCTTCCCTATTCGCTGACCATCGGCTTCTGGGCCGTCATCGTCGCCACGATTGCCGGGGTCTCGCTCGGCATCGCCGGGGCGCTGCGCCGCAACACGACCACCGACTATGTCGCAGGGATCATCGGCGTCGCGGGCATCGCGATCCCCATCTTTGTCATCGCCCCGCTCATGCAGGTGTTCTTTGCCTTGCGCCTTGAATGGTTCCCGGTCGGCGGCTGGAACGATGGCTGGAGGTCCGTCGTCCTTCCTGTCATCGCACTGTCGCTCCCCAACATCGCCTATATCTCGCGCCTGACCCGGACGGCGATGATCGAAACGCTGCGTGAAAACTACGTTCGCACCGCCCGCGCCAAGGGGATCGGCCCCTCGCGCGTCATCCGGGGGCACACGCTGACCGGCGCGCTCTTGCCGGTGATCGCCTACCTCGGCCCGGCCACTGCCGCCATCATTACCGGGTCGATCCTGATCGAAACGATCTTTGCCCTGCCGGGCATCGGCCGCCATTTCGTCGATGCCGCCCTCAACCGCGACTACCCGCTCGTCATGGGGATCACCATCGTCTATGGCACCTTTCTGATCTTCTTCAACATCCTGACCGATCTGGTCCGCGGCTGGCTTGACCCACGGGTGCGCCATGCTGGATGAAGCCCTTCCCGCCCGCCCGCAAAGCACCCTGTCGCTCCAGTTTCGCCGGTTCCGTCAGAACCGGCTCGCCATGGCCAGCGTCGTGATCCTCGCCCTGATCACCGCCGCCTGTTTCTTTGGCCCCTTCTTCTTTCCCTTCACAGGCGAAGACGCCGATTTCGACGCCATCTCCCAGCCCGTCGACCTGTTCTCGATCCACCCGTTCGGCACCGACGAATTCGGCCGGGATCTGCTCGTCCGCACGCTCGAAGGCGGCCGCGTTTCCCTGACCATCGGCTTTCTCGGGGCCTTCGTCGCGGGTGTCATCGGCGTCCTTTACGGTGCCGTCGCAGGCTTCATCGGCGGCCGCACCGACGGGCTGATGATGCGTGCCGTCGAGATCCTCTACGGCTTTCCCTACGTGATCCTTGTCATCCTCCTGAATCTCCTCTTCGGCGGCGGCAACATCGCGCTCTTCGCGGCCATCGTGTTCACCCTCTGGCTCACCCCCGCAGTCATCGTCCGCGCCCAGGCGCAGGCGCTCGCCAAACGCGAATTCATCGAAGCCGCAAGGGCAGGGGGCATGACCACCCGCCAGATCGTTGTGACCCATATCGTGCCCAACACGATCTCTGTCGTGATCGTCTACAGCAGCCTCCTTGTCCCCGAAGTCATCCTTTCGGAAAGCTTCCTTTCTTTCCTTGGCATCGGCATCAAGGAACCTCAGGCCAGCTGGGGCAACCTGATCGAGGCCGGAACCGCCGCGATGGACACCGACATCCGCCTCCTCCTTCTGCCCGGCACGCTTCTCGCCATCGTGCTCTTTTGCCTCAATTTCATCGCCGACGGGCTCAGGGACGCCTTCGACCCCAATGAACGCTGATCTCCTCTCTGTCCGCGACCTCGCTATCCGCTTCCGCCTTCCGGGGGGCGAGGTGACGGCCGTCGACCAGGTCAGCTTCAACGTCAAACCCGGCGAAGTGCTGGGCATCGTTGGCGAAAGCGGATCGGGCAAGAGCCAGATCCTGTTCAGCCTGATGGGCCTTCTCGCGTCCAATGGACGGGCGACCGGGCAGGCGATCTTTGACGGCAAAGACCTTCTTGCGATGGGCCCGAAGGAACTCGACGCCGTGCGCGGCGTCGACATGTCGATGATCTTTCAGGACCCGATGACCTCGCTCAACCCCTATCAAAGGGTTGGTGACCAACTGGCCGAGGGTCTGATCGTCCACAAGGGTATGTCCCGTTCCGATGCTGCCCGCGCTGCCGTGGCCATGCTGGACCGCGTCCGCATCCCCGACGCCGCCAGTCGAGCCCGCCGCTATCCGCACGAATTCTCGGGCGGCATGCGCCAGCGCGTAATGATCGCGATGGCCCTTCTTGTCCGTCCGAAACTCCTCCTTGCGGACGAACCGACAACGGCGCTTGACGTAACCATTCAGGCTCAGGTGATCGACCTCATGGCCGAACTCGCCGCCGAAAGCGGCGCCGCCACGATCTTTGTCACCCATGACCTTGGCGTGGTGGCACGCCTGTGTGACCGCGTGATCGTCCTTTACGGCGGCCGCATCATGGAGGAAGGACCGGCCGAGGCACTATTCGACCGCCCCGATCACCCCTATTCCAAGGGCCTTCTTGCCGCGACGCCCCGGATGGCGGCCCCGCTCACACCGCGGCTTGGCACGATCCCCGGCACTCCGCGTTCCGGTGGCGCGATGCTGCCCGGTTGTCCCTTTGCCCCGCGCTGCCCCGTCC
>JBGSWJ010000411.1:0-8872 GCA_041752495.1 Rhodobacterales bacterium
GGATTGGTGCAGAACTGCCCCGCCCCCATGGTCAGCGACCCGGCCCAGCCCTTGGCAATCGCCTCGCCCCGCGCCGACAGCGCGGCAGGCAACAGGAACATCGGATTGACCGACCCCAATTCGCCAAAGAACGGAATCGGATCAGGCCGCGCCGCGCACAGATCGAACAGGGCCCGCCCGCCACCGAGCGACCCCGTGAACCCCACCGCCCGGATCAGCGGGTTCGTGACCAAAGCCTCCCCCACCGCCCGGTTACCGCCCTGCACCAGCGAAAACACCCCCGGATGCAGCCCACAGGCAATCCGCGCCGCATCCACCGCCTGCGCCACCAACTCCGCCGTCCCCGGATGCGCCGAATGACCCTTCACCACCACCGGGCACCCGGCGGCCAAAGCCGACGCCGTATCCCCGCCCGCCGTTGAAAAGGCCAAAGGAAAGTTCGACGCCCCGAACACCGCCACCGGCCCCACCGGCCGCTGGATCATCCGGATTTCCGGCCGCGGCAAAGGCTGCCGGTCAGGCAGGGCCACATCCGTCCGCCGGTCCAGATAGTCGCCCTTGCGGATATGGCTCGCAAACAGCTTCAGCTGCCCCGTCGTCCGCCCCCGCTCGCCTTCCAGCCGCGCCGTTGGCAACCCCGTCTCAGCCGACCCGATGGCCGTGATCTCTGCGCCGCGCAGATCAATCTCCGCCGCGATCCGCTCAAGGAACACCGCCCGCTCTTCCCGCGTTGTGGCCGCATAGGACGGAAACGCCGCTTCGGCCCCTGCGCAGGCCGCGACCACATCCGCCACGGTCCCGGCGCTGAACTCATGCGCCTCGCCCGAGGCGGGCTGCGACTGGAACTTCTTACCGCCCGAAACCCATTCCCCCGCAATCAGGTGCTTGCCCGTCAGCATCTCTCTCTCCTTCACAACAATCCCCGGCCCGCCAGATTGCGCATCAGCGCAGCGGTGCCGAATGTCCATTCCGGGGCTTCCGTCGCCAGCCCCACCGTATTTACCAGCGCCCCCAGCTCCGGCGCCGAAATCGTGACCTTGTCCCCGATATGGTGCGTAAACCCCTGCCCCGGCGCATCGCGATCCTTCACCGGCGCAAACATCGTCCCGCAATAGAGCATGAGCCCATCCGGATACTGGTGATGCCGCCCGACCGTCTGCGCCACCAGATCAGCCGGGTCCCGGCTGATTTCGGCCATGCTCGACGACCCCTCCAGCACAAACCCGTCCGTCCCCTCGACCCGCAGCCCGATCACCAGCCGCCGCACATCGTCCAGCCCGAAACTCCCGTCAAACAACCGGATAAACGGCCCGATACTCGCCGCCGCATTGTTATCCTTCGCCTTGCCCAAGAGCAGCGCCGACCGCCCCTCCACATCCCGCAGGTTCACGTCATTGCCGAGCGCGACCCCCACGATCCGCCCCGAAGACGCCACCGCCAGCACCACCTCCGGCTCCGGGTTGTTCCATTTGGAAATCGGATGCAGCCCGACCATCGCGCCATAGCCCACAGCGCTCATCGCCTGCGCCTTGGTAAACACCTCCGCATCCGGCCCGATCCCCACCTCAAGGTATTGCGACCACAGCCCCTCGGCGATGAGCAGCCGCTTCACCTCCGCCGCCTCCGCCGATCCCGGCTTCAGGTTCCGCAAGCTCTCGCCAATGACAGCCCCCACCCGCGCCCGGATCGCCTCGGCGCGCGCCGGATCACCCGCCGCCCGCTCCTCGATCACCCGCTCGACCATCGACCGCGCAAAGGTCACGCCACAGGCCTTGACCGCCTGCAGGTCGCAAGGCGCCAGCATCCGCAACTGACCGGACTCAAGATCACCAACCGACCCGATATCCACACCCGCCACTGACGCCACAAACCCCACCGGATCCGCCATTTCCAACAGATCGCGCATCGTCGGCGCGGCCTTGGTCGTCACATCAACAACCCGCCCCCCGCGCAGCGTCACAACCACAGGCCCGACGCCTTCGCGCCAGACCCGCCCCACAAAGCATCCCGTCTCCGGCAGCCCCAGCATCCCGCCCGTCCCCCGATGATGACCGCCGCCCGCGCCTCCTCCGGCCGCGTTCCGGCGCAGGCACTTTGCGGTGATGGCGCCGCGAATGACAAGGCCCGATCACCCCGAAAACCATTCCCCGTGACCGATTGCCCCTGCGCCCGAGCATCGCTATCTAGTGCCCAAACTCGGATCAGGAGCACCCCCATGGCCAGCTATCAGTTCGTCTACCACATGGACGGCGTGTCCAAGACCTATCCCGGCGGCAAGAAGGTCTTTGAAAACATCCGCCTGAACTTCCTTCCGGGCGTCAAGATCGGCGTCGTCGGCGTCAACGGCTCGGGTAAATCGACCCTGCTCAAGCTCATGGCCGGACAGGACAAGGATTTCCAGGGCGAGGCCTGGGCCGCCGAAGGCATCCGCGTGGGTTACCTGCCGCAGGAACCCTGGCTCGACCCCGCCCTTACCGTGCGCCAGAACGTCATGTTGGGCGTGGCCCCCAAACAGGCCATCCTCGACCGCTATAACGAACTCGCCATGAACTACTCGGACGAGACGGCAGACGAGATGGCCGCCCTGCAGGACCAGATCGACGCCCAGAACCTCTGGGATCTCGACGCCCAGATCGACATTTCGATGGAGGCGCTGCGCTGCCCCCCCGATGATGCCGATGTCGCGACGCTGTCAGGCGGCGAGGCGCGCCGCGTCGCCCTCTGCAAGCTTCTACTCGAAGCGCCCGACATGCTCCTCCTTGACGAGCCCACCAACCACCTCGACGCCGAAACCATCGCCTGGCTGCAGAACCACCTGATCGCCTACAAGGGCACGATCCTGATCGTCACCCACGACCGCTATTTCCTTGACGACATCACCGGCTGGATTCTCGAACTCGACCGCGGCACCTCCTGGCCCTACGAAGGCAACTACTCCGACTGGCTGGAACAAAAGGTCAAACGTCTGGATCAGGAAGCCCGCGAAGACCGGTCCAAGCAAAAGACCCTCGAACGCGAGCTTGAGTGGATGCGGCAGGGCGCCAAGGCGCGTCAGGCCAAATCCAAGGCGCGTATCCAGCGCTACAACGAACTGGCCAACGAATCCGAACGCGAACGTCAGGGCAAGGCCCAGATCATCATCCCCAACGGCCCCCGCCTCGGCGGCCGCGTGATCGAGGTTGAGGGTCTGAAAAAGCACATGGGCGACAAGCTCCTGATCGAAGACCTGTCCTTCTCCCTCCCCCCCGGCGGCATCGTCGGCGTGATCGGTCCGAACGGCGCGGGGAAAACCACGCTGTTCCGCATGCTCACCGGGCAGGAACAGCCCGACGAAGGCAAGGTCCTCTACGGTGAAACCGTCAAACTCGCCTATGTCGACCAAAGCCGCGACCAGCTTACCCCCACCGCCACCGTCTGGGAGGAAATCTCGGGCGGGGCCGAAATCATCGTGCTGGGCGAGGCACAGATGAACTCCCGCGCCTATTGCGGCGCCTTCAACTTCAAAGGCACCGACCAGCAGAAGAAGGTCGGCATGTTGTCAGGCGGGGAACGCAATCGCGTCCACATGGCCAAACTGCTCAAGACCGGCGGCAACGTCCTCCTCCTTGACGAACCGACCAACGACCTTGACGTCGAAACCCTGCGCGCGCTCGAAGACGCCCTCGTCGATTTCGCCGGCTGCGCCGTCGTCATCTCCCACGACCGCTTCTTCCTCGACCGCATCTGCACCCACATCCTCGCGTTTGAAGGGGATGCCCATGTCGAATACTTCCCCGGCAACTTTGCCGATTACGAGGAAGACAAGAAGCGGCGGCTGGGGGCCGATGCGGTGGAGCCCAAGCGCGTTCGGTTCAAGAAGTTCGAGAGGTAGGGTACGCAGGGTTCACGCCCCTTCCGTCCGCTGCAACCCACCAAAGGTGCGCAAGAAGCGCACCTTACGCAGCCGACTGAACGTTTCCGGGGCTGCATCGGGCCGGCGACAAAGTTACGCGCAGGGTGCGCATATTGCGCACCTCAGCTTCGTCCCAAGTCGCCTGAACTGCGCAGAGCGAACGGTAGCCAGCTCGTTTCCCTTGACAGATGAGCAGGTAGAGGTTCGCCAGCCTCATGGACCGGCGTCAGAGTTGATGATCCGGCTATCGTCCGTCAGTTCCGGTTCCTTTCGCCCACCGCCGGAGGGGGCTCTGCCCCCGCTGCTGCGCAGCCCCCCGAGGTACTTGGAAGACAAAGAAACCAGCAGAGGAAGGGTTTGGCCCGGCACCCCTGCGGATGATGAACAATGGCTCAACCGGAGGTCACCTGCGTAGGGTGCGCATCTTGCGCACCTTCCCCCGTCTGACCCGGCAAAAGACGTGGGTGCTGCCCAATCCCGGTCGCAGCCTGTCTGCTGTGCTTGTCACGGTGGACGGACGAGTAGGGCCAATCGTCGGGCCGCGTGGCAAGCCCGTGCTTCACGGGGTTCATCCAGCAATACCGGACGTGTTCATCGAACTCCTCCGGATCGCGGATGTGATGTTCCCAATACCGGCGTTGCCAGATGCCCTTCTCGCGACGCACGGTATGGCTCTGGCGGAGGTGGCCCGGTTCCAACCCGCGTGAAAACCGCCCCTTGATCGCCCCCCACCGCACCGGATAATCCGCGTCCCCCGCGGGCAAGGTCCACACGAAATGCATGTGGTCCGGCAACACCACCCAGGCCGCCACCCGGAACGGACGTTCGCACTGCGTCTTTCGCACAGCAACCCGCAGCCGCTCGACCTCCTCGGTCAGGAGAGACGTCCCCTTAGCCGCCAGCCGGACGGTAAAGAACAATGTCGCACCGGCGATTCGAGGGCGGATGTAGTTGGACATGTGCGATATTCGCCGGTTCCGGTTAACCGCGCGTTACCGGCCCTTTCACGCGCTCTCCGAACCCCGGCGTCGTCACCCCGTCGGCCGCCGCCGCCCGTTCCCGGTCCATGATCGACCCGAACCTCTTGCGCACCGCCGTCTCAAGCTCGATCAGCCCCGCGATCTTGAGATTGGCCCAGGTCGCAAGGATCCGGTTGATGCGCTCATGGTAACCCTTTCCCATCGCACGATAAAATCCCGCGACCGACGCGTCGAGGTAGAGGGTCACTTTCACCTTCGGCTCAATCACATCCAGATCGGCCTCAAGCGTATGCCAGGCCTCAGGCACCTCGCGTCGGATCGCGATCTCAAGCGAATCCTTCTCCAGTTCCCAAAGATGCCGGAACAGCTTCTGCCGGGCCATCCGTTCAGTTTTTGTCAACGAATAGGACATAAAAGACCTCCATCCAGAGGCCATCTTGCCGGGTCGGGGTTAACAGATGCCGAAACCACCGCACAAGAAATACCGACGCAATACCGACGTCATACCGACGTATTACCGATACGGCACTGACACACTCTACCCCTGCGAAAACGCCACGATATCAGCTGCTTGCACGGCGCCGGACTGCCGTTTCACCTCGCGCCCCCCGCGAAACTTGACCATCGTGGGAATGCCCCGGATGCCGTATCTGGCCCCCGCCTGCGGGTCCGCCTCGGTATTCAGCTTGACCAGACGCGCCTGCCCGGCCAGCGATCCGGCCGCCTTGGAAAACTCCGGCGCCATCATCCGGCAGGGGCCGCACCAGGGGGCCCAGAAATCCACGACCAGCGGCAGATCATCCGTGCGGGCGGCTTTTTCCAGGGTCGCCAGATCCACCTCAATGGCCTTGGCCGGCACCAGCGGCGCACCACAGACCGCGCATTTCGGTCCCGCCCCCAGACGGTCCGCAGGCACACGGTTCACCTGTCCGCAGTCCAGACATGTCAGCTTCAATCCGGCCATCATCGCCTCCAATACATCTTATTTTGCAGATATGTCGCAAGCGCCCCCTCTGCAAGTCACTCAACCTATCCGGCATTCGCCTTAATTGTGCCCGATTCGGCGCGCAGCATCCTCAACACAAGGCAGGGAGGTCATCTTGGCAACGATCATCATCCTTCTGGGCAGCGTTCTCGGTTTCCTGACCGCAGCAACATCCTTTGTCTTCCTCGACTATTCGCTCCTCGCCGCCGTCGCCATCTGGGGGGCTTCCGGGCCCGTCTCGGCAGTGTTCGCCGCCGTCCTCACATGGCGCCCTGATGACGCACCGGGGGAACCTGCCCGCACATCCGTGCCGGAAATCGCCTGACCACGCCCGGTCCGGCCACCCCGACCCGGTCAACTCATTCCGGCCCGCCTCCGATTTCCCTTGCTATCATCCCGGATGGGGCGCATACGCCCGTCTGCAGACGTTATTCTCTTTCGACCCACTGTTCTCCTTCATCGGCCACAGTCCTCGATTTGACACTGACTGAGCCGGGCTGTCGCACTTTCGCGGACAGCACATTGAAGGAGACACACGATGGCCACTGGCACCGTGAAATGGTTCAACACCACCAAAGGCTTCGGCTTCATTGCCCCCGATGGCGGCAAAAAGGACGTGTTCGTCCACATCTCTGCCGTCGAACGTTCGGGCCTGACCGGCCTGCGTGACGATCAGAAAGTCACGTTTGACATCGAATCCGGCCGCGACGGCCGCGAATCGGCGATCAACCTGCAACTGGCGTAAGCCAGCAAAGAACGCCCGGTCCTTCACCAGAAACGACCGGGCGTCCTGTTTTTGCGGCATTTTGACGTATTGCATTCCCCGGTTGCACCGTACGCAGCCTCAATCGCCCTTGATTTTGACATAACGCGACCGTATTTTAAGGCGGCGACGTTACCTCTATCGACCACTGTTTCCTTTACGGCCTCAGTCCATCGATCAGCACTGACAGAGCCGATCCGCTGCACTCCCGCGAGCGGAACAAGAAGGAAATATCACGATGGCCACTGGCACCGTCAAATGGTTCAACACCACCAAGGGTTACGGCTTCATTGCCCCTGATGGCGGCAAAAAGGACGTGTTTGTCCACATTTCTGCAGTCGAACGTTCGGGCCTCACCGGTCTGAAGGACAACCAGAAAGTCACCTTCGACATCGAATCCGGCCGTGATGGCCGCGAATCGGCAGTGAATCTCTCGCTCGCCTGAGCGGATGAAACGCACTCTCTCGGGCCCGGCATCGTTCGGGCCCTTGCTGTTTATGGTGACAGCCCTCGCCGGTTGCGAGGTGCCGACTGACAGCCAGCCGCGCATCACCAACGCCCCCGGACAGACCGCGTCGGCCGATGGCCGCAGCGAACAAACCAGCTCGCTCAGCAGTGCGCCGGTTCTTGCCTCTTACGACAATGCCCCCACAGCGGAATCCTCACCCACCGGCGCCGAACTCGCCGCCGCGAGAGAGGTTCTGACCCGTCTCCAGTATGATTCCTTTACCGCCAATGCCGAACATTGCGGCTATATCGGCCTGGATCAGGCGGGCCAGATCATGCTGACCCCCATCAACCGCGGGTCCGAGGCGTCCTGCGAACTCCCCGCGATCCCCGCAGGCATGACGCTCCTCGCTTCGTTTCATACGCATGGCACCTACAGCCCCTATTACGCCTCCGAATTCCCGACCTCGGACGACATGCTCAGCGACATGGCCCAGAATGTCGACGGCTACATCTCCACCCCCGGCGGCCGGCTCTGGTATGTCGACAGCGATACGCGCACGGTCCGCCAGCTGTGCGGCCGCGGCTGCCTGCCGCAAGACCCCAACTACCGCCCCGAGGATGACGGCCCGGTCGAACCCATGTTCACCCTTGCCGATCTGCAACGCTGGGAACGCGGCTGACCGCTCATTCCCCCCGGACCAACGCCAGCACGGCAGGCCCCATCGCCGCCACGATCAGCCTGACCCCCTCGGCATTGGGGTGAATCCTATCCGGCTGGAAATAGGTCTGCCGTACCATCCCGGGGTCGCCAAGATCGACAAGCCCCTGAAACCAGTCGGCAAACAGCGCCGTCCCGAACTCGGCCGCAAGCTCGGGATACATCGCGTCGAACGCCGCCTTGAAATCCGGGCCATAGTTCGAAGGTCCCGGCAACCCCACCAGCAGCACCCTGACCCCCGCCGCCTGCGCGGCCTCGAGTATGCCCTTCAGGTTCGCCCGGCTGTTCGCCGGATCAATCCCGCGCAACAGGTCATTGCCCCCCAGCGCCACGATCATCGCATCCACGTCGGGCGTCAAAGTCCAGCCCACCCGCGACAGTCCCCCCGCCGTCGTATCCCCCGAAACCCCGGCGTTGATCAGCACGACATCCGCCCCCTGCGCCTTCAGCCAGGCCTCCATCTGCGGCACGAAACCGTCCTCGGGCGGCAGGCCATAGCCCTGCGTCAGACTGTCCCCCAGGGCCGCCACGGTCACGGTTTCGGCATTGACGGGCCCGGTCAGCACAATCCCGGCCACCAGAAGGTTGCGTATCCAGCGCCCCGCGCCATATCCCATCCTGACAACCCTGCCGAAAGCGTGCCCCATGACCGAACCCGTCCTCTCCCTTACTGACGCCAGCCTTTCCCTGATGGGCAACGCGGGCAAGGTCGATATCCTCCACGGCATCACGCTGACCGTGGACAAGGGCGAAACCCTGGGGCTCGTGGGTCCAAGCGGATCGGGCAAATCGTCTCTCCTCATGCTCATGGGCGGTCTGGAACAGGCCACCGGCGGACGCGTCACGGCACTGGGCCGTGACCTGACCGCTCTGGACGAGGATCAGCTCGCCCTCTTCCGCCGTGACAATATGGGTGTGGTGTTCCAGTCATTCCACCTCATTCCCACGATGACCGCGCTGGAAAACGTCGCCACCCCGCTGGAACTCGCCGGTCATCGCGATGCCTTCGCTCGCGCCGCGGCCGAACTTGCGGCCGTGGGCCTCGCCAATCGCGCCGACCACTACCCCGCCCAGATGTCGGGCG
>JBGSWJ010000412.1:0-2900 GCA_041752495.1 Rhodobacterales bacterium
GATCGCGCTGCTCTATCAACTCGAGAAGACCGTGCGCGGCAAGGAGGCGTCCGTCCGCCTGACGGCCCGGCGCGAACACGCCGCCCCGATCGTCGCCGCGCTCAAGCCCTGGCTCGAGGCCCAGCTCTCCCGCATCCCGCAGAAATCCCAGCTGGCCGAGGACATCCGCTACACGCTCGCACACTGGACCGGCCTGATCCGGTTCCTCGACGATGGCGCCATCGAGCTCGACACCAACCCGGTCGAGAACCAGATCCGCCCGATCGCCCTGACCCGGAAGAACGCTCTCTTCGCCGGCAACGAGGTCGGCGCCGAGAACTGGGCCATGCTCGCCTCGCTGGTCGCAACCTGCAAGCTGTCGAACGTCAACCCGGTCGACTACATCGCCGCCACCCTCCGCGCCATCCTCGACGGGCACCCGAAATCCCGCATCGAGGAACTCACGCCCTGGCGCTACGCGCAGCCGTCAAGCCTCGCCGCATAGGGTGACGCCGTAGCGCTTACTGTCGTTCACGATGCGACCATCCTCCAGAGTCACGATCCGGTCGGCAAGCTCCAGAATTCGGTTGTCATGGGTGACCATGACGGTGGTCGTCCCCCGCACTTGCCCGAGCCGCTTGAGCATCTCGACCACGGTTGCGCCGCTTTCTCGATCGAGGGCTGCCGTGGGTTCGTCGGCAAAGACCACTTCTGGGTTGCCAACGAGCGCTCGGGCCACAGCGACGCGCTGTTTCTGGCCTCCCGAGAGGTTTGCGGGAAGATAGTCCATCCGATCTCCCAGGCCCAAGAGGGACAACATGTGGCGGGCGGCTCTGACTTGTCCGTCGGAGTCCGACAGCCTGTGCACCTGCAACCCCATCAGCACGTTCTGTACAGCCGTCAGGCTGCCATGCAGGTTGTGGGCCTGAAAGATGAACCCCAGTCTGCGCCGAAGCGCCATGCGCAAGGCGGGCGGCGCGCCATGCAACTCGTGCCCGAGCAGTGTGATCGAGCCTTCCTGCACATCGCGCAGACAGCCCACCAGAGTCAGCACCGTGGTCTTGCCGGAGCCGGAGGGGCCGACCAGCACCGTCAGAGAGCCGCGCGCGACCTCGAGGTTCACATCGAAAAGCGCCTGCTTCCTTGCTTCGCCCGTTCCAAACCAGTGGTTCAGGCCGCTCACCGCGATCGGAACATCTCCCTCCATTCCGCGCCCTAGAAAAGGTCGGCTGGGTCGGCCGCGACCAGCCGTCGCGTGGCGACTGCGCCCGACAGGGAACAGGCGACGACAGTGCCTATGAAAACCGTCATTGCCATGCCAGAGGTCATCGCCAGCGGCAGGGTTGTGGCGCGGGCCATTCCCGTCAGCAGCAGGTTGGCCACCGCAAAGCCGGGAATGAAGCCCAACACCCCGAGGACCAGCGCCTCTTCGAACACGATGCTCATAAAGAAGCCCTGACCGTAGCCTATGGCCTTGAAGGTGGCGTATTCGCTCAGATGGTCCGCCACGTCCGTGGACAGCACCTGATAGACGATGACGATCCCGACCAGCACGCCGATGATCACGCCGAACCCGAAGATGATACCGGTCGGGCGCTTGGTCTGCTGAAAGCTGAGGTCTTCCTGTGCGGCGTTCGCATAACTGCGGATGCGCACGGATTTGTCCGACACGAGGTCACGCAGCCTAGTGGCCACTACATCGGGGTTCGCCCCGGTCGCCAGTTTTATCAGGATGTGGTCCGGCGCGGCCGAACTGCGGGCGGGAAACAGCGCGAGGAATGTCTGGTCCGAGACCATCATGAACCCATCGCCGCCAAAGCCGCCGCCGCCCGCAAATGTGTCGTAGAGCGTCAGCGTCTTGCCGCTGGCCTCGAATGACAGCGGGCTTTGCGGGCGGATCGCAGCTGCCTCATCCCGCGGCAGGCCCCGGCTGAACCGGTCCACGATGCCCGAGTTTGGCAACTGCAATGTGGCCGTCCGCGTCGCCATCTCGGGCGACAGAAATATGGGCTGGGTCGGGTCAATGCCATAGGTAGTCAGGCTCAGCGTTTTGTCGGCCCGCTGCCACGAGACATTGGCGACGAAAAGCCCCGTTCCAGCGACGACATCGGGATCGGCCATGGCCTGATACATCCATTGCCGGGCCACATTGCCGCCTTCGGTCATCGAGTTGGCGTCCGAGGCGGAAATCATGATGTCGGCCTGAAAGAAGCCGTAGGGCTTCAGGGTGGCGGTCGCCATCGAGTTCATGATGCCAAGCTGCACGAAGACCAGGACATTGGCAAAGGCAACACCGGCGAGAGCTGCGGCAAACCGGGTGCGGCTGTGGGTCAGTTGCAGCCAGCCAATGGGAAGCCGACCGAACAGCGCCTGAAGCAGTCGGCTCACGGTTGCGACGCAGGCAGGGGATCAGTGTCTATGCGGGCGATCACCTCGAGATTGGTGAAGCGCGCAGCGATTGCGGAAGAGGCTTCGTCGAGTTCCACCATCACTCGGATCACCCTTGCATCGGTGTTGGCCGCAGTGTCGTCCGAAAGCAGGCCCTGCCGCCCGACGGTCAGCCCGATGGAGGTGACCCGGCCCTGAAGCGTTCGACCAAGGGCTGCGGCCACCAGTTCCGCCGGCTGGCCCAACGTCACCAGGGAAATGCGATCCTGATAGATCTCGGCCTCCGCCATCATGCGGCTCGTGTCGCCCATTTCCATTATGCCGTCGGCGGGCGGGCGCTGGCCCGGTCGTGCGTGGATATTCAGCACCGTGCCGCTGATCGGCGCCATAACTGCGGCGCGGACCAGATCGTTTCGGGCGCGTGTGAGCTCGGCTTCGGCCGCCTCAAGGTTGCGGGTCGCCACGATGACGTCGGGCTGATCGTTCAGCTCGGCGAACGCATAGCGGGCCAGCGTCGCCTCGGCCTTCGCGAC
>JBGSWJ010000413.1:0-17355 GCA_041752495.1 Rhodobacterales bacterium
GCGGCGGAAAAGCCCTGATGGACAACCGGCACCCGGGCAGGCGTTCCGGCTGTCATCTCGAATTGCAGCGCGCTGTCGGTGATCGCTTCGTCACTCAGCGCGCCGCGCATGGTCTCGTCCAGGGGCACTTCGCCTACACAGCCACCCGGCAGGCAGCGCAGGATCGGAATGGCATGTTGCCCCCCAGCCGCACCCAGATCAAGCACAGCTCCCGACGGCAACCACATGCCCAGCGGGAGTTGGATGACCGCCGTCAGCTCTTCTCCCAGGGTCTTGCGGCCGATGGCGATCTGGCTCACCGGCTGCTGTTGGCCCTGAACGGACGTGGCCTGCACGACCTCGCAGGCCAGAAGTGACGCCGGATCGGCGGGCGCGCTGCGCTGGCAGCGGACCTCCCATGCGCCAAACCCTTCGGTGATGCGCTCTGGCGTCGTGTTCTGTGCCAAGGCACCCAAGGGGCAAAGGGTCAGGACGGCTGCAAGCGCGTGCCGGATCATGGGGCTACCTCAGAAACGATAGTTAAGGTTGAATTCAAAATTCGGCTCAAAGGCTTCGCTGCCTTCCTGCGTGATCAACGGCAGGCCGATGACAATCGCGGCCGTCCCGCCGGGGCCAAAACCAAAAGATGATCCGATACCGACACCGGCGTAATAGTCAGGCTGGTCCATCCATGTGGCCAGTCCCGAACCTGCGTCAAAGAATACGTAGGGATTGGCCGAATATGGGCCCTGCCTGTAGGCGGCTGTCAGCAGGCTGATCTGGTTGCGCCAGATGATCCCCCGGTCATAGGCACCGTCTTCGGTTGAATAGCCCCGGACCCCTTCAAGGCCGCCAATGGAAAGCTGATCGGTTTCAGGAAGGGGCGAGCCGGTGAACTGGAAATCAATACCCGACAGCAGACGGCGGCCCGAAAAGACCCTGGTCGAAAGATCATAGCCGCCGGTCAGATAGGCATAGGTCGCGCTTGTCACCCGGCCCAGCGAATAGTCATAGGCGTCCTCATCGGAATTGTCCGGACCAAGGTTGCCGGGGCTGTAATGCGCGGCGACTTCGAAAGCGTGTCGCAAGGACGGGCCGTCAACGATGGTGCTGCGCCAGCTGTGGTTCCACCCCACAAAGAATTCGCGCGAAGTGAAGGCGGCGGATCCAAGCAGGAAATCGGGTTCGAAGAACAGCGAATTGGTCTGTGCCTGTTGAGAGTAGCCCAGCAGGACATTGCCCGGATAGGATCCGAAGCTCGACAGCGCGGCTTCCCAGGTCACGTCAAACTCGCTGGTGCGCTTGTCGACAAGAAACGGAGACGGGCCTTCATAGGTCTGGGTCAGGTTATAGGCGAGCGACAGTTCCTGACGGGCACCAGTCGGCACAGTGAACAGGATGCTTTGTCCCAGATAGGCCGGGTCATCGTTCGACGCGGTCTCGGTCGAGACAGTCGCGCGATAGGACAAGAGCGAACCGGGCCGCAGCAGATCGGCATAGCCCAGGCCCACCGAGAGGCGGTTCTGACCGGTCGTCGTGGCCCCGGTGTTGGTCAGGCCGCCTGTGATGGTCCATCGTTTGGGCATCTCGGTCACGGCAAGGGTGATGTCGGTCGTCGATGGGGCCGCGCCCGGGCTGAATTCGGCGCCAACCTGACGCATCGGCGAACGGTTCAGCCACTCGATGTCTTCTTCAAGCACAGGGGCAAAGACCGGCTGGCCGATCGGCTGACGGATCCCGTCAAGAAGGCGTTCCTCCACCTCGGGCGTGGTGCCGGTCGCGGTGATCTGGGACACCCGGAACGGCACGACACGAAGGTTCAGCACGCCAGAGGTGATCTCCTGCGGCGGCGTGGCGACGGCCACAAACGGATAGCCCGCGTTGCGATACAGGCCGACCACTTCGGCCTGAATCCGGGCCAGAAGCGCCTCGGAAATCGGCTGGCCCAGAAGCGGCTGAAGCCGGGCCGTCAATGCGCTGTCCGAAACAAGCGTGATCCCGTCCAGCGTGACGCGGCCCGATCCGGTGCTGCGCACGGGTTGCGTTTCCCCCAAAAGGACAAGACCGTTCAGATTGACACCTATCGATTCTGTCGATGGTTCATCTGCCGCCGCCGATGCTGGCGCATCCTGGGCCACGGCACCCTGGCCCGCCAACCCAAGGGGAAGCGCCATCAGAATGCTGGAAAGCGTTAGGGACAGGCGGTCCTTGATCACGGACTTTTCCTTCATCAGATCGACCGCAACAGAGTCGTGGTAGAGCCAACAGCCGTTGCAATCCGTTGGTAATGGATCGCGTCGCTGGTCGAAGACGAGGCGCGCAGAAGCAGGGTCTGCGTGTTGCCAACGATACCGGCCGCCGCTTCAAGCGTGGCATCAAGACTGTCGGTGCGTACAGGCCGCAGCGGACGGTTCGACTCCGGAGCATCCGGACGCAACGACCGAGTCAGGTTCGCCGGGAACTCGGTATCTTCGTTGGCGGCCACCAGCGCACTCAGCTCCTGTGCGGCCTGATCAATGGCGGCGCGGGCGGCGGCATAATCGCCGGTCTGCGGCAGGCTGGCCGCGATCACAGCCAGACGTTCGCTCAGACAGTCGACGACATATTCGCTTTGTCCAATGACGGAACAATAGGCCGTTGCGTCATTCAGCTCTTGCACGATCTGGTCGGTATTCTGGTCGCTTGCCGTTTCAAAGCCAGATCCTGTCGAGGGAAGTTCAGGCGGCGGCAATGTCGCGTCCCCGATCGGGTCAGAAACATCAATGGGCGGCGGCGGCGCTTCCGGGTTGCTGGGAACGACCGACGGCGTGCCAGGCAGGATCGTCAACTCGCCGGGGGTAAAGGTCAGGACGTAGTTGCCCGACGCACTCAGGCTGCCCTGCAGGATGGCATAGATGCCCGGCAGGAACCCATCTTCACGCGTCAATTCGCCCGTCAGTGAATCACCGAACACAAGTTGGCCGTCCACAATCTGCCAGGTCAGCGGCCCGGGTTGCGTGCCAAAGACAATAGTTTGGTCATCCGCCGCAACGGTGATGGCACGGGGATCGATGAACAGACCGTAACCGCCCTGAATCTGCAGGACATAGTTGGAATTGGCGGCCAGCGAGCCAAGGTCGAACAGATAGGCGGAAGAGGACGCATTTTCCCCGGCCGCCCGGCCCAGTTCGCCGGTCAGCAGGCTGGCCGTGTCGTTAAACTGAAAGCCCGTGACAGCATAAAGGAATTCCGGGTCTTCGTCGCCATAGACCTTGAACACGTTGCCGTCGGGCGTGATGAACAACGTGGCGGGCGTGATGAACAGGCCGAAATCGCCAGACAGTTCAAGGATATAGTTACTGCCCGCCGACAGCGTCCCCAGGGAGAAACGATAGGCCGAATCCCGCACGTTTTCGCCCCGTGCCCGGCCCAGTTCGCCGCTGATGATGCTTGCCGTATCATCAAACTGAAGACCGCTGACAGTATACAGGAACTCGGGGTCTTCCTCGCCATACACCTTGAACACATCGCCATCCGGCGTGACGATCAGCGTTGCCGGATCAATGAACAGGCCGAAATCGCCAGACAGTTCAAGGGTATAGTTACTTCCTGCGGAAAGCGATCCAAGCGTGAACAGATAGGCAGAGTTCGATACATTCTCACCCTGCTCCCGGCCCAGTTCGCCAGTGAAAATGCTTGCCGTATCATCAAACTGAAGGCCGCTGACAGAATACAGGAATTCGGGATCTTCGTCGCCATAGACCTTGAACACGTCACCGTCAGGGGTGACGACCAACGTTGCCGGATCAATGAACAGGCCGAAATCACCGGCAAAGGTGATCGTGTAGTTGGGCCCTGCCGATACCGTCCCAAGGTTCAGAAGATAGGGTGTGCTGCTCGCATTCTCGCCCTGGCTGCGTCCCAGCGCACCGGTCATGATTGATGCATTCTGTCCCAGCACGAAACCGGTGGCGGTGTAGGTAAAGGTCGGGTCTGCGGCGCCGTAAATCTTGAAAAAGTCATCATCCGGCGTGACGGTCAGCGAGGCAGGTGTGATCGCCATGCCCGGGCCAGAGGAGACCACGTTGTAGTTCACGCCATTGGCGCTGGTCGTCGGCCCGGAATGATAGGCGTAGGTGCCCACGTTGGATGCGCTGGTGATCCCGGTCAGCATGAAGCTTTGGCCCGGGCGGATGAGGTCAAAGACGGGGCCGAAGAGGTAGGAATTGTTATTGAAAGGGTCGGTGCCGCCGGTCTGGGTGATCGTCAGCGACACGACACCGTTGTCCTGGCCATAGACCCGCGTCGTGCCGTTTGCATCAAGCCAGACGACCGGATTGATGCTGTAAAGCAAAGGATAAATGCTCGGTGCCGTCGGCGACCATGTCTCGAAATTCCAGCCGAGCGACTCGGCCAGAGTGAAGAACGTATCAGTATTCTGGAATTGCGCCGTGGTCAGGCCAAGCGGCCCGTTGCCTGCTGCCACGATGGGCGAGATCGTTTCGCCCATCTCGGAGTCGAAACCGATTCCGTCTGTCTGCCCCGAAGACTGGATATCCCAGAACGACCCGTTGATGACCGAAGAGCCCTCCATTGCAACGCCGACCAGCCCGCCAACGTTCCAGTCGGGGTAGGTGGTCGCCGTGACACGTCCGGTGCTGTAGGAATTGGTGATGACATCTGGAATGGCCGCGCTGCCGCCCATGCCGCCAGCCAGACCGCCGGCCCAGCCCAGGGCCGTTACGTCCCCGGTAGCGTAGCTGTCCGAAATGCTGCTCAGCTGCATGTATCCGACAAGACCGCCGACATAGTAACGACTGCTGACCGCCACGTCCGACCCGGCCCTTACAACCGAGGACAGACTTCCGATGAACCCCGCCAACCCGCCTGCATAGATGTTGGTCGCCTCGACAGTGCCATCAACAAAGACGTCAGTGATGTCTGATGAGAGCGCCTGACCAACCAAACCGCCGACGACGTAGAACCCGGTCACATCGACGTTTGTCAGAGCAATATTGCTGAAGGACGCGCCCTGCGTATACCCGAACAGGCCGACATAGCTTGCCGTGTCGCGGTTGATGACCAGCCCGTCAATGGTGTTGCCCTTTTGCAAGGCTCCTGTTGGCAAGAGCAGATGGGCATCCCCCGTCAGCGACCCTGTGAATGGGGCGTTCTCTTCACCAATGGGCAACCACCCTGCGTCGCCCCAGATCCCCGCAGGATCGGCAAGGACCGCGCCAAGGTCCATGTAGGTCATCAGCGTGACGTTTTCATCGAGATAGCCGTTCGGCTCACCTTCGCTGACAGCTTCGGCGGCCAGAAGCTGAAGCTGTTCAGGGACCCAGATCTCCTCCGAGAACGTAGAATTGAGCAAGGGTCGCAGATCGTCGCCAAAGAACCAGTTGCTAGAGAAGAATGCCGGATAGAAAGCCGGATCGCGCGCCTGGGCCGAGGTCAGGCCGGTCGCATCCAGATAGATGTCTCCGCCAAGGATCTCACCGACGCTCGCACTTTGGCCTGTCGTTTCGGTATCCCAGTAGGATCCATAAAGAACGCCATTATCGATCTGGCCGACAAGCCCGCCTGCGACACTGCCGCTGACTGCACCAGTGGCATAGCTTGAATCAACGTTGATGGTTTCGTTTGAAGCGCCAATCCCCTGAAGCCGCCCGACAAGACCGCCTGCTGCACCATTTGTTGCCGTCACGCTTCCGACGGCATAGCTCTCATAGATCGTGTTGCCGAAATAGAACTCGTTGTCGAACGTCCCCACAAGACCGCCGACAAAAGACCGGCCTTGAACGTCAACCCGCGCCCATGACTGGCTGATCGAGGTCTCAACGCCAAGGCCGACCAAACCACCGGCATTGTTCCCCTGCGCCGTGACGGTCCCTGTGGCCCAGCTGCTATTGATGGACACATAGTCGATACACTCACCACAATCGACAAAGTAGTCGCCGTATCCCACGATGGCGCCAACATTGGCGCGCCCTGTGATATCAACGTCATAAAGCCCAATGCCCTGAATATAGGACCCGTCGGAATAGCCGATCAGGCCGACGTTGTCTTCGCCCGGACGGTTGATCGTCAGGCCAAAGATTGCGTGACCCTCACCATAGATATCGCTGTAGAACGGATCGTTAGGCGTGCCGATCGGCTGAAAGCCAAGCCCATCGTTCCAGTTCACCGTCGTTGTCGCGTCAATCGAGTTGGCCAGTGCATAGCCCGGATTGGGCGCATAAGACGCCAGACCCTGAAGGCCATAGATATCGCCGATACCGTAAGCTTCTCCGACAATGCCGGTGAGGCGTTCGAAAGTGCCCCCGGTAATGCGGAAATCGGCGGCATAGAAATCGGGCAGGTTGCCGAACTGCGACCAGGCCCCGGATTGCAAATCAAACAGCCAGACTTCGATGGCAGCGGTTGCCGTGATGTCTCCACCGGTATTAAGGATCAGGCCGCCATTCTGTCCGATGATCGACTGGTTGATGTTGATGTCATTCGCAGCCCGCAGCGTCAGGCGCGCGTTGGAATCCCAACGGATCGGGGCGTTGACGTTGATATTGCCGGCCTGCGCGCCTGAGTTGCCGGTGAAGACGGTCACATTGGCTGTGGCCAGGGCATTGTTCAGCGTGGTGACATTGATCACGCTGTTGTTGGCATTGGCAGTAAAGCCGTTGTTCCCCGAATTTGCGCCCGTCGAGATGGTGATGTTGTAGGGGTCGAGCAGCAGGTCGCCGAACACGCCCGAGGCCGAGGTCAGATCAGCGCTGCCCTCATAAAGCAGGAAGCCGCCCGAGACTTCGGCGAAGCCGCCCGCGCCGTCTTCGGTCCCCGTCGCGCTGATCGCGCCGTGGAAGGACATGTTGCGGTCTGCCCAAAGGACGATGTTGCCCCCCTGCCCCGCAAGCCCGTCTGCCGTGATCTGCGCCCCTGCGGCGACAGTGACATCCGTGGCATTGGCCATCGCATCGCCAAAGCCCGGTTGCAGGCCGCCCTGCAGATCGCCTCCGATACGGATAAGGCCACCGGTCGTCCCGCTCGCGTCAAGCGCCGCGTCGGGGCTCAGTGTGATCATGGCTCCTTCAACCTTGATCGTGCCACCGTCACCGGCAAGGCCCCGGACATCCACAAGACCGCCCAGCGTGATGTCGGCGGCGTTCAGTATGACTTCGCCACCCGCGCCGTTTTCGTTGCTGGCGTCCAGCGTCCCCGCCGCCTCGATCGTGCCGCCTTCTGAAGTAAGGAAGATGCGGCCACCCTGGCGGCTGATGCCATCGGCCCGGATCAGGCCATCGGTATTCCCGGCCAATGCCAGAACGTTGCCCTGATTGGCCCGCAATTCGGCTGCGGCGGCGGTGATCCGGCCGGTATTCAGGACCGATGTATCCGGGCCGCCCAGACGGACGACGAACTGCCCGTCGGCCAGCGACGCGTCCCGCATCAGCACGTCATAACCGGCGACAAGGGCCGCAGTGCCGTCTGGCGCCGTGATCGTCCCGTGGTTCTCCACCCGCGCCCCGATCAGCGCAACATCACCACCCAGCGCCCCGATCCGCCCGAAGTTGATGACCGTCGCAGTCGACGTGCCCGCGAAACTGTCATCACCGCCATTCAGGAAATCGCTGTTGGTCATGCCAAGCGTGGTGGCCACAAAGCTGCCGCCCACATCGACCAAGCCATCCTGGCCAATAACGACGCCGTTGTCGTTCATCACATAAACCGACCCGGTGGCCGACAGGAGGCCGTCGATATTCGTCACCGAATCCCCGGTTATCCGGTTCAGGGTGGCGCCGTCGCCGTTCTGGAAATCGACGAAAACCCCTGCGCCCACATCAAAGCTGTTCCAGTTGATGACAGCACGGTCGCTCGTCTGGTCGATAAGCATCCCGCCCTGGACCATACCGATTGCGGCGTCACCTGCGACGACTTGCCCCCCGGTGGGTCTCGTCTCGGCAAGAACGGGATGGGCAAGGGCACAGGCCAGCGCCACGGCAGCGGTCGAGCCCCGCAGCAGTGTCTTTGTGGCATTTCTTTTCGGCGCAAGGATCATTGCAAATCCAACAGACAATTGCGGGTGAACGTCACGGGCAGGATTTGCGCCCTGCGCCAAAGCTAACCGGACAAGCCGAAAACACAAGCCGCAACCATGGCGCGGATCATTGTTTATTCAAGGTGTTGGCGTCGTCCCCGCCGCACTGTCCTCCAGCGCGGAAAGAGCCGCGATAAATCCGATCAGGGAATAGGCACCTGCAAAACTGCTCTCGTCGCGGCGGCTGATCGTCAGCGTCATCTCCCGGCCTGCACGCATCGCCCGGTTGAGCGTGGAGTCAAGCCGGACCGGGGCCACACAGCCATCGGCTTCGCAAGTCAGAAAGGCAAGCTGCCCGACATCGCGGCCATCGATTGTCACGCGGATTCCCTCTGCCAGAAGCAGGCCAAGCGGCGCCCGCGCGATCAGGACAGGGGTAGCCTGATCCATCACGATGGTCATCTGGATGAAGGGCGACCCTGCAACCCGTGTTTCTGCATGGCACTGGTCCGTCCTGCATACGACCTGCCAGTCATCCCAGACCGTTATGACCGGCACCGCAGGGGCATCGGCAAGGGCGGCGGCTGACTGCATCTGCGCCGACGCGGCACAGGGGCCGCTCAGGACGGCAAAGGCGCAAAGGATACGGGCAAGGCGCGTCATGGGTCACATGGGTCGCTACAGCAGGGTTGGCCTCTCAATGACGAAGCCAGAAGTCGGGGGCAAGGGCCGGGACCGGTTTCTGCCTGTGCGCCGTGGCAAACCGATTTCCAACGGGGGCGGTCTGCCATGAGAGTCACGCCGATCCGGCCCGATCGCTGATCCATTGACGCTGGCTGTCGCGACTGAGTAAGTTTTGGCCAGTCAATTTTTTGGGAGTGGACGCAATGCGTATCAATCGTCGAACTTTCCTGCTTTCCGGGACTGCCATGGTCAGCGCCTTGGCCGCGCTGCCGGGCTGGGCGCAGACCCCGTCTGCCTCCGATATCGAGTCGATCGGCAAGGACGCCTATGTCTATGGTTTCCCGATGGTTGACGCCTATCGGATCATGTACGCCTATTTCGTCGATACCAAGAGCCCGGAATTCAAGGCGACCTGGAATACGCTTTACAATACCGCATGGGTCTACACCCCTGCGGATACTGCGGTCCAGACACCTAACTCGGACACGCCCTATTCCTTTGTCGGGCTGGATCTTCGGGCCGAACCCTTCGTGATCACGGTGCCCGAGATCGAGCAAGACCGCTACTGGAGCATCCAGTTCGTCGACATGTATACCTACAACTTTGACTATGCCGGCAGCCGGACCACTGGGAACGGTGGCGGAACCTTCATGGTCGCCGGTCCGGACTGGACTGGCGAGACCCCGGAAGGCATCACCAAGGTCATGAAGTCGGATACGCAGCTCGCCCTCGCGCTGTTCCGCACGCAGCTGAAGGGCGCTGATGACCTGTCCAACGTTCAGGCCATCCAGGCGAAGTACAAGGCCGAGCCGCTGTCGTCCTTCCTCAAGCAGGCCGCGCCAGCCGTGCCGCCCGCGATTGATTTCATTACACCGATTTCGGCAGCGGACGAAGTCACGTCGCCCCAGTTCTTCAATATCCTGAACTTCCTTCTGCAATACGCCCCAACCGTGGACGACGAGAAGGACCTTCGCGCCAAGTTCGCGACGATCGGGATCGACGCCGGCAAGACGATTGATTTCGCGTCCCTGTCGGCGGACGAAACCTCGGCCTGGACCAAGGCCATGGCGGATGCCTGGACCGAGTTTGACAACCTGAAGAAGACCGAGATCGACACGGGCAAGGTCACTGCAGCAAATCTGTTCGGCAACCGTGCTGATCTGAAGGGCAACTACCTGTACCGCATGGCGGCGGCCAAACTGGGCATATTCGGCAACACGGCGGCCGAGGCGCTTTATCCGCTTTACGGTACTGATGCCGAAGGTAACGCGCTGAGTGGTGCCAACAAGTATACGCTGACATTCACCGCCGATGGCCTGCCGCCGGTCAATGCTTTCTGGTCAGTGACGATGTATGAACTGCCGCAAAGCCTTCTCGTGGCCAACTCGATCAACCGCTACCTCATCAACTCTCCGATGCTGCCGCAACTCAAGAAGGATGCGGATGGCGGTTATACGATTTACATCCAGAATGAATCGCCGGGTGCGGACCTTGAATCGAACTGGCTGCCCGCACCTACAGGGCCCTTCCAGATGTTCATGCGCCTGTACTGGCCCAAAGAGGCGGCGCTGGACGGAACGTGGAAACGACCCGAAGTTCAGATCGTCAAATGACAAAACGGAAACCGGCCCCATCTGGGGCCGGTTTTCTTTTGGGCGGCAGGTTTCCCGCGCCCCTGCGATGACGCCGGTCAGGATTCAGACGGAAGCGGCGGTGCGCCTGACAGATCGAAATTCAGCACCAGCAGGTTGAGGATCACAAAGACCACCCCAAACACCAGCAACGCCCACATATCAAGCTTGACGCTCGCCTCATCCCGGTCGGCATAGCGCAGCCGCAGCGACCAGATCGAGACGAACACTGTCAGAAAGATCGTCCCGACCGCAATCAGGTTGATCTGTTCGGCCAGCGTGATGAAAT
The DNA here is from genome assembly GCA_041752495.1 of Rhodobacterales bacterium. GTDB lineage: Bacteria > Pseudomonadota > Alphaproteobacteria > Rhodobacterales > Rhodobacteraceae > JAPLPE01. The sequence continues at coordinate 10,595 of JBGSWJ010000413.1, forward strand.
TGGTCTGGGGAAGCGTATCGGACAGGATAAAGGCGTTGGCCGAAGCGGCAAAGATCGAGCCGACCCCCATCCCGAACCGCGCGTCAAGGTCATCGGATTTGACAAGAAACGCCAGAAGGCCAAGAACGACGGCCAGGAACGACACCCAGAACGACTTGAACAGCGACGAATAGCTTGTCCGTTCCAGGCTGATCGGGAACGACAGGCGCGAATAGGTCGCGGCTTCGCTGTCGCCGCTCCGCAGGCCGTACGTTGTATTATACACGTGCGGTGCCGCAATCGGCGGATCAAGTGTGACCGACCAGCCCGGCACATTCACTTGCGGGTCAAGGGCCGTCGCTTCGCTATCGGCGGTGTAGACCAGAACCGTTTCATCCCAGTTGGAATCCTCGATCTGGATTTCGATCACGTGGTTATCCATCGGGAACCGGCGGACATCGAAATCGTGGAACACCGTCGCCTGCACCCGCATGGTGGCATAATTCATGCCGTCGTCTTCCTCGACCTGCGAATCGCTGCGGAAGGTTATGATTCCATTTGCAATTTCAAATGTCTGATCGGGTCGGATATTCGACCCCGACCAGCGGAACCACATCCACATGTCCACATCGAACGACCCGTCGCGTGGAGACACATTGCGGATACGCATGATGAAGGCACCCGCCTGTACCTCGGTCAGGACATCCGGGCGAACCGTAAGCCCTTCGACAAGAACGTCCTCGTTCGTCGTGACGGCTTCTTCGACCGGGGCTTCAGCCGGGGCAGTGGTTTCCTGGGCCTGAGCGGGCGTGAGAAGGGCAATCAGGATACTAACAAACGACAGAAGACGCAGGACTCGGGTGATCAACGACATTCTTTTCCCTCGATCTCTTGAGGCCCCGTCTGCGCAGGGCTTGGATGTCCTTAATCAGACAGGATGGCCTCAGGAAAGCAACAGAATCCTTTTTCGGGATCCCTGTTGCCTCATTTGTTCATGCGTCATCCGTCCCATAGGCGCGGCGCAACGATGCCTGCGTCCCCGGCCCGAAATCGCCGTCAATGGGCCCGTCATAAAGGCCCACGGCCTTGAGCTGCCGCTGCAGCGCCTTGCGCGTCTCGGGTTCAAAGGCTTCGGGGGCCTGCACCATCTGGTTCAGCACGTCTTCGTTCCCCACCCGCAACGCACGGTAAAGATACTGCGCCGCGTCTTCATAGGTCTTGCCGGGGACAAGGCCGTCATCGGTCAGCGCCGCCATGTTGAAAAGCGCATGAGGTTCCCGCAGGGCCGCCGCCTGTTCGAACAGCGCCACGCCCTTGGCCGGATCGCTGAGCAAGCCAAGCCCGCCCTGATAGTTCAGAAAGCCCAGTTCATTGACCGCCTTGGCGAATTCAAGATCGGCCGCCGCCTGATAATAGCCCAGTGCCTTGTCAGGATCGGGCTGCACAAAGATGCCCTGTTCATACATCTTGGCCAGCTCGAACATCGCCTCGGCATTTCCGGCATCGGCGGCTTTGGTGAACAGTTCGACAGCCTTGTCGGGGTCATAGGAATCACTGTTGGGATTGGCATGGACCTGAGCCAGGATGACCATGGCGCGGGTGTCGCCCTCATCGGCAAGCGCGGCGAACTGGTCCTGTCCATCGGCCGAGATCGCATCAAGCAGCGCATCGGGATCGTCCAGCATCGCCGCGTCAACCTTGCCCTCGCCGGGGCCCGCGATGAAATAGGGTGTGCCCGACAGCGAGCCATAGAAATGCGGCTCCTGCAGGTTCGCCGTTTCCTGAAGCACCATGTCCCGGACCTGCCGGAACATCAGGCTGATCTCGACCCCCGGTTCAGCCATCTTCTGCATCAGGGCGGTGGCAAATGGGCTATTGTTGCCGGTACCGTCAAGCGCCACCTGTCCCGCAGACGCGGCAAAGACAACGATCGTGCCCCGGTCGGGGTCTACCGGGGCAAGGCCCTTGGGCCCCGCAGACCGCGTGGCCGCATCAGTAGATGTGCCGTCGTTCGCGGCCAGAGCAAGGTCTATGCTGTCGCCGAAGGGATTGTCACGGCAACTGTCAAGAATGATGACACGCATCACGCGCGCGCCGTCTACGGCCGCCTGCAACTGATCAAGTGATATCGACTGGCGCTGCACATCCATGTTGGACCGCACGACCGCATCGACGGGGATCAGAAAGTTTTCCCCCTGCACCTCGACCCCGTGGCCAGCAAAATAGACCATCGCCAGTTCGGCGGTTTCGGCGCGGAACTTGAATTCGTCAATCGTGTCAAGAAGCTGCGCCAAAGGCATGTCCAGCGCGAGCGTCACCTCGAACCCGGTGCTTTTCAGAGTGTCTGCAACCCCGCGCGCGTCGTTCAGCGTGTTGTCAAGCTTGGGCACGCTTTGGTAATCACCCATGCCGATGACAAGGGCGATCTTGGTCGCCGCGGCTTGCGCCGTGCCGGTAAAGCCAAGAAAAGATATCAGCAGGAAGGCGATTGTCTGCAGGAACAGGCGCACGTCGGAACCTCTGGTCTGGGATCGTCTGATCGACGCAGGGTATCAGTTTGTTGGCTGCATAAAACTAGACACTTGCATGAATTTTCCCCCTTTGATGACCGCGAGACACAGGACCACAGATGTGCCATCGTCAATCTGGCCGTACGATCCGGCCGTGGCTTTCAGGAGAGGGCAGATGACAAGATCCTGGGCGATCCTTGTGACGTTTTCCGTGGCTCTGGCAGGCCCCGCCCTGGGCCAACAGTCCGCCGCCTTCCCAAGCGGGTCGACCTATATCATCCAGCTCACTGGTTCGCAGGCAGACAGCGGTTTTGGTGAATACCTTGTGCCGCCCCTGTCTGACGCGTTCGAACGCACAGGAATGGCATATGAAGGCGGGCCGGGGGCGGACTATGCGGCCACAGTGCAGACGGGTTCTGATGTCGGGTCGTGGTACGGGACGGGCGACGACAGGGTCTGGCTTTACAAGCGCTTTGTCACCGTCGGCCTTTCCCCTGCGGATGCCGATATCGAACCCGAAGGCCGCCTGTCTCCGTGGTTTTCGGTCACGACGATCCTCAAGACCCCAAACGAGGATCGCGTGGACGAGCTTGACTGCCTGATCACGCTCGCCACAGCCGAACTTGCCGCGCGCTATCAGGAACGCGGCCAGGTGCAGGTTGACGGATCGGGCTGTCTGCGCCGGTAGGGGCGCCCCTGCCCCGCCACTGGCTCAGTTCAGCACCAGAAACTCTATCCGCCGGTTCCGGCGCATGTTGTCAGACGACGTGTTGGGCAGGAATGGCTGCGCCTCGCCATAGCCTTTGGCAACAAGCCGGTCAGGGGGCACGCCCTGCGCGACAAGATACGTGATGACAGCATTGGCACGGCGTTCGGACAGGGCAAGATTGGCCCCATCCGACCCGTCGCTGTCAGTATGTCCGCCCACTTCGATCCGCATGTCGGGGCAGCGCTGGATCACATCGACCAGTGTGTCGAGAAGTGCGTCGGAACTTGCATCAAGCGTAGCGCTGCCTGACCGGAAATTGATGTTCCCGGCCTTGGACAGGATGTCGAACCGGCCCGTGCAGGCCTCTGAGTCAAAGTTGCCGGATGCCTCCAGGGCGGCGCTGGCGGGTTCGGCGGCGGGCGCCGGAGTGATCGGGGCAACTGTCCCGTCCGAGGCCTTGAACAGCAGGTCAAAGGTAACCGAACCCGACGGCACGATGACCACATTGGCCGCCTCCTGCAGCTTGGTCAGCCCCTCGCCAAGATTGAAATCGTCCACCGGGATCAGGATCGGCGTCGTGGTGGCCACCGCGACCAGATCGTCGGCGATCAGCGTCACCGAAACATCCGCCGTGCTTTCGCGCGTCACGCCATGCAGGGTCATCGTGTAGGGCAGCGTCATTGTCATCCGGCGGTTGGCCGGAAGATCGGCCAGCGCGACAGGGTCAATCCGTGTTGAAATCACGGCTTCCGGGTAAAGAAAGGTTTCAAAGAACAGAAACCGCATGCGCACATTGCGCAGGTCGATCTTGGTATCGACTGAATCCATCAGGATGCGGATTTCGGCATTTCCGTCCGGCGAAATCGCCCCGGTAAAAGTGGCAAAGGAACTCGATTCCACCTTTGACCCGTTCTTGACCGACTGGAACTGGATCGAAGACCCTGCGGGTTGCAGCGTCCAGCCGGTACCAAAGGGGTTGTCCTGGGCCAGCGCCGACATGGGCAACAGCACAATCACGGCCAGCAGGCGGAGCAAGGCGGGAAGGCAGAGGGCAGCGCGCATTTCCGGATCATCCTTCTGTCGGCATTCGGCATCTTGACCAAAGCGGGGCGGAATACAACAGTTTGCAACCGGTCGTGGTTTGCAATCCATGACCGTTGAAATCCCGCGTTAAACAATGAACTGTAGGGTTTCGTGGGCGGCGGAATGTGTGTGATGCGGCCGGGGTCGCGGGAAGGATCGGAAGTTGCGCGGATTCTGGTTGGTGCTGGCCCTGTTGCTGTCAGCCGCGGGCATGCTGCGGGCAGAGCCGCGTATCGCCCTTGTCATCGGCAATTCAGCCTATCAGGCCGTGTCGTCGCTGCCCAATCCGTCCAATGACGCAAGGCTGATTGCCGAAACGCTGACAGGACTTGGCTTTGACGTGACCCTGATCGAAGACGGCGATATGGCGGCCATGCAGGCGGCGATCTCGGCCTTCGGCGGCCGGCTACGTGCTGCCGGAGAGGATGCGACAGGCCTTTTCTACTATGCCGGTCACGGGGTGCAAAGCTTTGAGCGGAACTATCTTCTGCCCGTCGATGCAGCGCCTGTCGATGCGGCGGACCTTGGCCTTGTCGCGATCGAAGCGGAAAACGTGCTCCGGCAGATGGCCTCGGCCCGCAACCGCACGAATATCGTCATCCTTGATGCCTGTCGGAACAACCCGTTCAAGGATGTGCTGGAATTCAACGAAACCGGTCTGGCCGAGATGCGCGCGCCCACGGGCACGTTTCTGGCCTATGCAACCGATCCCGGCGAGGTGGCGATGGACGGGATAGGCGATCACAGCCCCTTTACCGCCGCACTGGCCGCCGAAATGGTAAAACCGGGCGAACCCATCGAGCAGGTCTTCAAGAATGTCCGCGTGTCCGTACTCGAAGAAACGCGCGGTCTCCAGACGCCTTGGGATACCTCCTCTCTGACCGCCGATTTCAGTTTTGCCGCCGCCGCTTTGATGGCACCCGAGGCGCTGGCCGAACAGCAGTTGTGGGACTCGGTCAAAGCGGCACGCGATCCGGTGCAAGTCATGCTCTACATGCGGGCCTATCCCGACAGCCCCCATACGGCCGAAGCAGAGGAGTTGCTGCGCGTGCTCATGGCGCAAGAAGTTGCCGCACCGGGGACCGAACCCGCGCTCGTCACACCCGCAGGCACGCCCTCTGCCGAAGAAATTGCGGCCTTCAACGCGGCCCAGGCTGAAGGAACCGCGTCGGCCTATCAGGATTTCATCGCCGCCTATCCCGAAAGCGTCTTTGCCGAAGCAGCGGGCATCGAGCTGGCCGCCCTTAACCCGCCGGGCGCGGGCCTCGACCCGGATCAACCCCCGGCAGAGGAGGTGCAGGCCAGCGCAGAAGTCCCGGTTCCCGCGATCACGGTGACCACTCCTGTCACTTTTCGCGGGGCGCTCGTCGACGGTGGTGAAGGCATCGCGGGCCGGTCCATTGCCGAACTCATCACCGCGACCCCCCTTTATCCGCCGATCGAAGGGCTTCCGGATGAGGTCTGGAAGAACAAGCAGTGCAGCACCTGCCACCAATGGACACAAGAGGCGCTTTGCACCCAGGCGCAAACCTATGTCGGCGCCAATGCCGCCCGGTCGATGGAGCTTGAGCACCCCCTTGGCGGGCCGTTCAAGGTGATCCTGCGCGCCTGGGCCGAAGGCGGCTGTCAGTAGGGCCAACCTCAACGCGGCCCTTGGCCGGAAGAGATGACCGCCCCTCCCGGCCTACTGCCCGCTCGTCGAAACAAAGAAATAGACCCATTCCCCCTTGAACGCCGGATCAGCGGCCCGCGCCGCTGCAACCTGTTCCTGAAGCCAGGCCAGATAGGGTTCTGCCGGTTCCACTGTGGGGCGCAGCCCATCGTAAAGCGGCGACGAAGCGGCAAAGGCCACCGCTATCTCCTGCCCGAAGGGCGGCGCGATTGTGATCTCGAGCGCAGGTTCGCCATTGACGCTTTCCCCGATCTTCATCGCGGATTTTGCGGAGTGCAGCGTCAGCGGAACGACATCGTTGGGCACAAGGTGGATCACATTCCCCTGCGCGTCATAATAGTCGACATAAACATAGGCATCGTAATCTGGGGCCTGCATGTCAAGGATCAGCCGCTGGCCTTCGGAATAGTCATAGGCGACGGCATGCAGATCGGGGCCGACGAGAAGAGGGTTTGTCAGGGCTTCGGTCGATTGCGGCAGACCCACGGCACTGATCCCGGCCAAGGCACCGCATTGCGGGCGAGGCAGGATCAGCATGGCATCGGTCACAGCGATCCCCTGCCCCACCTGCGCCTGAAGCGCAGCCATGATGGGCGCGCGCAGACCCTCTTCGGGGATCTGGCCGCGCAGGGCGATGGTGCCCGTTTCGGGGTCAAATTCGGCCTGCAACCGGCTGCAGGGCACCTGCGACAGAAGGTCGGTCATCGCGTCACGGACATCGCCCGCCTGCGCGCCTACATCGCCCGGGCGCATGAAAGACTGGATCGTGGCCAGCGCCTGCGGGTCAAGCGCGCTGTTGTCCCCGCCC
>JBGSWJ010000414.1:0-5747 GCA_041752495.1 Rhodobacterales bacterium
CGCGCGGGGCCGATGGAAAGCTTGGCGTGCGGGGCGGGGGTGGCGGGGCGGTGAATGTCACGATGAACATCCAGACGCCCGATGTGCGCGGGTTTGAACGCAGCCAGGCGCAGATCGCCGCGCAGATGTCGCGGATGCTGAGCCGCGGGCAGCGCAACAGATAGGAGCGGGACATGTCCTTTCACGAAGTGCGCTTTCCGGCGTCCTTGAGTTTCGGGTCGCTGGGCGGACCGGAGCGGCGGACCGAGATCGTGACGCTGGCCAATGGGTTCGAGGAGCGCAACACTCCCTGGGCCCATTCGCGCCGGCGTTATGACGCCGGGCTGGGGCTTCGGTCGCTGGACGATGTGGAAACTCTGGTCGCGTTCTTCGAAGCGCGGCGGGGGCAGTTGTACGGGTTCCGCTGGAAGGACTGGAGCGATTTCAAGTCGTGCCTGCCGTCGGGTGAGGTGACGGCATTTGACCAGATCATCGGGACGGGGGATGGCGTGACGACGGTGTTTGCGCTGACGAAGCGCTATGCCTCGGGTGACAATGCCTACTTGCGGCCGATTGCGAAGCCTGTCGCGGGGACGGTGCGGATTGGTATCGAAGGCGATCCGCAGCAGGAGGGGATTGATTACGAAGTCGAACCAACGACCGGCCTGATCACCTTTGCCGTGCCACCCGACATTCGGGCGGATGTGACGGCTGGTTTCGAGTTTGACGTGCCGGTGCGGTTTGACACCGATCGAATCCAGACTTCGGTCGCGTCGTTCCGGGCGGGGGATGTCCCGGCGGTGCCTGTGGTCGAGGTGCGAGTATGAACGCAGGATTGGCGGCTCATCTGGCGACGGGGCTGACGACGGTCTGCCAGTGCTGGGCGATCACGCGGAGGGATGGCGTGGTCCTTGGCTTCACCGACCATGACCGGCCTTTGCAGTTTGGCGGGATGGATTTCCGGGCGGATTCGGGCTTGTCGGCGCGGGCGCTGGTGCAGGGCACGGGGCTGGCGGTCGACAACTCCGAAGCGATGGGGGTGCTGAAGGATGCGTCCCTGACCGAGGCCGAGATCGAGGCGGGGCGGTTTGACGGGGCCGAGGTCATGGTGTGGCTCGTCAATTGGCAGCGTGTCAGTGACCGGCAGGTGCGCTTTCGTGGGACCATCGGGGAGATCCGGCGGGGCGCCGGGGCATTCCATGCAGAACTGCGCGGACTGACCGAGGCGTTGAACCAGCCGCAAGGGCGGGTTTATCAACGGATGTGCAGCGCGGTTCTGGGGGACCAAAGCTGCAGGTTCGACCTGACCGATGCAGCGTTTTCGGCAGAGCTTTCGGCGAAGGCGATTGAAGGGGCGCAGGTTTTCCGCTTTGCCGCGCAATCCAACTTTGCGCCGCGCTGGTTTGAACGGGGGCAACTGCATGTCCTGACAGGCGTTGGGGCAGGGCTGTCGGGGGTCATCAAGCACGACCAGACCGACGCCACAGGACTGCGGGTGATCGAATTGTGGGAGCCGATTCGGGCCGATCTGGTGCAGGGGGATCGGCTGCGGCTGGAAGCGGGCTGCGACAAGCGGGCCGAGACCTGCCGGTTCAAGTTCAACAACATGTTGAACTTTCGGGGTTTTCCTTTTGTGCCGGGCGAGGATTGGCTAGTCAGCGTGCCGGTTTCGCAGGATGATAATTCCGGCGGGCGGTTGCCCCTGTGACAGAGCGGGTTGTTGCGGCGGCGCGCGGATGGATCGGGACGCCCTACCGGCATCAGGCAGCGGTCAAGGGGGCCGGGTGCGATTGTCTTGGGCTGATCAGGGGTGTCTGGCGCGAGGTTTGCGGGGCAGAGCCGGTCGTGGTGCCGCCCTATACGCCCGACTGGGCCGAGCCGCAGGGTGAGGAAAGCCTGTGGCAGGCGGCGTCGCGGTATCTGGCCGAGAAGCCGCTGACCGCTTTGGCCGCCGGGGATGTTGTTCTGTTCCGGATGCGGGACGGCGCGGTGGCCTAGCATCTGGGCATCCTGACCGGGCCGGATCGTTTCATCCATGCCTACAGCGGGCATGGCGTGGTGGAGAACGCGCTGACGCCGCCCTGGCGGCGGCGGATCGTGGCCTGTTTCGGCTTTGACCTGGGGGATGACTGATGGCGACGATCGTACTGGCGGCGGCGGGCATGGCTCTGGGCGAGTCCGTGGGCGGATCGTTCCTTGGGCTGTCGATGTCGGTCATTGGGCGGGCGGCGGGGGCGGCCATCGGACGGTCGATTGATCAGCGTCTGCTGGGCGGTGGCGGAGAGGCTGTCGAGACGGGGCGGGTGGACCGGTTCCGCCTCACTGGGGCGAGCGAGGGCGCGCCGGTCATGCAGGTCCATGGCCGGATGCGGGTTGCGGGGCAAGTGATCTGGGCCACGCAGTTTCTTGAGAGTGTCTCAACAACGGGCGGCGGGAAGGGGGCGCCGACGCCGACGGTGACGACCTATTCCTATTCGGTCAGCCTTGCGATTGCCCTGTGCGAGGGGAGTATCACACGGGTCGGGCGGGTCTGGGCGGACGGGATCGAGATTTCCCGCGATGACCTGAACATGCGGGTCTATGCGGGGGACGAGGATCAGGGGCCCGATCCGAAGATGGAGGCGGTAGAAGGCGCGGGTGCAGTGCCTGCCTATCGCGGGATGGCCTATGTAGTGCTTGAGGATCTGGCGCTGGGCCGGTTCGGCAATCGCGTACCGCAGCTGAGTTTCGAGGTCTTCCGGCCTGCGGCCGAAAAGCCGCCGGAGGAGGCCGAGGATCTGGCACGGTTGATCCGAGGCGTGGCGCTGATCCCCGGAACGGGGGAATATGCGCTTGCCACGACGCCGGTCTATATGGCCGAAGGCTATGGCGCGGATGTGCCGGCCAATATCAATTCAGCTTCCGGCAAGACGGATTTTCTCACATCCTTGGATGCCTTGACCGAAGAATTGCCAAATGTCGGTTCGGTGTCGCTGGTTGTGTCGTGGTTCGGGAACGATCTGCGCTGCGGCGGCTGTTTGGTGCGCCCCAAGGTCGAGCAATCGGCGGTCGAAGGGCCGGCTATGCCATGGCTGGTATCCGGGCTGAGCAGGACCACGGCGCAGTTGGTTCCCACGCTGGACGGGAGTCCGGTGTACGGGGGTACGCCGGCCGATGCCGCTGTGATGGAGGCGATCCGTGAGATCCGGCGGCGTGGGCGGAAGGTGGTGTTCTATCCCTTTATCCTGATGGATCAGCTTGCCAATAATGCTCTGCCTGACCCGTGGACCGGTGGGACCGGGCAACCGCCGCTGCCGTGGCGGGGCCGGATCACACTGTCCATGGCCCCCGGGCGCGCTGGGACGCCTGACCAGACGGCGACGGCCGATGCCGAGGTAGCAGCGTTTCTAGGGAACTGTCTGCCGTCGCATTTCGTGCCGGCGGTGACTTCGGTCGGCTACACCGGGCCGGCGGAATGGGGATTCCGGCGGTTCATCCTGCATTACGCGCATCTCTGTGCGCTGGCAGGCGGGGTGGATTCATTCTGCATTGGTTCGGAACTGCGGTCTTTGACACAGATCCGGGGGGCAGGCGGTTTTCCGTTTGTGGCAGGGCTGCGGACCCTAGCCGCCGAGGTGAAGACGATCCTCGGGCCGTCGTGCAAGATTGGCTATGCCGCCGACTGGTCGGAATATCACGGCTATCAGCCCGAGGGGACGGGCGACAAGCTATTCCATCTTGACCCGCTTTGGGCCGATCCGGCGATCGACTTTATCGGGATCGACAATTGCTTGTCGTCCGTTTTGCTGAGCTTTACCCGCTCTAATCATGGTCCCCAAGGGCCTGAAATCCCGTCATAATCCCATCATCCAGTCTGACTGAGCTTTACCAACCTGTGCTCTGCATAGGGTCTCGTTCTTGGTCCAGACTATGCAACCAGAGGATGAAATATGGGAACGAAACTCACGCAATCACTGGCTACCAAGTTGGCTGAGACAAGCCCCCCTGGCACCCTGATCTATGATGAAGAAGTCTCGGGCCTTCGTATTGTTGTGGGCTCGAAATCATCATCCTGGAAGTTGGTCGGGCGTATAAACGATGGCAGCGGGCTTTACGTCACCTTGACCATCGGCAGGGTGGAGGAAATGACCCTCAAGACAGCCCGCCTCAAGGCCATTGAGTTGCGCCAGGCGCTTGCAAGGGGTGATGATCCCCGGCGCCCCAAGTCAGCAGTGCCCACCGTGCAGCAGGCCCTGGACCGTTACTTGGAAGCCAGGAAGAACGACCTTCAACCGTCCACGCTTGCTGACTATCGCAGGCACACTGAGGGGCCGTTTAAGTCCATCATGAAGTTGCCAATGTCTTCGATCGACAGGGCGCTTTGCAGGAACCTGCACGAGAAGATGACCCGCAAGAATGGACCCTATGCAGCGAACACGTCGCTGAGGATGCTGCGTCTTCTCTACAACGACACGCTGCGGGACCATGACCTTCCGCCCAATCCTGTCAGTTTGGCCGTGAGGTTCAACAAGGAGGAAAGCCGTAACTGGGCCGTGAGCGCTGAACAGATGCCTGCCCTTTGGCGATCGCTCGACACGCTGGAAGATCAAGTGGCGCGGGGCTGCTTCATGCTGATGCTTTTCACGGGGCTTCGGTCTGGCAACGCCCGCACTGCACGTTGGGACTGGCTTGATGAAGATGGGGTGCTCACCGTGCCCCGCACCAAGGCAGGGCGCGTTTTCAAGTGCCCGCTGCCCCGGTTTCTGATCCAGGAATTGGAGGCCCTTCGTGCCTACACCAAGCCCCTTGCCTCGCCATTCATGTTCCCGGCCACCACTACCCGCTCGGGCCATGTGTCAGTGCTGCGTTCAGACCGTGGCTTTCCGTATCAGCCCCACGCCCTTCGCCACAACTATCGCACCTGGGCCTTTGAGTGTGGCCTGGACTTCCAGTCTGTCACCCTGCTCCTTGACCACAGCAACCCCACCGTCTCGTTTCGGTATGTCACCCGTGCCCACCTGACTGGCCACCTTCGCGAGTGCCAGGAAAAAGTGGCAGAGAAGCTGCTTTCGTTTAGGGGCAAGCAACCCCCAGTTTGACGGTTTGCCCTGCTCCTCCAGGCCTCCATAATCGCTCTATGATGCTGAAAGGAAACGACAATGCAGGAAATCATAGATCGGCTGGACAGGATCGAGGCACTGCTTGCCCAGGGCGCCCGTGAATATCTCGACAACGATGCGGCCGCATCGTTCCTGGGGTTGCAACCGAATACACTGGAGGTGTGGCGATCACAGGCAACCGGCCCGGCCTTTGTCCGCGTGGGGCGCAAGGTGATGTATGCCGTGGCGGACCTTCGGGAATGGATGCAGGAGCGCCGGCAGAAACCCCTGGCCTAGCTGCCTCCATCTGTCCGCAATGAAAAACGCCTCCCAGCACAACCTGGGAGGCGTTGTCATGCGATCACCATGACCCATCCGCTAGGCCCGTGGTTCTTCGACACGCTTAGGCAGCATGCCACACAGGCCACCAGGCCCGAACCGCTGTTTGGATGCTGAAGTGTTGGTTGTCGGGCGCTGGTGCGGCGTTGTAAAAGTGATTGTGACCACCAGGCGGGAACCTGATGGTCACATAGAAGCTGATCTTGGAACGGGTCAGTCCTCGCAACGCGCCAGTGAAGGAACGCAACATGACCGAATATAGCAGGGTCCCGGTGACCTGGAAACCGGCAATTCGCCCCCACTTTTTCCCTGACAACATGCCCAGCACCCTGGTGCGCTTCAAAAAATGTG
>JBGSWJ010000415.1:0-4589 GCA_041752495.1 Rhodobacterales bacterium
GCGGGGGCGTGCAGGCGCAGGCCGTCGGTGGCAAGGACCGAGCCTTCGTGGTCGCGGGCGACGATGACGATGCGGGCCGCACCCTGCGCGACGAGTCCTTGCGCGAAATCGGCGCTGTCATGCAGGTCGAGGAGTTTGCGACCGGCGAGGTCGTTCGCCTCGTTATGGTTCATGCGCAGGACGTGGATCAGCTTGTCTGTCGCGGCACCAGCGATTTTGAGCGCGGGGCCCGAGGTATCGACGACCACATCGACGCCGCGCGCGGCCATGGACCGGGCGAGGTCGATGGGGATCGACATGGGCACGCCGGGCGGGATGCTGCCCGAGATGACAGCAAGGCCGCCGGGTTGGGCGGCGTAGCTGACCGAGGCCGTGACAGCGGCCACGTCAAGTTCGGACCATTCGGGGCCGGGGAGCATGAAGCGGAACTGTTCTCCGGTCGCGTTGTCATGGACCGAGAGCGATGACCGGGTTTCCCCCCGTGCGGGGTGGACGATGAGGTTCAGCCCGGCGCCTGTCATGAGCTTGGCCATGTGGTCGCCGTTGTGGCCGCCCAGAACAACGAAGGTGCGCGAAGCGCCGCCAAGGATCGCGATGGCGCGGCTTACGTTGATGCCGCCGCCGCCGGGATCAAGCTGGGCCGGGGCACAGCGCAGCTTCATGTCAGGAATGATCCGGTCCACCTCGGTCGCGAGGTCGAGCGCGGGGTTGAGGGTCACGGTAAGGATATCACGCATGGCGGGACTCGCGTTCTGGTCAGCGCGAGACAGAGACACGGGTCGGGCGGGGATGCAATGAAAATGTTAGCGGTAGCAGTCCGTGACGCGGCGCGCGGGCGAGATGCCGCGCGCCGCCGTCCGGGAGGCGTAGCTACATGAACTGGTAAGTCACGGGGACGAAATGGAAGCCGTCGCCCCGCGCCTCGATATAGCCGGCGGCAGGGAAAGGCATGTGGTAGCCGATGATCGGGAAGCGGTCGGCGGCGGCCATGCCAAGCAGGCGGCGGCGGGTTTCGGCGGCCATCGGTTTGTCGGCGTCAAAGCGTACTTCCCAGTCGGGGTTGGCCAGTGACCAGACATAGTGATTGGTCGTATCGGCGGTGAGCAGGATCTGGCGGCCGCCGCTTTCAAGCATATAGGCCATGTGGCCGGGGGAATGGCCGAAGGCAGCGACGGAGGTGATGCCGCCGGTGACGGACCCACCGTCGGCCAGAAAGGTCATCCTGTCGGCCAGCGGGCGGACCTTGGCGTCAAAGCCTTCGTTGGCCTGGCCGGCCCAGAAATCGAACTCGGCCTGACCGGTGACATAGGCGGCGTTGGTGAAGGTGGGATTGCCTGCGTCATCGGCAAGGCCGCCGATGTGGTCGCCGTGCATATGGGTCAGGACGACATGGGTGATGTCGGCGGGGGCATAGCCTGCGGCGGCAAGGGCTGCCGTGACGCCTGCGGCATCAAGACCGGTGTCAAAGAGAATGACCTCTGCGCCGGTGTTGACGACGGTCGGGGTGAAGAAGTTGCGGGTCTGGTCGGCGGGGATGAAATTGGCGGCCGAGACGGCGGCGAATTCCTCGGGCGAGACGTTCAGGCCAAAGGTTTCCTGCGGTTTGTCACTGACCCTGCTGCCGGCGAGGAGGGTGGTGACGCGGAAATCGCCCAGCGCGAAGTCGCGGTGGGTGGGGAGGGCGGCGGCGGCCGGAGTCTGTGCGAGAGCGATTCCGGGCATTGCTATGGTCGTTGCAAAGGGAAGGATGGCGGTTGCGGCGAAGGTCTGGCGACGGGTCAGTCTGGGGGTCATGCTTTCCTCCTTATGGCCTGATGCGGCGTTGTCGTCAGGAGGTAGGGCAGGACCCGCAGGAGGCGAACGGACAGGCGACAGATAACGTGGAGGTGATCGGGGCGTGAACGAAGGGCGGTGCTTTGCGCGGTCCGGGTCGTGTCTTGGGACGCCGGGCTGCCGTCAGTGCCACCACTGGTCGATGGCGGCGATGTCGTCGTCGGACCAGCCGAAGTGGTGGGCGAATTCGTGGATCGTCACATGGGCGACAAGGTCTGCGATGGTGACGTTGCCGCGTTCGGCCCATTCGTCAAGGATCGGACGGCGAAAGAGCCAGACGGTATCGGGGCCTTGGGGCACGTCCCAGTTCGATTTCTCGGTCAGGGGAACGCCGTCGTAGAGACCTGTCAGGTCGAAGGCGTCCATGTCGAGTTCCTTGAGGACGTCTTCGTCGGCAAAGTCGGTGACAATGATGACAACCTGCTGGGCCGTCTCGCGGAAGGCGAGCGGCAGGTTGGCGATGGTTTCGCGGGCGAGTTCCTCGATTTCGTCGAGCGTGGGGGCAATATAGTCCATGGTGCCCTCATATGGACAAAACGGGCGTGCTGTGAAAGAGGCTGAGCCATCATTGTTGATCGCCGTGGCAAGAACCCGGCGCAAAGGATGCCTTCATGACAACGACCCGTTTCGCCCCTTCGCCCACCGGCTGGATCCATATCGGGAACCTGCGCGCCGCGCTGTTCAACTATGCGATTGCGCGACAGAACGGGGGTACCTTCATCCTGCGGATCGACGATACCGATCCCGAACGGTCGAAAGAGGAATATGTCACCGGTCTGAAAGAAGACCTGACCTGGCTGGGCCTGACATGGGACCACGAGGAGCGGCAGTCCTTGCGGCTGGCGCAGTATATGGCGGCCAAGGAGCGGCTGTTGGCGATGGGCCGGGTCTATGAGTGTTTCGAGACGCCGGTCGAACTGGACCTGAAGCGCAAGAAGCAACTGAACATGGGCAAGCCGCCGGTCTATGACCGGGCGGCGCTGAGCCTGTCGGAGGCCGAGAAGGACAAGCTGCGGGCTGAGCGGGGGAGCCATTGGCGCTTCAAGCTTGATCTGGAGCGGATCGAATGGGATGACGGTATCCTTGGGCCGATCTCGATTGACGCTGCATCGGTGAGTGATCCGGTCATCATCAAGAATGACGGGCAGATCCTGTATACCTTTGCGTCCCCTGTGGATGACACCGAGATGGGGATCACCGATATCGTGCGGGGGGCCGACCATGTCACCAACACGGCGACGCAGATCCAGATCATCAAGGCGCTGGGTGGGGTGCCGCCGCGCTTTGCGCACCATTCGCTGTTGACCGGGCCGCAGGGCGAGGGGCTGTCCAAGCGGCTTGGCACCCTGTCGCTGCGCGATCTGCGGGCCAAGGGGCTGGAGCCGATGGCGGTGCTGTCGCTGATGGCGCGGCTGGGGTCTTCTGACCCGATCGAGTTGCGCGGGTCGGTTGAAGAGGTTGTGGCGGGGTTCAACCTGTCGTCCTTTGGCGCCGCCCCGACCAAGTTCGATGCCGAAGATCTGTGGCCGCTGACGGCGCGCGTCATTGCCGGGCGGCCCTATGACGCCGTGGCGGATGCTGTCCGCGCGGCAGGTGTGCCGGATGAACTGGCGCCGGCCTTCTGGGCGGTGGTGCATGACAATATCGGCACGCTGGACGATCTGAAGGGGTGGTGGACTCTGTTTTCCGACGGCGCGGTGCCGATGGTCGCGGACGAGGACGCTGGTTTTGTCGATCAGGCGTTGGACCTGCTGGGCGAGCCGCCCTATGACGCCGCGACCTGGGCCACCTGGACCAATGCGGTCAAGGAGGCGACGGGCCGCAAGGGCAAGGGGCTGTTCATGCCGCTGCGGCATCTTGTGACGGGCCGGGAACGCGGGCCGGAGATGGCTGAAGTCATGCCGCTTTTGCAGAAGAAGCCCCGGCGCGGATAGTCGGCGGCGGTCCTTTCCGGTTCCTGATCACCCGGTGCGGTGCCTGTGTCCCTAACGGGACCGGGCGCTGACCGGGTGGAGGGGCTGACCTGTCCTCTGAAAGCCGGTGACGTTGGCGAGGGTGGTTTCGGCGATGGCGGTCAATGCCTCGGTCGTGAAGAACCCCTGGTGGCCGGTGATAAGGACATTGGGAAAGGTCAGGAGGCGGGCAAAGACGTCATCGGGGATGGCGGTTTGCGATTTGTCTTCGAAGAAAAGGTCGGCCTCTTCTTCGTAAACGTCGAGGCCGAGGGCGCCGATATGCCCGGACTTGAGACCGCGGATGACGGCGCGGGTATCGATGACGGCGCCCCGGCTGGTGTTGACGATCATGACGCCGGGCTTGGTGGTGGCGATGGTGGAGTCGTTGATGAGGTGGTGGGTGTCCGGTGTTAGCGGGCACTGGAGCGCGATGATGTCGGACTGGCGCATCAGGTCGGCCATGGGCAGGTAGGTGACGCCAAGCGCGGTCAGGTCTGCGTTGGGGTAGGGGTCGGCGGCGGTGACGTCGCAGCCGAAGCCCAGCATGATCCGGGCGAGGACCTGTCCGATCTGGCCGGTGCCGACGATGCCGATGGTTTTCCCTGCGAGATCAAAGCCAAGGAGACCGTCGAGGGCGAAGTTGCCGTCGCGGACGCGGTTGTAGGCGCGGTGCGTCTTGCGGTTGAGGGTCAGGATCAGGGCCACGGCATGTTCGGCCACGGCGTGAGGCGAATAGGCGGGGACGCGGGCGACGGCGATGCCTGCGGCCTGGGCCGCGTCAAGATCGACATGGTTGAACCC
>JBGSWJ010000416.1:0-3022 GCA_041752495.1 Rhodobacterales bacterium
GGGGCCTGGGCCTTTGACGACGGCCTTTTGACGGCTGCCCGCAGCGCGCTTGACCGGCTGACCGCCCTTGGCTGTGTCGTCGAAGATGTGCCCCCGCCGTTTTCCGCCGCCGCCCTGTGGGACAGCTGGACCACGCTGCGATCCTGGGCTGTTGCGGCGGGTCTGGCCCATGACATGGCCATCCCCGGCGTGGCCGAGACGATCAAGCCCGAGGCGATCTGGGAATACGAACGCGGCATGGCCCTGTCCGCCATCGACGTCCACCGCGCGAGTGTGATCCGTTCGCAGTGGTTCACCGCAGCGACCGCCCTGTTCGACCACTATGACGCGCTGGTTCTTCCGTCGGCACAGGTCTGGCCCTTTCCGGTCGAATGGCGCTGGCCGCAAGAGATCAACGGCACCAAGACGGACACCTACCACCGCTGGATGGAGGTCGTCGTTCCCGTCAGCCTGATCGGCCTGCCCTGCGTCTGCCTTCCCGCGGGCCTTGGCCCCACGGGCCTGCCGCATGGCCTGCAACTGTTCGGCCCGCGCCAGTCGGACGGCGCGCTGCTGCAATTCGCCCAAGGGTGGGAGTCACTGCGGAGTGACGATGACCGCAGGTCACCCTTGGTTTGACTTGACACATCGACCGCAAGCGCGCGGAATCGGGTCAGGGAGGAACCGCCATGACCGATACCGCCGCACAGCCTGCGTCGCCGCTTCCGCTTGTCGGAGATGTCACCGTGATGGAGCTTTGGGCCGCGCTCAAGGCCGGACTTGACGATTTCCGAAGCGCCCCGCAATTCGGGCTGTTCTTTTCGGCGGTCTATGTGGTGGGCGGGTTCCTGATGATCTGGCTGGGGGCCGGAACAACCGTCTGGACGCTGGCCACGAGCCTTGGCTTTCCCCTTGCCGCGCCCTTTGCCGCTGTCGGCCTTTACGAAGTCAGCCGCCGCCTTGAAAACGGCCAGAAACTTGACTGGGCGCAGGTTCTGGGCGTCGTGTGGTCCGAACGCGGGCGGCAGATTCCGTGGATGGGGGCGATCATCGTGATCTATTTCCTGTTCTGGACGTTTCTTTCCCACATGATCTTTGCGCTCTTCATGGGCCTGTCGACCGCGACCAATGTTTCAAGCGGCTGGGACATGTTCCTGACGCAGCAGGGCCTGACCATGATCGCCGTCGAACTGGTCGTGGGCGGGGTGCTGGCATTTCTCCTGTTCTCGATGACCGTGGTCAGCCTGCCGCTGCTTCTGGAAAAGGAAGTCGATTTCATCTCGGCCATGCTTCTGTCCATCCGCATGGTCAGCGAAAACCTTCCGGTCATGGCGCTCTGGGCCTTTGTCATCGCGGTGCTGACGCTGATCGCGCTGATTCCGTGGTTCCTCGGGCTCTTCGTCGTGCTGCCCGTGCTGGGCCACGCGACATGGCACCTGTATCGCCGCGCGCTGTACGATCCGGTCTGATCCGCGCCGTCAGATCCCGATCCGGCGCAGCCTGTGCCCTAACCGCCGGTAGATGGCGGGCGGCAGGACCTCTTGCATCACCGCATGGCGCGCCTCAAGCCGGTCGGGTTGGTCCGCCGTTCCGGGGCGGGGCTTGAACAGGGTCGTGTGTTCGCGCCGCGTCGAATCCCAGGTCGCGGTGTAGTAGTACAGCGCCAGTGACATCCGCGGCTCTCCGTCCGGATGATTTACCGTGCCGGGGTTGCCGTGCCATGTGTCCGACCCGGTGGAAAAACAGACCATCCGGTTGAACAGCGGCACAAAGCTTTGGACCTTGTGTGTCATGCCCCGGTCCCAGATTTCGAACGATCCGCCGTATTCCTCTTTCCAGTCCTTGTTGAGGTAGATCAGGACGTTCAGCCGCCGTTCAAGGTTCAGCTTGTCGTGGTGGTTGAAATCGGCGTGGATATCCAGATGCCCGCCATTTGCCACAACGTGAATCCCGCCGCCCGCGAAATAGGGGTCGGGGATCAGGCCGGTGATTCCGGTCAGTTCCTCAAGGAACAGGACAAAGGCGCGGCTGTTGAGCGTATAGAACAGGTTGCGCGTATAGGGCGGAAGCCGTTCGGGGATATAGCTTGTCTTCAGCTTTTCCTGCGGCCGGTTGAACATGTCTTCGGCCTCGGGCAATTGCCGTAGCTCCTCGCGCACACGGTCAAGGATTTCGGGCGGCATGAAGTCGTCGAAACTGCCGTGCGGATAGGGTTGTGCCGCCCGGTAGGACGCCGAAGCCGCCTTGCCCAACGCGCGCGCAGAGGAGGTCTCGATGCCGAGCGTTTCGGGATTGATGTGAAGTTGTGCGGGGGACATGGCTGATTCCCTAGTGATTGTGCGGACGGAGGGACTGTAAAAGGAACATTTCCTTGACCCAAAGCGCCAAGTTGCAGGATCGTTTCCTGACAAAGGACACCGGGCGTCACAGCCGCGCAGTGTTGCGCTATCAGGGATCAGTCGGCGGCAGGGTCAGGACAAGACCCCTTGCCGGCGGGCTGTCGGGGCGGATGCCCATGTCGGTGACCGGATATTCGGCGACCACGACAAGCTGGTCAAAAGGCAGGTCCGTCCGCCCCGGATCACCGATCAGGACGGTCATTCCGGCATCCCGGGCCATGCGCAGCGCCGCAAGTGAACGTCGGGCAAGCGTGGCGTCATAGAACAGATCGCCCACCAGCACGACGCTGGCCCCCGTCGCCGCGATCTGTTCGGGATGGGACAGGTAGTCGTCATCATGCACGTCGACCCTGACTCCGTTAGCCGTCGCATTCAGCCCGGTGACGCATCGCGCCAGTGGGTCAATATCGGCAGCAATGACCCGCGCGGCCCCGGCCTGTCCCGCGACAATCCCGACCAGACCCGAACCCGCGCCAAGGTCCAGCACGATCCGGCCCCGGACAAGGTCGGGAAAGCAGCGGATATGCTGCGCCAAGGCCAACCCCCCGGCCCAGACATAGGCCCAATAGGGCGCAGGCCCGTTCGGGCCCACGATCCGCCCGATCCCGCTTTGCGGCGTGGCGCGGTGCAGGATCAGGCCGGGA
>JBGSWJ010000417.1:0-16146 GCA_041752495.1 Rhodobacterales bacterium
TGACGACGGCCTTCCGCGACAAGGGGCGGTTTTCGACCTTCATGGAAGGCTTTTGCCTGTCGGTGATCGAAGATGATTATGCAGCCCTGACCGGCTGTGCGGCCCATCTGGCGGCCCTGACGCAAGTGTGAAAAAAGGCCCGTCTTGACAACGGGCCCCTTTGTTCGACTTTTTTGCCAATCAAAGCGGGTGGCTTAGTGGGCGGCCTGCACCGCCCGTTTGGTCAGCACCCCCACAAGGTGCGCGCGGTAATCCGGGCTGCCATGCAGATCCCCGATCATGCCGTGCGCAGGCGGGGCCATCCCGTCGATGGCGGCGGCGCTGAATTGTGCCGACAGGGCCTGTTCGGCCTCGGTCCAGCGAAAGACCCCGTTTTCCGAGGCCCCAGTCACCGCAACCCGCACACCCGAGGCAAACTGAGCCACAAACACCGCCACCAGGGAAAAGCGTGATGCAGGCTGCTCGAATTTGACATAAGCCGCACGCTGCGGGATCGGGAACTGCACTTCGGTGATGATTTCACCCTCATCCAGCGCCGTGGTGAACATGCCCTGAAAATAGTCATCCGCTGCAATGCGGCGGCGGTCGGTGACGATCGTGGCCCCCGATCCCAGCACCCCCGCCGGATAGCAGGCAGACGGATCGTTGTTGGCCAGCGACCCGCCGATGGTGCCACGGTTGCGCACCGCAGGATCACCAATCCCGCCTGCCAGTTTGGCCAGCGCCGGATAGGCGGCAGCGGCCTCGGCGGCGACGGTGGCATGGGTGGTGGCGGCACCGATGGTGATGGTGCGGCCGTCAACCTTGACGCCTTTCAGTTCGGCGATGCCCGTCAGGCTGACCAGCACCGTGGGTGCGGCCAGACGCTGCTTCATCGTGGGCATCAGAGTTTGCCCTCCCGAAAGGGCCTGCGCCCCATCGGCAGACAGCGCCTTGGCCGCTTCGGCGACCGAGGCGGGTTTCAAGAAGTCGAAGTTATGCATGGTCTGACCCTCCCTCAGCCGTTGATCGCCGTCCACACCCGCGAGGGCGAGACCGGCATGTCGATATGGGTGACGTGTGTGTGGCCGCCGCGCTGGAGCGCGTCGATCACCGCGTTGACAACCGCCGGGGGCGAACCGATGGCCCCGGCCTCGCCACAGCCCTTCACACCCAGCGGATTGTGCGTGCAGGGCGTCTGGCAAGAGTAGTCGACGTTGTAGAACGGCACGTCCGTGGCACGCGGCATGGCGTAGTCCATGTAGGACCCGGACAAAAGCTGGCCATTCGAGTCATAGGTCGTGTTTTCAACCAGCGCCTGACCGATGCCTTGCCCCACGCCACCATGCACCTGACCTTCAACGATCATCGGGTTCATGATGTTGCCAAAGTCGTCCGCGCAGTAGAAGGCAAGGATATCGACCTTGCCGGTATCGGCGTCCACTTCCGCTTCGCAGATGTAGGCGCCCGCCGGATAGGTAAAGTTGGCGGGGTCATAGAACGCCGTTTCCTCTAGCCCCGGTTCCAGCGTTTCCAGCGGATAGTTGTGCGGGACGTAGGCGGAAAAGGCGATTTCGCCAAAGGTCTTGGCCTTGTCGGTGCCTGCGACGCTGAACTTGCCATCTTCGAACGTGATGTCGCCTTCAGCGGCTTCAAGCATATGGGCCGCGATCTTCTTGCCCTTGGCCACGATCTTGTCGAGCGCCTTGTCCATCGCCACACCGCAAACGGCGAGCGAGCGGGAACCATAGGAACCCATGCCGAACGGGATCTTGGACGTATCGCCATGCACGATCTCGACCGAGGACTCGGGCACGCCAAGCTTGGACGCGACGATCTGCGGGAACACCGTTTCGTGGCCCTGACCGTGGCTGTGTGCGCCGACCATGACGCTGATATTGCCGGTGGCGTTCACCCGCACGGTGGCCGCGTCATAAAGGCCGACGCGGGCACCAAGGATGCCCACCAGATGCGAGGGCGCGATGCCGCAGGCTTCGATCCAGGTCGACAGGCCCAGACCGCGCAGTTTGCCGCGCTTGGCGGATTCGGCGCGGCGTTTTTCAAAGCCTGCCACGTCGGCCATCTCCATCACTTTGTCGAGCGTGGCATGGTAGTTGCCCGTGTCATAGGCCAGCGCCACCGGGGTCGTGTAGGGGAACATGTCGGTGGTGATGAAGTTCTTGCGCCGCACTTCGAACGGATCAAGGTTCAATTCGCGGCACATCTTGTCGACCACGCGCTCCAGCGAATAGGTGGCCTCGGGCCGGCCCGCGCCGCGATAAGCGTCAACAGGGGCGGTGTTGGTGAACACGGTCTTCACGTTCACGTAGACATGCGGCACCTTGTAGGGCCCCGCCATCAGCGTGCCGTGCAGGAAGGTCGGCGTGACAGTAGCAAAGTTCGACAGGTAAGCGCCGACATTGGCCATCGTTTCCGTCCGGAAGGCGATGAAGTTACCTTCCAGGTCGGTTGCCAGTTCGATCTTGGTCACATGGTCGCGGCCATGCGCGTCGGACAGGAAGCTTTCAGACCGTTCCGCCGTCCAGCGGACGGGGCGGCCAAGCTTCTTGGCGGCGGCAAGGACCAGTGCCTCTTCGCCATAGTGATAGATCTTGGAGCCAAAGCCGCCGCCCACATCGGGGGCAACCACGGTCAGCTTGTTCTCGGGGATGCCAAGGACAAAGGCCGCCACCAGAAGGCGCGTTAGGTGCGGGTTCTGGCTTGTCGTCGTCAGTTTGTAGTCGCCGGTCCCGGGGAAATATTCGCCGATCGAGGCGCGGGGTTCCATCGCGTTGGGCACAAGCCGGTTGTTGACGAGTTCCAGCGTCGTCACATGGGGTGCTGCCTTGATGGCAGCGTCCACGGCGGCGCGGTTATCCTCGATCCAGCCCCAGTCATAGCACTGGTTGTCGGGGATTTCGTCATGCACGCGGTTCGACGAATTGGCCAATGCGGCGGCCATGTCGATGATCGCGGGCAGTTCTTCGATATCCGTGTCATCGGCAAGCTGCTGCGCCGCGTCCTTGGCCTGCGCATAAGTTTCGGCGATGACGGCGGCATAGGCGTCGCCCACATGGCGAACCTTGCCATGCGCCAGAACCGGGCGCTTGGGTTCGCGCATGGGTTCGCCGTTGCGCGATTTGATCAGCCAGCCAGCGGGGTTCCCGCCGACATCCTTGAAGTCCTCGCCCGTGAAAACGGCAAGAACGCCGGGCATGGCCGCGGCGTTTCCGGTGTTGATCGACTTGATCCGTCCATGGGCAACCTGACTGCGGACAAAGACCGCATAGGTCTGGCCATAGATGCGCATGTCGTCGGTATAGACGCCCTTTCCAGTCAGGAAACGTACGTCTTCGCGGCGCTTCGTGCTTGCGCCGATTCCGTGATCCTTTGGCATTGTTGACCCCCCTTATTCGGCAGCGATGGCGTTGGCGTCCTGACCGGACGCGGCCAGAACCGCCTTGACGATGTTGTGGTAGCCCGTGCAGCGGCAGATATTGCCTTCAAGGTATTCGCGGATTTCCTGTTCCGACGGCTTGGGATTTTCGGCCAGAAGAGCGGCCGACGACATCACCATGCCGGGGGTGCAGAACCCGCACTGCAGGCCGTGATGGTCCTGAAACGCCTGCTGGATCACGCCAAGTGACCCATCGGGGTTGGCCATGCCTTCGATCGTCTTGACGGAACTGCCTGCCACATCGGCAGCAAAGACAGTGCAGCTTTTCACAGCCTTGCCGTCCACATGCACCACGCAGGCCCCGCACTGGGACGTGTCGCAGCCGACATGGGTACCGGTGAGGCCCAGCCCTTCACGCAGGAAGGCGGACAGCAGGGTCCGCCCTTCCACTTCGCCGGAAACGGCTTTGCCGTTCACGGTCATCGAGACTTTGGTCATTCTTTTCCTCCCTTTGACTCTTTTCCGAACATGCGGCCAAGCCAGCCCTTCTTGGGGGCTTCCTCGCCTTCGGCCAGCACGGTTTCTTCTTCGGCCTTCGGCCCTTCGATAGTTTCCTGGAACCGCTCAAAGAACTGGTCCGCCATCTTCTTGGCAAACCCGTCGATGATGCGGCTGCCCAACTGGGCCAGCTTGCCACCGACATTGGCGTTAACCTCATAGGTCAGCAGCGTGCCCTCGCCTTCGGGCGCCATGGTGACCTTGGCACTGCCCTTGGCAAAGCCCGCAGGGCCGCCCTTGCCTTCGCCTGACAGGGTCACTTCGCGCCCCTCGACGATATCCGACAGCTTGACCACGCCGGTAAAGCGGGCCGACACGGGGCCGACCTTCTGCACGACGACAGCCTCATAGCCCTCGGCGGCGGACCCGGTCATGCTTTCGCAGCCCGGCACACAGGCCTTGAGGACTTCAGGATTCAGTATCGCGGCCCAGACAGTTTCGGGCGCGGCGTTGATGGTTCGTTGATCTGTAAGTTGCATCGGTTCTCCTCCCGGCAACTGTCACCCTAGTCTGACGCGTCGGCCAGTTCCATCTGACCTTGGTCGTAGATGGGCGCGATTCGGCGCATCCCACCCCCCGACTTTAGGGTTGGTTACGGGGCGCGGGCAAATTGCTATTCTGTGTTTGTGAAATTGGGGGCTGCGGGCATGGCAGGCAGAATGGACATATCCGACAGCAAGCCCTTCGCCTCGGCCCTGATCGTAGAAGATCACCCACTCTTCAGCGAGGCGCTGGCAATGACCCTGCGCACCTTCATCGGCATCGAAAAGATCGAAACGGCTGACCGGCTGGAAACCGCATTGGTCCGGCTGAAGGCGGGCTTCGCGCCAGACGTGATCATCCTCGACCTGCATCTGCCCGACGTAACCGGGATGGACGGGCTGATCCGGCTGAAACATGCCGCACAGACGGTGCCGGTGATCGTCGTCTCCTCCCTCTCCGAAGGCCCGGTCATCAGCGCCGCAATGCAGGCCGGTGCGGCAGGCTACGTCCCCAAGCACAGCCAGCG
Source organism: Rhodobacterales bacterium (assembly GCA_041752495.1). Classification (GTDB taxonomy): domain Bacteria; phylum Pseudomonadota; class Alphaproteobacteria; order Rhodobacterales; family Rhodobacteraceae; genus JAPLPE01. Next base: position 4,944 of record JBGSWJ010000417.1, read on the forward strand.
CGACATCTTCCGCGCTGCCTTTGCTACGATCCGCGCCGGTGGTCGCTACACGCCCGAAGGCTACCAGCCGACCGCCCCCGATGCGCTGGGCCGCACATCGCGGGACGATGTGATCGAACGGCTCGGCCTTCTGACCCGGCAACAGGCGGTGATCCTGAAACTCATCTGCGAAGGCAAGCTGAACAAGCAGATCGCCTACGAACTCTCGGTCGCCGAAACCACGGTCAAGGCACACGTGACCGCGATCATGCGCAAGCTTGGCGTCTACAGCCGGACACAGGCCGTGCTGATCGCGCGCGAAGTCAATTTTTCCGCGCTATTGTCAGACAACAACCTGTCCGCCTAGTTTCCCCCAAGGGAGGACAGGATGGCAGAACTGCAAGCCAGGCTCACGGCCATGGCGGCACAGGGTGCCGTCATGCAGGTCGCCCAGGCGCCCGTAAGCGACCCTGGCGCGCTTGACCACATCGTCAGTGCCCTCGGGCCCGGGCCTTTTGCGCTTGTCATGCTCTTCATCTCGCCCTCGGGCGATGCGCAGGCGCTGGCCACGCAGGCGGCAAAGCTCTTCCCCGGGATCAATGTCATCGGCTGCACAACTGCAGGCGAGATTTCCGGAAAAGGCTATACCGAGGGCGAAATCGTCGCCATCGGCCTGCCCGCCGCACTCTTTGCCGTTGAAACGATCTTTGTCCCGGACCTGAACCATCTCCCGCGCGAAATGCTGGTCTCTGACATGATCCGCGCCCGGCAGCGTCTGGCCCGGACCCGGCCGGAATGGGACGGCGAATTCGCCTTCCTCATGGTCGACGGCATGTCACTGCGCGAAGACGAACTTACCTCGGCCCTGTCGCTTGGCCTTGGCCCGGTGCCCCTGTTTGGCGGGTCGGCGGGCGACGGCCTGCGTTTCCGTGAAACCCGGGTCCTCCACAACGGACAGGCCCACCGCAACGCCGCGGTCCTGACCTTTGTCCGCACCGCCTGCGCGGTCCGGGTCTTCAACCTTGACCACCTCGTCCCCTCGGACGTGCGGATGGTCGTGACCGAAGCCGACCCCTCTCAGCGCATCGTCCGCCAGATCAACGCCTCGCCCGCCGCACCAGAATACGCGCGCCTCTTGGGCAAGGACCCGACCCAGCTCACTACCTTCACCTTTGCCGCCCACCCCGTCGTCGTGCGGATCGGCGGCCGTCACCATGTCCGGTCGATCCAGCGCATGGCCGCCAATGGCGATCTCGTCTTCTTTTCGGCAATCGACGAAGGCCTTGTCCTCACCCTCGCCGAACCGATGAACATGGTCACCCATCTGCAAACCGAACTTGACCGTCTGGGCAAACCCGCCGCCATCCTGGCCTGCGACTGCATACTCCGCCGGATCGAGGCCGAGGAAAAACAGATGTTCGGACAGATCTCCTCGGTCCTGCAAAGCCACAATGTCGTGGGCTTTTCGACCTATGGCGAACAGATGGGCGCGCTTCATGTGAACCAGACCATGACCGGCGTCGCGATCTATCCGCCCAAGGGGCCCGCGTGACCCGCTCCATCATCAACCCCGCCGACCCGCCCGAGGTGCAGAACCGCAAGCTCCTCCTGATCGCGGGCGCGCTCATGCGGCGGGTCGAACAATCCACCGATGATTCCGGCGCCGCCTATGCCCAGTTCCAGCGCGCCGTCCTTCTCGAAGATCAGGTGCGCAGCCGGACCTCCGATCTTGAAAACGCGCTCGACCTTCTGAACGGCTCAAACGCCCTTCTTGCCGAAGCCACGCGCGAAGCCCAGGCCGCCCGCCAGAACCTCGCCAATGCCATCGAAACCGTGCAGGACGGCTTTGCCCTGTTCGACCCCGCCGACCGCATGGTCATGTGCAATTCCCGATTTGGCCTTCAGTTCGGCGATGTCCACCCCCGCCTGGTCCCGGGCCTCGGCTTTGTCGACTATGTCGACCTCATCAGCCGTTCCGGCGATCTCGCTCTGAAACCGGGCGAAACGCCGCAAACCTGGGCGCAGGCCCGCATCCGGCGGCATTCCGACCGGGATGTCGTGCTGAACGTGCCTCTGATGCAGGACCGCTGGCTGCAGGTCTCGGAACACCGCACGCGGGACGGCGGCACCGTCATCCTCCAGACCGACCTGACAGACATCATCCGCATCGAACGCGAGGAACGGGGCAAGCTTCTGGACGAACAGGCCCGGATTGTCCGGGCCACGCTTGACCACATCAGCCAGGGCGTCGGCCTTTTCGACAGTGAAAACCGGCTTGTCGGCTGGAACGTCCGTCTCGCGGAACTCCTGTCCTTCCCGGTCGCACGCCTTCGCCTCGGCCTGCCGTTCGACGTTCTACTTGGGTGGCTCGTCCGCTCTTTCCACTTTGGCCCTGGTATGACGCCCGACGATGCCGCCCGCTGGGTCGTCGCCGCCGGTGCCCGCGCCCCGCTCAGCTTTGAGGTTACGCGCGAAGACGGCTTCACCCTGGCCGTCTTTGCGCAGGAAATGCCCGACGGCGGCTTTGTCGTCAGCTTTTCCGATATCACCGCCGAACGCGCCGCCTTGCGTGCAATTTCCGAAGCGAACGAAACTCTTGAAATGCGGGTCAACGACCGCACCGTCGAACTGGCCGAAGCCCTTGACCGCGCCGAAGCTGCCCGCGCTGCCCGGTCCCGTTTCGTCGCTGCGGCTAGCCATGATCTCCTGCAGCCCCTGTCTGCAGCAAAACTCTTCCTCGCCTCCATCGCAGACGAAGACCTGACGCCCGGTGCCAAAGGCACGCTCGAAAAAACCCAGAACGCCCTGAAAAGCGTGGAGGATATCCTTGGCGCCCTGCTCGACATCTCCCGTCTCGAAGCCGGACCCCAGGCGGTCGACGTCGGAGCCGTGCATCTGAATCCCATGCTGTCGCAACTCCGCGACGAATTCGCCCCCATGGCGGCGCGCAAGGGACTGCGGCTTGATATCCTGCCCTGTTCGGCAGTCGTGGAAAGCGATGCAACCTACCTGCGTCGCATCCTGCAGAACCTGATCGGCAATGCCCTGCGTTATACCGTGGCGGGCCGCGTCCTTGTCGGCGCCCGCCGCCTGCCCGGGGCCGTGCGGCTCGAGGTGCTCGATACCGGGCCGGGCATCCCGGAAAAGGAACAGGACAACATCTTCCGCGAATTTCACCGGCTGAATGCCCGCGCCTCGGCCAGCGAAGGCATGGGGCTTGGTCTCGCCATCGTCGAACGCGCCTGCATCCTCCTTGGCCATCCCTTGCGCCTGCATTCGGTCCTTGGCCGGGGCACGCGCTTTACAGTCAACGTGCCGCTCAGTGACCGCATCACCGAACTCCCTGCCGCCCGGCATCTGTCCCCGTGGGAATCCCAGGGCCCGCAGGATCAGATCGTGCTCCTCGCCGAACATGACGCCGAACTCCGCCTTGCCATGGTTCAGCTCATGGAAAAATGGGGCTTCAACGTCGTCGACGTGCCCACCGCCCCCGAGGCGCTGGCCCTCATGGCCGAACTCGGCATCGTCCCCGACAAGTTTCTGGTAGACCATCACCTTGGTGATGGCGACGGCGTGGCGCTCGTTTCCGCCCTCCGCGACAGGTTCGGCGATATTGCCGTCCGCCTGATCTCCTCCGACCGCGCGGCCCGGATCGCCGGAATTGACGTCCTCCAGAAACCGCTCGATTCAGAGGCCCTTGCGCGCTTTCTCTTCGCCTGACGGCCCAAGGAACCGCATCAGCCGGTCTTTCTCGCCACTGTCCCGCGCCGACCCGATGGCCGCCGCCAGCCCTTCAAGCGAGGCGATGGAATGCGCCGACCGGAAACAGTCCACATGCGGTAGCATCGCCTGTATCCCCTTGGCCCGCGGCAGAAATCCGTTCCACCGCAACAGCGGATTGATCCAGATCAGGCGCCGCGCCGACAGATGCAGCCGCTCCATTTCCCGCGCCAGATCGGTCACCGGGTCGCGGTCCAGCCCGTCCGTGATCAGAAGTACGACTGCACCCTGACCCATCACCCGCCGCGACCAGTCGCGGTTGAATTCATGCAGACAGGCCCCGATCCGCGTGCCCCCCTGCCAGTCCTGCGCCTCAGCCCCCGCCGCCGCCAGCGCCGCATCCACATCCCGCCGCGCCAGATGTCGGCTAATGTTGGTCAAACGCGTGCCAAAGGTGAACGCATGCACCCTGGCCCAGCCCGCCCCTTTCTGGTTCGTCACGGCATGCAGGAAATGCAGGACCATCCGCGAATACTGCGACATGGACCCCGAGATATCGCAAAGCGCAACAAGGTTGGGCCAACGCTCCTTCGGCTCCCGAAAAGCCAGCGTCGATACCTCACCTCCCCGACGCAGGCTTTGCCGCATCGTCGCACGCCAGTCCGGACGGCGGCCCAAAGGATCGGCGGCAGTCCGCCGCGACCGGATAGGCTGCACCGGCAGGGTCAGACGGGCAATCGCCCGCCGCGCCTCGGCCAGCTCCGCCACCGACATCTGTTCAAAATCAAGCGTTCGCAGCCGTTCCTCGGCCGATGCCGTGGCTGTCGCGTCAATCTCGAACTCAGACGCCTCATCCTCGCGTTCAATCTGCGTAATATCCCGCTGCACCCCATCCAGCAGCGCCTCGGCCGCCCGCTTCTCGCCCGCGTCCGCCCGCCGTTCCTCCTGCGTGCCCCTCACTTGCGGCAGCATCATCGACATCATGTGTTCAAGGAACTGCGGATCACGCCAATAAAGGCGGAACACCTGTTCAAACACCGTCCGGTCCTCGGGGCGCGCGACAAAAGACGCGTGCAGCACCCAATAGAAATCCCGCTTCTCGGTAAACCCCGCCGCCGCCACCGCCCGGATCGCGTCCACCACCCGGCCCGGCCCGATCTTCAGCCCCGCCTTGCGCAGCGCCCGGGCGAAATGGGTGATATTGTTGACAAGCTTTCCGTCCTCGGGAATGTCGAGCGCCGGAAACTCCATCTCAGGCCGTCAAAAGGGTGCTGCGGACCTCGTCCAGCAGCTTCTTGGCCGTCGCCCCTTCGATCTTCTGGATATCATCCTGATACTTCAGGATCGCACCCAAAGTATCCCCGATCACCTCAGGCGACAGGTTCACCACATCCAGCGCCAGCAGGCACTTTGCCCAGTCAATGGTTTCCGCCACGCCCGGTTTCTTGAACAGATCCTCGCGCCGCAGTCGCTGGACAAAGGCCACAACCTCGCGCGACAGGCGTTCGGTGGCCTCCGGCGCACGGGCCTGCACAATGGAAAGCTCCCGCGCAAAGCCCGGGTAATCAACCCAGTGATACAGACACCGCCGTTTCAGCGCGTCATGCACCTCCCGCGTCCGGTTCGATGTCAGGATGACAATCGGCGGTTCGGGCGCGCGGATCGTACCCAGTTCCGGGATCGTCACCTGAAAATCCGACAGCGCCTCAAGCAGGAAGGCCTCGAACGGCTCATCCGTCCTGTCAAGCTCGTCGATCAGAAGGACAGGCGCCCCCTCACTCTGGGGCCGCATTGCCGCCAGCAGAGGACGCTCGATCAGATAACGCTCCGTAAACAGCTCATCCTCAAGCCGCCCCCGGTCCGCCTGTCCCGTGGCCTCGGCGGTGCGAATGGCGATCATCTGCGCCGCAAAATTCCAGTCGCAGACAGCCGAAGCAGAATCGAGCCCCTCATAGCATTGCAACCGGATCAGCCGCCGCCCAAGCCCCCCGGCAATCGCCTTGGCGATCTCGGTCTTGCCAACACCCGCCTCCCCTTCAAGAAACAGCGGCCGGCCAAGTTTCAGGCCCAGAAAAACCACGGTCGCCAAAGCCCGGCCGCAGACATAGTTCTGCCCGGCCAGCATGGTTTCCACGGCGTCGATGGATGTGGGGATGGCGGTCAAAGCGGTGCTCCTCTCCCGCAACCTGAGACGGGGGGCAGGCGGGGTCAAGGGCACAGAGCGCCCTCCGATACCAAGGTCGCAATCCGCCAGACCACCCGTCAGCCCCAATCCCGCCACGATTGACCGGCTGGCAGGGATGGTCCGCACCCGGCCCGGCTCGGCCGGGGGTTGCGGGTCCGGCACGCCGGCCCGGGATTTTTTAACGCAGGGCAGGGCGAGCCGGCCAGATCGCCGGTCCCCGCGCAGGTATATAAAAATCATTTAAAAACAATCAGATAAATATCATTCAGCAGTCTGCGTCTTTCCAGCTTCGTCACCTGCCACTCCGGCCCGGAGCCCCGCGTTCAGTGGGCCATCAAAGGGCCTTCCGCATTGTTCCCAATTCAGAAACATCCCTGAGTTGTTTTCATTTCAATGGTTTATGCCCCCGGATCGGCCTGAAGACGGCGAAGAAGCGCCATAATGGGACGTCAATATGTTCACTGTATCACGACCCGCAGTCCATGCAGGGCGCTCTCAAGGCAGGTAATTCAACGTGGCAGTCTTCAGCGGCACATCAGGCAATGACACCCTGGGCCCAAGCAGCGGCAGTACCAGCGATACCCTTTACGGGGGCGCCGGTAATGACACGCTTTTTGGTGGTGGCGGGACAGATACGCTCTTTGGCGGAGAAGGGGCCGATTCCCTCAACGGCGGAACGGGCGCTGACACCGCCAGCTATGCCAGCGCGACCTCTGCCGTTAACGCAAACCTGACCGTCCAGACCAACGCCACCGGCGAAGCGGCAGGCGATACCTACAGCTCGATCGAAAACCTGACGGGGTCATCGTTCAATGACACGCTGACCGGGAACGGCTCGGCCAACACGCTGACCGGCGGCGACGGGGACGATACACTTATCGGTCTTGGCGGTTCGGATTCGCTGGTCGGTGGCAATGGTAACGACACCGTCGATTACTCCGCCTCCGGCAGCGGCGTGACAGTGAACCTTTCGTCCGGCCCCGGCACCGGCGGCGACGCCGACGGCGACACGTTCAGCAGCATCGAAAACGTGACCGGTTCCGCGCTGGCTGACAACATCACCGGTACCGGCGGGAACAACACCTTTTTTGGCGGACTCGGCAACGACCAGCTGTTCGCCGGTTCCGGCGACGACTGGCTGCGTGGTGGCCAAGGCAGCGACACGCTCAATGGCGGGTCGGGCATGGACTACGCCGATTACAGCGACTCCGGTGCCGCCGTGTCCATCAACCTCGGCGCCGGGACGGCATCGGGCGGAACCGCGCAGGGCGACGTTCTGTCCGGCGTCGACGGGATCGTCGGGTCGATCTACAACGACACCCTGATCGGCTTTGACGGCCAGGGCACATCCGGCGACATCTACACCAATATCTTCTACGGCGGCACCGGCGACGACTATCTGGATGGTCGCGGCGCCGATGACACGCTTTTTGGCGGCGCCGACAATGACACCGTCTACGGCTCTGCCGGCGAAGACAGCGTCAGCGGCGACGGCGGCAATGACTCGGTCTATGGCGGCACCGGCAACGACACCGTGTCAGGCGGCGACGGAAACGACATCGTCGAAGGCGGGGAAGGCAACGATACCCTCTCCGGCGATGGCGGCAACGACAGCATGTCGGGCGACACCGGGAACGACACTATGTCCGGCGGCGACGGCAATGACCGGATCGACGCAGGCGAAGGCGCCGACTCTGTCTCGGGCGGTGACGGGGCCGACAGTATCGCGGGCCAGTCGGGCGATGACACGCTCGATGCAGGCATCGGCGACGACACCGTCTATGGCGGCGACGGGTCCGATACCGTCTACGGCGGCGAAGGCAACGATATCATCGGCGGCGGCGACGCCACCCCGGTCCCGGCCTCTGAAACCTACGGGACAACCGTCGATTCGCTCTATGGCGGGGGCGGGGACGACACCATCTTTGGCGGCAATGGCCGCAACACGATCTTCGGCGGCGACGGCAACGACACGATCTTTGGCGGCAACGGCCCCGACACGATCTTTGGCGAAGCCGGAAATGACGTCCTGAACGGCAACAACGGCCCGGATGAGCTTTATGGCGGCACCGGCAACGATACCCTGACCGGCGGCAACGGCCCTGACCTTCTTGACGGCGGAGACGATCAGGACCGCTTCATCGTCGCCTCCGCCTCACAGGGGGTCAACGACACCGTCTATGGCGGGGCTGGCGGCGCAGACAACGACGTTCTGGACCTGTCGCAGCTGACCTGGGGAACCTTCCGGGTGGTCAACCTCACGACCGACACCGACGGCAACGGTCAGGACGGCAGGGTCGAATTCCTCGATTCGAACGGTAACGTCACCGGGTCGATGAACTTCAACAACATCGAACAGATCGTCCCCTGCTTCACGCCCGGCACCACCATCGCCACCACCCGCGGTGCAGTCGCTGTGGAAGAGCTGCGCCTGGGCGACCGCGTGATGACCCGCGACAATGGCTATCAGACAATCCGCTGGATCGGCGCCAAGAAGGTCGACGGCGCCCGCCTTGCCCGCGACGCCTCGCTCCAGCCGGTCCTGATCCGCAAGGATGCCTTCGGCCCGGGCTGCCCCGAACGGGACATGATGGTCTCGCGCCAGCATCGGATGCTGGTCGGCGGGCGACGGGCCGAACTCCTCTTTGGCGAAACCGAAATGCTCGCCCGCGCCACCCACCTGACCCACTTGCCGGGCATCGTCTCGCGCATCGTGCCCGAGGTGACATATCTCCACATCCTGTTCGACCAGCACGAAATCGTGCGCGCGAACAACTGCTGGACCGAAAGCTTCCAACCGGGCGATCGGACGGTCGGTAGCATGGACAAGGCGACGCGCGAAGAACTATTCAAACTCTTCCCGGAACTGGCCAGCAGCGGAACTCATGACTACGAAGCCGCACGTCCGACGTTGAAAGGGTTCGAGGCAAAACTGTTCTTTGCCGCCTGAGACAGCGGCACGCACCAGCGCCCCAAAATCCTTCCAAGGATTTCGGCAAGAACCTTCGAAGGTTCTTGCCCCAGATCCGGCCGTTCACCCTGCCAGCATGACGTGTTCCGCGCCGCCGTTTGCGTAATGCACCAACGGCCGCATATGCTCAAAGGGCACGCGGCAAAACTTCTCTCTGCCAACAGAGACAACGGCCAGCCCCAAGCGCCCCAAAATCCTTACAAGGATTTTGGCAAGAACCTTCGAAGGTTCTTGCGCCCGCCCCGAACACCTCGCGCCCGGATCAGGACGCGATCCGCGCCGCCAACAACGCAATCGCCTGCTGATAGACCGTGGCCGCGTTCCATTCCTCGATCACGGCAAAGTTCGGCTGCCCCTCCTGATACCCCTGTCCCGGCTGCCAGCCCTTCTTCGCCAGATAGTTCGCGGTCGAGGCCATGGCATCCGCCATCCCCGTCATGTCCACACGCCCGTCGCCATTCCCGTCCCGCGCATAGCTCAGCACATTGCCCGGCAGGAACTGCGTCTGGCCAATCTCGCCATGCGCCGCGCCTGTCGAATTCGACGACATCACTCCGTAGTCGACCAGCATCAGCGCTGCCAGCGCATGCGGGATAAAGAACTCGGCCCGGCGGCAGTCATAGGCCACCGTCAGGATCGAATTGATGGTGTTGTGATCGCCCATATTGGCACCGAACCCCGACTCCATCCCCAGGATGGCCAGCAGAACTTCGGGCGGCACGCCATAGGTCGACTGGATCGACGCCCAAAGATCGGCATTGTCCCGAAGCATCCGGCGTGCCTGGTTGGTATAGGCATCGCTCCACCGGATGGCGAGGAAATCGTCCAGCGAATACCGGACCCCAGTCTGGTTGCGATCCTTGTTGATCGTGCGCTGGTCATAGCTCGCCACGGCAAGCGCCTGCAGCCCGGCCTGGCCTACGCCATTGGCACTCGCGAACTGGGAAAATTCGCCCTTCCAGGCTTCAAAGCCCGAACCGTCATTCCCGCAGGAAACCTGTGCGGTGGCGGCGGTCGAACCCGCCAGAGCAATGATAAGCGCGCTCACGCTGATGTGGAAACGGAACAATCTGCAACTCCTTGAAGGCAATCCGGGATCAGTCATATCTCCCAATCTAGCATGGGGGCGCGGTCGTCTCCAGTCGTTTGCAATCGGAGCGTCAGGGATGCGCGGGCAGGGCTCGGTTCTGGCAATCGGAGTGGTCTTGGCGGCAGTCGGGATGGGGTTCCTCTGGGGTCAGTCCTGGTCGCGGGCCGAGGTGCCAACCGGGCCGCCCCCCGTGCCCGCAGCAGACCTGACTGCCGTCGAACAGGCGACCATCGCCACCTTCAATGGCGCCCGGGATTCCGTCGTGGCGATCGCCACATCGACCGACGTGCTTGACCCCTTCACCCGACGACGGACGGAACAGCCAGTGGGAACCGGGTCGGGATTCATCTGGGATGACGACGGGCATGTCGTCACCAACAACCACGTCATCGAAGGGGCAAGCGGCGCCACTGTCCAACTGGCCGACGGCCGGTCGTTTCAGGCAGCACTCGTCGGGCGCGATGCGATGCACGATCTGGCCGTCCTGCAGATTGCCGGCAAGGATCTGCCCGCCGCCCTCCCGCTGGGCGAAAGCAGCACGCTCCAGGTCGGGCAGCAGGTGCTGGCCATCGGCAACCCCTTCGGCCTTGACTGGACCCTGACCACCGGGATCGTGTCGGCGCTCGACCGCGATCTTCCCGGCGACAACGGGCCCCGCATGGGCGGGCTGATCCAGACCGACGCTGCGATCAATCCCGGCAATTCGGGCGGTCCTCTCCTTGATTCCCGGGGGCGGCTGATTGGGGTGAACACGTCGATCTACAGCCCCTCGGGCGCAAGCGCCGGGATCGGTTTTGCGGTGCCGGTCGGCACCGTCGCCCGCATCGTGCCCGAGCTGATCGAAAACGGGTCCTACAGCCTGCCATCCCTTGGCGTGGCCTGGGATGCAAGGATCAACGCCGCAGTGAACCGGCAGGGCCTGACCGGCGTCATGATCGTCGATGTCACCCCCGGGTCAGAGGCCGCAGCCGCCAACCTTGAACCCGCGCGGCTGTCGCGCGACGGGCGAATCCTGCCCGGCGATATCATCGTCGGGCTTGGCGATGCCGCCGTGGCCACAGTTGACGATCTTCTGGCTGCGCTCGACAGCCACAGACCGGGGGACAAGGTGACGCTGAACCTTGAACGCGACGGGCGTGACTGGTCTGTCGATCTGACGCTTCTGCCGGGCGCCTGAGCGCGGGCCCCGTCAAGCCGGGTCGCGGGGCCGCCACTGGAACGGACGAGTGCCCGCCTGCGCACTCTCGATAACCACCGC
>JBGSWJ010000418.1:0-2830 GCA_041752495.1 Rhodobacterales bacterium
AGGGCCGTTGCGCGGCTATGGGGCGGACCGTGACGGTGGGGCAAATCCTTGTTCATGTCTGACGCCTAGGTCTGGGCGTTGCCGGGCGGGTGACTGCTGGGGCGCGCGTGGATGTGGCGGGCGGGGTGGGGATGGGTGGCGTCTGGACGCCCCTTGCCCTGCCCGCCTTGCGGAAAGGGGAATTCATGAACAAGGCAATCACCGACGGGCTGGTCTTGACGCCGCCGCCCTTTGCGAACGGGCTTTCGGTCTGGTCAAGCGGGGACGGGACGCCGGGATCGGATACCTATGCGGGGGCGGGGGGGGGCGTCTATGTGCCGGCGGATCAGGATTTCGGCGGCTGTCTGGAGATCCTGAAGGCGTCGAGCACGCAAAAGCTGCGCTATATGGGCGAGACGACGATCTTGCCGGGCTGCTATCTGCAGGTGACTGCGCGGGTGAAGGCGATTGCGGGCGCGCTGCCGGCGGTCAGGATCGCAGGCTATCCGGCCAATTCGTCGGGCGCGCAGGTGAGCGGGCTGACCACGACGGGGCCGTCGAAGCAGCTGACCACCTATGGCGAGGTGGTCGAGGTGACGGCGATCATCGGGACCGGGCAGCGCACCGGCGTCAACATGGTCTGGAACGGCACGATCTATGGCCATCTCGGGCTTGACCTGACGGGGCCGAACGGCGGGCTGGTGCGGATCGACGACATCCGGATCGAAGATGTCACGAGCGTGTTTATCCGGGACATGATGGCGCAGGTCGATGTGCGCGACTATGGCGCGAAGGGGAACGGGACGACCAATGATGCGGCGGCCTTTGCCGCCGCCGATGCCGCCGCCGCCGGACGCGAGGTGCTGATCCCTAAAGGCTCCTATTACCTGAATGCGGATGTGACCTTTACGAACCGGGTGCGGTTCGAGGGCAAGGTCACGGTGCCGACCGACAAGAAGTTCATTCTGCAGAAGAACTTTGACCTTGCCACCTATATCGACGCCTTTGGCAACGAGGAGACGGCGTTCAAGAAGGCCTGGCAGGCCCTGTTGAACTTTGCCGATCATGACAGCCTTGACCTGTCGGGGCGGCGGATCGGGCTGTCTGCGCCCGTGGACATGCAGGCGGCCAATCCCGACAAGACCACCTTTGCGACCCGGCGGATCGTGCGCAACGGGCAGTTCCAGCCGATTGACGGCACCGCCTGGGACGACATCGTGGTGACCAGTGCGGGCACCTATTCCACGGCGTCGCCCACGACGCTGAGCAATGTGTCCAACATTGCCAATATCAAGGTTGGCAGTCTGGTCACCGGGAATGGTGTTGGCCGCGAGATCTATGTCCGGGAAGTGAATGTCGCGCAGCAGAAAGTCACGCTGAGCGCCGAGCTTTACGATGCGGCCGGCACCCAGACCTATACGTTCCGGCGGTTCAAGTATCTGCTTGATTTTTCAGGTTATGACGACCTGTCGCAGATCACCCTGGCAGGCATCGAGTTTCAGGGAGACGGGAAGGCGAGTTGCCTCATGCTGCCGCCGTCGGGGTCGATCATCCAGTTCCAGGACTGTTACTTTACCAAGCCCAAGGACCGGGGCATCACATCAATTGGCGGGGGCTGTCAGGGGATGATGATCGACCGGTGCCAGTTCCTGTCGAACGAGCAGTCGGTCAATGTCGAAAATCGCAAGACCATCGCGCTGAACGCGAACGCGAATGACGTGAAGATCCGCAACAGCCGGATCGTGATGTTCAAGCATTTCGCAGTTCTGGGCGGCGGCGGGACGGTGCTGACGGGCAATCACTGGTTCCTGGGTGACAGCAGCACGGACGGGGTACGCAAGGGGGGGCTGGTCATCACATCGCCCAACCCCAAGACGATCATCACCGGCAACTATATCGACAACAACTTCATCGAATGGACGAACGAGCATGACGCGACGCCGAACATGTCGTCGCAGTTCAGTTTCGGGGCGCTGACGATCACGGGGAATGTCTTTACCGCCAATGACGTCGCATCCTGGTTCAACTGGATCGTGATCAAGCCCTATGGGACCGGGCATTTCATCAACGGGTTCAGCGTGATCGGGAATGTGTTCCGGACGGTGAACGGGAATATCAGCCGGATCGACGCGGTGGACACGACCTTTGCCGGGCTGGATTACAGCCGGATGCGCAACATCGTCTTTGCCGGGAACACCTTCAACGGCATCGACAACGAGACGCGCAATCCGATGTACGTGGAGCACACGCAATCGACCGAGAACCGGACCTGGACAGCGGGGACGGCAGGCAATCTGCCGTTCCGGGGCTGGGCGCGGTTTGTGGAAAGCGTCATGCCCGAGGGCAGGCTGACCAGCGCGTCGAATGCCACGATCTATGAGGCGCCCTATGTGGAGACCGAGGTCGGGTCGTCCAAGCAGCAATTCCGGATGATCTTTGGCACGGGGGTTTCGGGGACGGTGCTGGCAAATGTGCGGATGGACAATCCGACGTGACTGGCGGGACTGGCTGACGGTGGAAAGGGGCACCTTGGGGTGCCCTTTTTTCGTTAGGCGTGCAGTGGCTGCCTTGTTTTTGTGCAGGGGAGCGGATTTGGCGGCTTCTTTGCCCTTGGGAGGCCTGCGGTCACTGGTCTTGGCCACCCGGGTCTTTGCATGATGGGGCGGTCAAAGCCGGGAGTGCGGGCCATCACGCTGCAGACGATCCCTGAAGGACAGACCGAACCTGCGCAGCCACGGGCGGTGGGCGAGGTGCGGTTGGCTGCTGCGCTGCGGGACGGGGCGACGCGGATTGCAGAATTGCGGCAGCAGGGGTCGCTCAAGGCGTTGTTCCCGCATGGTGCAGGGCCTGC
>JBGSWJ010000419.1:0-4420 GCA_041752495.1 Rhodobacterales bacterium
TGTTCCAGAACAACACGCTTCCCGCCCGCGCAAACCCCAGCACAGCGACAAGTGACCCGGCAAGGATCACCGCCCAGATGACTGCAGCCTCAGGCACCGCCCGGCTTGCGTCCAGAACCAGAAGCTTGCCCACAAACCCCGACAGCGGCGGCAGCCCCGCTACCGCAATCGCCGTCGCAAAGAACAGGCTTGCGATCAGCCCCTGCCGCGCAAACCCCGGCCCCGGAACCAGCCTGTCTGCCCCCGGCCCCTTGGCCGCGCGGACAAGGTCTGTGACAAGGAAAAGCGCAGCCCCGGCCAGCGTGGAATGCACCATATAATACAGTGCCGCCGTCGTCGCCGTCTCGGTGAACAGCGCCACAGCCGTCAGCAGCGTCCCCATCGACCCGATGGCCGCAAAGGCTGCCAGCCGGCCCAGACTGCGCGCCCCCAGAACCCCAATCATCCCGATGGCCAGCGTCACCAGCGCCGCCCACAACAGGGGTTCCCCGAACAGGCCCGAAGTCACCGCGACCCCAGGTCCAAAGACCAGCGTGTAAAGCCGGATGATCGCATAGGCCCCCACCTTGGTCATCACCGCAAACAGGGCCGCAATCGGGGCCGGGGCCTGCGCATAGGTGGCGGGTAACCAGAAATGCAGCGGCAAAAGCGCCGCTTTGACCGCAAAGACCAGGAACAACAGAACCGCCGCCACCCGGATCAACCCCGAATCCTCGGGCGACATGGCAGACACCCTTGCGGCCAGATCGGCCATGTTCAGCGTCCCCGTCACCGCATAGATCGTCCCCAGCGCGAACAGGAACAAAGTGGAGCCGATCAGGTTGTAAACCACATACTGCACGCCCGCCTGCAGCCGCCGTTCCCCCCCGCCATGGATCATCAGCCCATAGGATGCGATCAGCAGGACCTCGAAGAACACGAAAAGGTTGAACACGTCCCCCGTCAGGAAGGCGCCGCACAGGCCCATGACCTGAAACTGCACCAGCGCATGGAAATGCTTCCCCCGCGCATCCCACCCCGTGCCGATCGCGTACAGCGTCACGACCAGCGCCAGAAAGGCCGTCACCAGGACCATCAGCGCCGACAGCCGGTCAAGCACCAGCACAATTCCGTAAGGCGCGGGCCAGTTGCCCAGATGATAGGCCGTGACAGTGCCATCCGACACCTGCCAAAGCAGGCCAACCGCCACGGTCACAAGCGCAAGACCGCTTCCCACGGCAAAGATGCGCGCCAAATCCAGATGATGCCGCATCGCCAGAATCATCAGCGCCGCCACCGTCGGCGGCATGACCAATGGCACGATGATCCAATGGCTCATGGCTTGTCCCCCTTTTCGGGGGGCAGATCGATGCTGTCATCGTCCGACGTAAGGTAGGATCCCAGCGCCAGGATCACGATGACCGCAGTCATGCCAAAGGAAATCACGATTGCCGTCAGCACAAGCGCCTGCGGCAGCGGATCGGTATAGCCTTCGGCCCCCTGCCCCAGCACCGGCGGCAGATTTTCGACCAGCCGGCCCGAGGCGAAAAGGAACAGGTTCACCGCATAGGTCAACAGCGACAGGCCCAGGATCACCGGAAACGTTTGCCGCCGCAGGATCAGATACAGGCCCGCCGCTGTCAGGATCCCCACGGCGCTGGAATACAGGATCTCCATCCCTCAGCCCCCCTGTCCCGGTTGCGGGCGCGACGGGTCCACGTCCATCGCATAGGGGCTTGGCCGTTCCCCGGCCCGGTGCGCCAGCCGCGAAATCGTGTCAAGCGCGAGCATGACTGCCCCCAGCACACACAGGAACACACCCAGATCAAAGCCCATGGCCGTCGCCAGTTCAAAGGTTTCAAGCGGCGGTATGGTGAAATAGCCATAGCTGCTCGTCAGGAACGGATATCCCGCAATCCACGATGCGACTCCGGTGACGGTCGCCACCAGAATGCCCATTGCAATCACCCCGTGGTAGGGAAACCGCTGCCGCGCCACGGCCCAGTCATAACCACTCGCCATATATTGCATGAGCAGTGCAATCGCCACGATCAGCCCGGCAATGAACCCGCCCCCCGGCGCATTGTGGCCCCGCAGAAAGATGAAAACACCGACCAGAAGAGCGATGGGCATGATCACCCGCGTCGCCACCACCATAAGCAGCGGATGCGGATCGCCCGCCTCCCCCCTGTCCGGTGCACGCCGCTCAAGCTTTGCCCCCACCCGGCCTTCGAGTAGCGCCTCGGCCAGAGCATGGATCACCAGCGCAGCGATCCCCAGCACGATGATCTCGCCATAGGTATCAAAGCCGCGGAAATCGACCAGGATGACATTGACCACGTTATAGCCACCGCCACCGGTCTTGGCATTGGCAAGATGATAGGTCGAGATGGGATCAAAGGCGAAATCCGTGGTCTGGATGACGTAGGTCAGCGCCGCCGCCCCTGCCCCCACCGCCAGCGCGATGATCCCGTCGCGGGTGTGGCGCGCAGTTGATCCTTCACGCGGGGTAAAACGCGGCAGGAAATTCAGCGCCAGAAGCAGCAGGATGATCGTCACAACCTCAACCGTCGCCTGCGTCAGGGCAAGGTCAGGGGCCGAGAAATAGACAACGGTGACCGACACGATCAGCCCCGCGATCCCGATCAGGACCAACGCGATCAGGCGGTTGTGGTGCATCGCCACAATCGTCACCGTGGCCGCGACCAGCAGGATCCAGCCAATCAAGGGAAGCAGCGTCACCGGGGTCAGCGCCCGGGTGGCAGGGCCCGCCGTCCCCGATGCCCAGGCCCACGCCGCTGCACCGAAGACGGTCAGGGCAAAGACCAGCGCATAACGCGACATGACCCCGTTATGTAGCCGTCCCGTCACCGCTCGGGCCAGTCGCACCACCGCCCCGATCAGCGCGTCAAACATGGCCTTGGCCGACACCTGCGGCAAACCGGACCGTATCCGGTCAAGCGGCGCGAAGGCCGCAAGAAGGATCGCCCCGCCCGCCAGCGCCACCAGCGACATGCCCAAAGCCGGGGTCACGCCGTGCCAGATCTTGAGAGAATAGTAAGGCAGATCGCCCCCCGTCACCGCACCCGCCGCAATGGCAACCAGCGGCCCCGCGATCAGCGCAGGCAGCAGGCCAATCAGCACGACAAGCGACACAAGAAAGGCCGGCGCCGCCCAAAGACCGACACCCGGATCATGCGGGCGAAGGGGATAATCGCCGCGACGGGGGCCCAGAAAGACATGCGCGATAAACCGGAACGAATAGGCGGCGGAAAAGAGCGACCCCAATGTCACCAGAACCGGAAGGATCAGCGGCGACCCGGCCCAGACGGTATGGGTCGCCTCCTCCAGCATCATTTCCTTGGACAGAAACCCGTTCAGCAACGGAACGCCCGCCATCGACAATGCCGCCAGCGTGCCGATCACAAAGGTCAGCGGCATCAGATGCCGCAGCCCGCCCAGACGCCTGATATCCCGCGTGCCTGCCTCGTGATCCACGATCCCGGCGGTCAGGAACAGGGCCGCCTTGAATGTCGCATGGTTCAGGATGTGGAACACCGCCACGACCGCCGCGAACTTTGTTCCAAAGCCCAGAAGCATCGTGATCAGACCCAGCTGGCTTACCGTCGAATAGGCCAGAAGCGCCTTGAGATCGTTCTTGAACACCGCCCCTATAGCACCGATCAACATGGTGATCAGGCCGGCTGTAGCAACGATATAGAACCACTCCGGCGTGCCCGACAGAACCGGCCAAAGCCGCGCCATCAGGAACAACCCGGCCTTCACCATCGTTGCCGAATGCAGATAGGCCGAAACAGGGGTCGGTGCCGCCATCGCCTGCGGCAGCCAGAAATGGAACGGGAACTGCGCCGATTTGGTGAAGGCCCCCAGCAGGATCAGGATCAGCGCCGGCAGGTATAGCGGACTTGCCTGAATGACATCGCGGCTTTGCAGGATGACCGACAGGTCATAGCTCCCCGCGATATGGCCCAAAAGAAGCATCCCCCCGATTAGCGCCAGACCGCCCATGCCCGTCACCGTCAGCGCCATCCGCGCGCCCTGCCGGCCCTCGGGCAGATGCCTCCAATAGCCGATCAGCAGAAAGGACGAGAGTGAGGTCAGTTCCCAGAAGATGATCAGAAGCAGGATGTTGTCTGACAGGACGATGCCCAGCATCGCGCCCTGAAACAGCAAGAGGTAGCAGTAGAACTGCCCCATCGGATCTTCCCGGTCGAGGTAGAACCGCGCATAGAGGATGATCAGCAACCCGATCCCAAGGATCAGAAGCGCAAACAGCAACCCAAGGCCGTCCAGCATGAAATTGGCATTCAGGCCCAGAACCGGAATCCAGTCCAGCTGATACCGGATCACCTCGCCGCGCAGAACGGCGGGCGCATGGGCCAGAATGCCGGTCAGCGCGGCCATGGTCACGGCCCCCGCG
>JBGSWJ010000420.1:0-8360 GCA_041752495.1 Rhodobacterales bacterium
GCACCTGCTGTCCCTCAACGCCGCCGCGCGTTTCAGCCTGACCGACCGCGGCCGCCTTGCCCCCGGGGCCAAGGCCGATATCGTCATGCTCGACACCAAGGGCGAAACCCGCGTGACGGAAACCTCGCTCATCTCGGCCGCAGGCCCCATCGCCCGCCTGTCGCATGGGGAGATGTTCCGGGGCACGCCTTTGCGCACGTGGCTGAATGGCCGGACCATCTGGAACGGCGCGCCGACCGGCCCCACCCTCGGCCAATTCGTGACCCCGAAAGGACCGCAATGACCCAACCCCTTCTCGAGGTGCGCGACCTGCAGACGACTTTCGACCTTGGCCGGGGCGTGGGCATCCGCGCTGTCGACGGCGTCTCCTTCTCCATCGACCCCGGCGAGACGCTGGCCATCGTCGGCGAAAGCGGCTCGGGCAAGTCGGTGACCTCGCTCTCGATCATGGGCCTTCTGCCCAAGGGCGCGGGCCGTATCACGCGCGGCCAGATCCTGCTGCGCGGCCGCGACCTCGTCCCCCTGCCCGAACGCGAGATGCGCCGCATCCGGGGCAAGGACATCGGCATGATCTTTCAGGAACCGATGACGAGCCTGAACCCCGTCCACACCCTCGGCCACCAGATTTCCGAAGTCATCATCGAACACCAGGGCCTGACCCGCGCCAAGGCACACGAGCGCGCGGTCGAGATGCTGGCCCTTGTCGGCATCCCCGAACCCCGCAAACGCGCTGACAGCTATCCGCACCAGATGTCGGGCGGGATGCGTCAGCGGGCGATGATTGCGATGGCGCTGTCATGCCAGCCAAGCCTTCTGATCGCGGACGAGCCGACCACAGCGCTTGATGTCACGATCCAGGCGCAGATCCTAGAATTGATGAAGGATTTGCAGAAGCAACTTGGCATGGCCATCATCTTTATCACTCATGATCTTGGCGTCGTGGCCGAAGTTTCGGATCGGGTCGTGGTGATGTATGCGAGCCAGGTGGTCGAAAGCGGGCCGGTCGCGGACATCTTTGAGCGGCCGCAGATGCCCTATACGGCCGGGCTTCTCAAATCCATCCCGCGTCTTGGCTCATCCGCCGCGCACAAACGGCTCGACACGATCCCCGGTCAGGTGCCCATGCTGTCGCGCCTGCCCGCAGGCTGCCGGTTTCGCCCCCGCTGCGCCCATGCGCATGCGGCCTGCGGCCTGTCTGAACCGCCGCTTACCCAAACACCCGGCGGGCGCGAAGTGCGCTGCCTGCGCTGGGCGGACCTGACCCTTGCCGAAGGAATCCCCGCATGAACACCCTTCTGCAAGTTACTGATCTTAAGAAATACTTCCCCATCCGTGGCGGCATCCTGAACCGCGTCGTCAACAATGTGCAGGCGGTCAATTCCGTGACCTTTGACGTCCGCAAGGGAGAGGTCGTGGGGCTGGTCGGCGAAAGTGGATCAGGCAAGACGACCGTGGGACGGACCTTGTTGCGGCTGGAAGAGGCCACGTCGGGCAGCGTGAATTTCGGCGGGACGGATATCCTAACCCTTCCCAAAGAAGAGATGCGCCGGTTCCGCAAGCGGATGCAGATCATTTTTCAGGACCCCTATGCGAGCCTGAACCCCCGCGAAAAGATCCGGACAGTCATTGGCCATGCGCTGGGCCAGCATGGCATAGGCACGGCCGCCGACCGCGAGGAACGGTCGGTACGTTTGCTGGAACAGGTCGGCCTTTCGGCGGATTACCTTGACCGTTTCCCACATGAGTTTTCCGGTGGCCAGCGGCAGCGGATCGGGATTGCCCGGGCCTTGGCGGTGGACCCGGAGTTCGTGGTGGCGGACGAGCCGGTTTCGGCGCTGGATGTGTCCATTCAGGCGCAGGTCATCAACCTGCTTGACGATCTGAAGGATCAGTTCGACCTGACGATGCTGTTCATCGCCCACGATCTGGCCGTGGTCGAGCATATCTGTGACCGGGTCATCGTGATGTATCTGGGCCGGATCATGGAGATAGCGCCTGCCGCCACACTTTATTCCGATCCGAACCACCCTTATACGCAGGCTCTTTTATCGGCTGTCCCGATTCCGAAACCTGGGCGCAAGCGTGCGCGGGTGGTCTTGAAAGGGGATATCCCGAGCCCGATCAATCCGCCCTCGGGATGCGTTTTCCGGACCCGTTGCCCGCGGGCCGTCGCGGATTGTGCTGCCGTTGTACCGACACTGAAGAACGTCGGCCACGATCATCTGAGCGCTTGTCTGCTGACGACCTGAGCGAAGTTTGCCCGCTGCACAAGATGCGGGCACCGGCATGATCGTGTGAACACTTGGTGCTTCGTCGGTTGCCAAAGAATTGACATAAGGGCAACGCGGGCACATTGTTAACATGTCGATTGTCGACAATTCATCTGTCGACCCCGATTCTTGACCTCAGGTCAATTCGCGCTGCGGACAGACAACTGGGGGCTTAGCCATGGTCCACGACCCTTACTGGGATCTTGAGAACGAACCGATCGAACCTGGGTTCGATGCATCGAAAACCGCTCTTCTGATCATCGACATGCAGAACATGTGCGGCCATCCCGACGGGTGGATGGGCAGGCTTTGCAAGGATCAGGGCAAGCCTGACCACCTGTACGAACGCTTTGCCTTCATGGAAGAGATCAAGCCAAATATTCAGAGACTCCTGGCCTTCTGCCGCAAGACCGGGGTTGAGGTCTTTCATGTCCGTATTGCCTTTCGCACCCATACGGCACGCGATGGCAAGCGTGGGCTTTTGAACCGGCTGCAGGAAACCCCGCTGATCCCCTTCGACTTTGATATCCTTGAAGGGATCGAGCCCATCGACGACGAAATCGTGCTGGACAAGACCAGCGTCAGCACCTTCAACTCGACCGCCATCGACCAGATCCTGCATAACATGGGCCGTGACCGCGTCTGGACGGCGGGGTGCGTGACCGAAGGCTGTGTGGAGCTGACTACCCGCGATGCCGCTGACCGGGGCTACTACACCACGCTCGTCACGGATTGCTGCGCCTCCTCCACACATGCGGCGCACGACGATGCGGTGCAGCGCATCACCGACGGCAACATCATCCGCGGCTACACCGTCGATCAGCTGATCGCGCGGGCCGATGCGGCGCGCATCGCCGCCGAATGACAAAGAAGAAACGACAGGCAACCACCAAAGGACACCAACAACCAAACAGGGAGACGACAATGGGGACCAGACCAGCCCACCTTGCCCGTACTGTTCAGGCCACGGCGCTTGCCGTGCTGCTGACGGGAACGGCGCTGACCGCGACAGCCCAGACACCGACCGAAGGCGGCACGCTAACCGTGGCCCGCCCCGCGGATGTGGTGTCATGGGACCCGAAGTTCACCAATGACAACGACTCGCTTTGGGCACAGGGACAGATCTACGCAACCCTTCTCCAGAACTCGCCCGATGGAACGCAGACCAATCCCTGGCTGGCTGAAAGCTGGGAAATCAACGCAGATTCATCGGTCTATACGTTCAAGCTGCGCACGGATGCAGCCTTCTGCGACGGCACGCCCATCACGGCAGACGACGTCAAATACTCGTTCGACCGCGCTGTTGCCCCCGATTCCGGCGTAAGCTGGCAGTTCCCGTCCGACCCCAAGGTCGAAGTGATCGACCCCCAAACCGTGCAGATCACACTCAGTCGTCCGAACGTCGCCTTTGCGAGCTACCTGACCCTCTGGGGCTCTTCCATTTTGTCCAAAGCATATGCGGAATCCGTAGGCGAAGAGGTGATGGCCGAACAGCCGCTGGGCTCGGGTCCGTTCTGCCTTGATAGCTGGTCAAAGGGCGAACAGATCGTCCTCAAGCCTAACCCGGGCTATTGGGACCCGGCGCAGCCTTTTGTCGACGAGGTCGTGATGCGTGTCGTCCAGGACGACAACGCCCGACTGCTGCAGGTCCGCACAGGCGAAGTCGACATCGCGCTCGCCATCCCGTTCTCGCTCGCAGGGGCGCTGGAAGGGGTCGAGGGCGTGGCCACCCACATGCAAACGATCTTCGGCTCGGCGGCACTTGTGCCCAACCTCCGCACCGTCCCCGCCTTCAATGACGTCAACGTCCGCATGGCGATGGCAATGGCGACGGACAAACAGGCTATGGTCGACGCGCTTCTCTTCGGCAACGGGGTTGCCGCCCAGTCGCCTTTCTACGGGCCCGGTATCCTGTTCTGGACCGACGAATTCGCCGTGCCCTTCGATCTGGAAAAGGCCAAGGGACTGATGGCCGCCTCGGAATTCGCTGACGGCTTCTCGGCTACGCTGATCATCCCGTCAGGCGATCAGCTGGCCGCTCAGACTGCCACGATCTTTGCCGACCAGATGGGGCAGCTGAACATCGAAATCCTGATCAGCCCCGTCGAGGCGGGCACCTGGTGGGAAATGTGGTCGGGCGGCACGTTCGAACTTGTCTATAAGCTTGGCACCAACGACGTGCTTGATCCAGCAATGAACATCCCGTTCGACTTCTGGTCCAAGGACGAAGGCGGCTCTGACTCGGCCTTCTCGGGCTACCGCAACGAGGAGATCGTCCGCATCAGCCAAGAGGCCGAAGCCGAGCTTGACCCTGCCATTCGGGCCGAGATGTACAAAGAGCTTCAGCGCATCGCCATGTCCGAGATGCCGCAGTTCTACCTTTTCCATCCGACTACGATCTGGGCCACGCAGGACAACGTACAGGGCTTTGCCGTCTTTCCGACCAAGGCGCACCGCTTCTGGGAAACCTGGAAAATGGCCGATTGATCTTTGCCTGATCCCCGTCCCGCCCGGCATAATCTCCGGGCGGGGCTTTCCTGCCTGAACGAGGTCACATGAACACCGCCGCATTCCTGCGCAAACGTGTCCTCCAGACGATCCCCGTCCTGATCGGCATTGTGCTGACGGTTTTTCTGGTGGTCCGCCTCATTCCCGGCGATCCGGCACGGATCATGTTGGGCATGCGCGCTACCGACGAAAAGGTGGCCGAACTTCGGGCCGACCTCGGGCTTGACCTGCCGATCTGGCAGCAGTTTTTCCACTTCCTCGGCAATATCCTGCAAGGCGAACTCGGCACCTCGCTGTTCTACCGCCGCGACGTAGCCGAAGTAATTATGGAACGCCTGCCCGTCACGGTAACCCTCGTCGTCTTTTCCGTTGTTCTGTCGGTCCTGATCACCGTGCCCCTTTCGATGGCCGCCGCCGTCCGTCAAGGCTCATGGATCGACCAGATCGTGCGCGGCATCTCGACCCTCACACTCTCCATGCCCGGCTTCTGGCTGGGCCTGAATCTCCTGATCCTCTTCGCCGTGATCTACCCCTTCTTCCCGATCTCGGGCTTTGGCAGCGGCTTCACCGATATCCTCTGGCACCTGACCCTGCCCGCCCTGACGATCACCCTCTCCCTCGCCCCCATCCTGATCCGCACCCTTCGCGCATCCCTGATCGAGATCATGCATGCCCCCCATGTCGAATACGCACGCACCAAGGGCCTGTCGCAGGGCCGCCTGATCCGCCGCCATGTGCTGCGGAACGGGCTTCTGGCGACGGTCACGATCCTTGGGGTCAATATCGGCTGGCTCATGGGCGGGTCTGTCGTGGTTGAAACCGTGTTCAGTCTGCCGGGCATCGGCGCGCTGATCGTCAGCTCCATTTCCGCCCGCGATTACCCGATGATCCAAGGCATCGCGCTTGTCTTCGGCCTTTTGGTCGTCGTGATCAACTTGCTGACAGACATACTCTATTCCGCCCTCGACCCTCGGGTCAGCTATGACTGACGCCGTGGCGCTGCCCCTGCCCCCCGCGGCCGCACAGCCAAGGTCACGCGTCTGGCGCGACCATACGGGCCTGATCATCGGCGGCACGCTCCTCGGCCTGATCCTACTGGCCAGCATCTTTGCCTCCTACATCAGCCCCCACGATCCCCTGCAACAAGACCTGCGCAACACGCTCCAGCCGCCCAGCCTCGCCCACCCCTTCGGCACCGACAACTTCGGCCGCGACATCTTCTCCCGCGTCCTCCACGCCGCAAAACTCGACCTGATGATCGGCTTTCTCTGCGTCCTGTTCCCCTGGATGCTCGGCACGGCCTTGGGCGGCATCGCGGGCTATTTCGGCGGGCTGACCGATACGATCATCATGCGCGTCGTCGATACGTTCAGCGCCTTCCCCTTCCTCGTCATGGTCATCGGGATCATCGCGATCCTCGGACCGGGGCTCATCTCCATGTATATCGCCCTGACCCTCGCCGGCTGGTCCATGTACGCCCGCCTTGTCCGGGCCGAGGTTCTGGTGGTGAAAAAGGCCGAATATGTGCTGGCCGCCCGCGCACTCGGTTACCAGCACGGGCGGATCATGTTTCGCCACATCCTGCCCAACGTCATCACCCCGACGATCATCTTTGCGATGACCGATATGGTGCTGGTGATCCTCTCCACCACCTCACTCTCCTTCCTTGGCCTTGGCGTGCAGCCGCCAATGGCAGAATGGGGCATCATGATCGCCGAGGGCAAAGGCTTCATCCTCACCGCATGGTGGATGGTCACCCTGCCCGGCCTTGCCATCGTCCTCGTCGGCCTGGCACTCAGCCTTCTGGGCGACGGCATCGCCAAGATCCTGCGCGAGAGGGCATGATGGCGCTTCTGGACATCCGCCACCTGACCACACAAATCCCCACCCCGCGCGGCACCCTGACGGTTGTGGACGACGTCTCCTTTACCGTCGGGCCGGGCGAATGTTTCGGCCTTGTGGGCGAATCCGGGTCCGGGAAAAGCATGACGGTCAAATCAATCCTCGGCCTGATCCCCGCCCCCGGCCGCGTCACCGGGGGCGAGGTTCTGTATGACGGCAAAGACCTCACCCGCCTCACCTCAAAAGCGCTCGAACTGATCCGGGGCCGCGCCATCGCCACCATCGTTCAGGATGCGTCATCCGCCCTGAACCCCGTCCTTCGGATCGGCAACCAGATCGCGGAATCCATGCTGGAACATGGCATCGTCCGCACCAAGGCGCAGGCCCGGGCACGCGTCATTGACCTCATGGCCAAGGTCGGCATCCCCGCACCCGAAACCCGGATCGACGACTACCCCCACCAGTTTTCCGGCGGCATGTGCCAGCGGGTCGTGATCGCCGCCGCCCTGTCCTGCAACCCCGGCCTGATCTTGGCCGACGAACCCACCACAGCGCTTGACGTCACCATACAGGACCAGATCCTGAAACTGCTTGTGTCGCTGCAGCATGATCTCGGGCTGGGTCTCGTCCTTGTGACCCATGACATGGGCGTCATGGCGCAAACCTGCCAGCGCGTCGCCGTCATGTATGCTGGGCAGATCGTGGAAACCGTGGGCACCGCCGACCTGTTCCGTCAGCCCCGCCACCCTTACACCATGGGCCTTCTGAACTGCGTCCCCCGCCTTGACGGCCCCGCAGGCAAGCGGCTGACGCCCATCCCCGGCGCGCCCCCCGATCTTGCCCATCCGCCCTCCGGCTGTCGCTTCCACCCCCGCTGCCCCTTGGCCACCGAGGCCTGCCGCGCAGGCAAACCCGCCCTGACTGAAGTCGCCCCCGGCCATTTCAGCCGGTGCATCCGTCAGGACGCCCTGACCGCGACCATGTGGGAGGGGGTCGATGCCTAACCCCCTTCTCGACGTCCGTCATCTGTCCAAGCATTACGGCGGCAATGCGGGCCTTCTAAAACGCCTGTCTGGCGCGAAATCCGCCCCGCTGATCGCCGTCGATGACGTATCCTTCACCATCGAACAGGGCGAAGTCTATTCCCTTGTGGGCGAATCCGGGTCGGGCAAGACGACTTTGGGCCGCTCCATCCTACGCCTCATCGAACCCACCGCCGGCGAAATCCGTTTCGACGGGACAGACCTCTGCAGCCTCGATCCCGCCGCCATGCGGGCGATGCGGCGGCAGGTCCAGATGATCTTTCAAGACCCCTATTCCTCGCTCAACCCCCGCCTGACCGTCCGCCAGACGATCGGCGAAGTGCTGCGCGTCCACGCCATCCGCCCCGGAGATCAGATTGACGCCCGCATCGCCGAACTCCTCTCGCTCGTCGGCCTCCCGGCCGAGGCGATGGACCGCACGCCCCGCAACTTCTCGGGCGGGCAGCGGCAGCGCCTTGGCATCGCCCGTGCGCTTGCAATGGAACCGCGCTTCATCGTGGCCGACGAACCTGTCTCGGCCGTCGATGTCTCGGTGCAGGCGCAGATCATGAATCTGCTTCTAGACCTGCGCAGCCGCCTTGGCCTCACGCTTCTTTTCATCGCGCATGACTTGTCGGTCGTCCGCTACCTCTCGGACCGGGTCGGCGTCATGTATCTGGGCCGCATCGTGGAATCGGGCACGCGTGACCAGATGTTC
>JBGSWJ010000421.1:0-14102 GCA_041752495.1 Rhodobacterales bacterium
GGCGCGGGCGTGTTCGTGGCGGTGCCGACAACGGATTATCCGATCGGGCGGCGGGTTCGATTCCATCAGAACCTTGAGGCTGCGGGCCGGGTGCCCGGGCGACGGATTACAGCGCTTCAGACCCGGGCGGCGGACCTAGCCGAGGCGGCGGCGCTGGCTTTGGGTCCGGGAGCGCCCGTGCATGTGGCAGAGGGCCTGTCGCTGGCGGACGAGGAGCCCATCGCGATTTTTCGCAGCATCTTTCCTGCGAACCGGTTTCCGGGTCTGCTGGCCGAGTTGGACAAGGAAGGCTCGGTCACTCGGGCGCTTGCGGCAATGGGTATCGCCGATTACCTGCGGGCTGACACGCGGATTTCGGCGACGATCGCAACGCCGACGCAGGCTTTGAGGCTGCGTCTGCAACCCGGGGCGCCGCTTCTTTTGTCGGTTGCGGTCAATACCGACCTTGGCGGGGTCCCTCTCGAGTACGGAACCACGTGGTTTGCTGCCGAACGGGTCACCTTGACCGTGCCAGCCCATGCAATCTCGGGCTGAATCATTGGCCAGCCGTCACACCACTGACGCACGAAGCAGTTATCCACAACCCAATGTTCCGCCAAGCGAGCTTGCAGCAATGACCACCCCCGGCGTTTCCGATGTGCTTCCAGAATTGCGCCTGACGGGTGCGGTGACACTGAGAGAAGGCGTTCTGCAGGAACGCACTGTCGCGGTATCGCGCGGGCGCATCTCAGCCGGGCCGTTTCCGGCTGTCGATCTGGATGGGTATTACGTTCTGCCGGGGATCATCGACCTGCACGGCGATGCGTTCGAGCGTCATATCGCGCCGCGCCCGACGGCCCCCTTTCCCCTGTCGATGGCGCTGCGCGGCGTCGACCGCGATGCGGCGGCCAATGGGGTGACGACGGCCTGGCTGGCCCAAAGCTGGTCCTGGGAAGGCGGGCAGCGCGGACCGGATTTTGCCGAAAAGGTTATGCAGGCGCTGGCCGACTTTCGGCCCGGGGCGCTGACGGACCTGCGGATTCAGGTGCGATATGAAACCCATGAGCTTGACAGTGCGGAACGTCTTCTCACGACTGTCGAACGGTTCGGCATCGATTTCGTCGTGTTCAACAACCACCTCGAAGAGGCGGTCGAGACCTGGCAGAAGCGGCCGCATGACGTGACACTTTGGGCCAAACGGGCGGGGCGCACGGGCGAGGACCTTATGGCGATCGTTCATGCGGCGCTGGCGCGGACGCGCGACGTGCCACGCAGCCTGTGCCGGATCGCCGAGCGGTTTGACGCGCTGGGCGTGATTTATGGTAGCCACGACGATCCGGACGGCGAAACGCGTGAGTTGTTTTCGGCGCTTGGGGCGCGGATATGCGAATTTCCCACCTCGACGCAGGCGGCGGCAGTCGCCAGTGCGCTGGGCGAACCGGTGTTGATGGGCGCACCGAATGTGGTGCGCGGCGGATCGCAGGCGGGCAACATCGCCGCGCTGACGCTAATCAAGGCGGGGAAATGCGATGCGCTGGTGTCGGACTATCACTATCCGGCATTGGCGCAGGCGGCCTTTGCGCTGGTCGATCAGGGCGTGATGGACCTACCCCGGGCCTGGGCGATGATCTCGACCCGGCCGGCCGAGATCATGCGGATGACGGACCGGGGCGTGATCGCGCCCGGCAAGAGGGCCGATTTGACGATCATTCACCGCGATACGCGGGCCGTCGAAGGGACGATGGTGGGCGGCCGGATCACCTATCTTTCCGGCGAATTGGCGCACCGTTTTCTGCGGGTCGAGCGTCCGATGAACATGGCCGCCGAGTAGGCTGATCGCTGGGTGGGGCTGAGGGGCACCGGTCCCGGAGCCTTAGTCATCCACCGTGTTTCTCGAGAAATGCTTCGGCTTTGAAAGTGCGGAAGTCGGAAAGGGCGGCATGCAGGCGGTCGTGCGGCCAGTCCCACCATGCAAGTTTGATCAGACGATGGGCAATGGCCGGTGGCTGGCGGTCGCGCAACGGACGCGCGGGGTTGCCTGCGACGATGGTGTATGGGGCGACATCCCTGGTCACGATGGCGCCTGAGGCGACCACTGCCCCGTCGCCCACTGTCACGTCAGGCTTGATCATCGCGCCGTGCCCGATCCATGTGTCATGCCCGATGATAGTCCGGCGCGTGTCGCGGCGGGCAAAGAAGGCAGCATCGTCAGGTTCGTCGTGCCAGTAGTAGGAGGTGCGATACATGAAGTGATGCAAGGCCGCGAGGTCGAGCGGGTGGTCAGTCGCGCCAATCCGGACCATGCTGGCGATGTTTGCAAACTTTCCGATTGTGGCATTGGCGATATCGCAATGCCGGTCGCAATAGGAATAATCGCCGAAAGTCACATTCCGGAGCCGGGTGCTCTGCCCGATCTCGCAATAGTAACCGATCCGGGTTTCCGTGATCTGGCAGTCCGGATGAAGGAAGGGAGTTTCGCTAAGTCTCGGCATCATGCGCCCCTGATGAGCTTGCGGCGGATCCAGCCCGAGATCGTGTCGATCACGATGACCATGAGAACAATGAGGACCATGTAATAGGCAACCTCTTCCCAGTCTTTCTGGGTGCTGATCGCCTGAGTGAGCAACAGCCCGATCCCGCCGCCCACGATGGCGCCGATCACCGTCGCGCTGCGGGTGTTTGATTCGAAGGAATAAAGTATCTGGCCCAGAAGGACTGGGGTGATCTGCGGAATGACGCCGAACCGCGCCCTCTGCACGGCATTTGCGCCGGTCGAGCGGACGCCTTCAACCTGTTTTTCGTCGATGTTTTCGAGAGTCTCGGAGAACTGTTTGCCGAAAGCGCCCATGTCGGTGATCATGATGGCAAGCGCCCCGGTCATCGGCCCCGGACCAAAGGCGCGGGCCAGGACGATGGTCCAGATCAGCGCATCCACCCCGCGCACAAAGTCGAAAACGCGCCGCATCGCAAAGCGCAATGCCCCGAAGCGGCTGAAATTCGACGCAGCGATAAAGGCCATCGGTAGGGCAAAGATCGCGGCCATGAAGGTGCCAAGAAAGGCCATCAGGATCGTTTCGGAAATCGCCCAGGCCACATCTTTGTGCCGCCACATCGCGTTGTTCCAGAAATCCGACCCCATATGCACAAGGTTCGAGATATCGGGATCAACCCGATCACCCCAGATCGCCATCTGCGCCAGTTCAAGCGAGCTTTTCCCATAGAACGGGCTGTCGAGTGTGAAGAACCACAGCTCCCAGCCGGGCTCATATCTGAATGTCTCGGTCTTGTTCCGCGTGACAGAGAACCGCCCTTGATCAGTGGTGACCTGAATTCGGTTTTCGGCCACATCGATCCAGTCGGGCAGCGGTTCGGGCGCATCCAGCACCACTTTGCCGCCCTGAGACACAGCCGAGATCGTCCCGTAACCGGGGACCGTATAGTGCGCCCCCGCCGCGTCATAGACGACGACATGGCCTCGTCCCAGATCGATGGTCGTGACGCCGTCCGCCATCGTCACCCATTTGGGCAGCGTCCCCGCCGGATAGGTGCCCTTGTTCTCGCCTTCAATGGCGACAACCACCTCACCGTTGCGATTGTCCTGCGTCACATGGGTCTTGTACGACCAGAAGTCGGACATGAGAATGCGGGCATTGTCCATCCGCGCCCGGTCGGCAAGCCCCGTCACGTCAAAGGCAATAAAGATATAGACCAGATAGGCCAGCACCACAGCCGGCACGGCAAACGCTGCCAACCGCTTGCGCCGGAACAGCCTGTCCACCTGCCCGCGCAGGTCCGTTGTTACCGTTGCCGTCATGCTGTCCGCCCCTTGACCAGAGTGGTGCGATAGTGGCTCGACAGTTGATCGACGACGACAATCGTCACGAACAGCAACAGGAAGATGGCCACGACCTGATCATACCGCCCCTGCCCCCATTGCATCGCGATCTTGAGGTCATAGCCGATCCCCCCCGACCCCACGAAACCAAGGATGGCTGATGCGCGAATGTTGATCTCGAACCGTTGCAGCACATAACTGAACCAGTCCGGCGCGACCTGCGGCAACAGACCGACCCATATCCGCTGCGCCCAGTTCGCCCCGACCGAGGACAACCCCTCCATCGGTTTCAGATCGGCATTTTCCGCCACTTCAGAAAACATCTTGCCCAGTGCGCCCGCCGTATGCAGCGCAATGGCAATCATCGCGGGCACCGGTCCGCCGCCCAGAATATAGATCAGCACCAGTGCGATGATGATTTCGGGAAACGCCCGCAACACGTCCAGCACCCGGCGGAACACCGGCACCAGACGCGGCCACGGCGCCAGCCCTCGCGTCGCCAGCGGAGCGATGACCATCGCCAACAGCGCTCCCACCAGCGTGGACACTGCGGCAATGTTGACCGTCTCCACCAGCGACGGGAAGTGCTCGGCAATCAGCCCCGGTATGTTGGCCCGGTTCGTCCAAGCTTCACTCAGAACTTCTGCCGGAAAATCGAACAGGTTGTGCAGACCAGGAACAAAGTCTCCGGCATTGCGCTCTTGGGCCACCTGAAAGCCCGAAATCATAAGCAGGACAAAGATGATTAGGATGATGCTGCCATAAAGCCTTTTCTGGCGGACCATCGCCAGATAATCGGATTTCGGCCCGCGGTCGCCCGGTCCGGGCCCAAAGGAAACATCAGTCATCAAAGCCCTCTGGCCAATGAAATGGGGGCCCCGCCAAACTGGCAGAGCCCCCGATCGTGCTGAAATTACATGCCGTCCTGAAGCTTGCGAGCCGCAAGGATACCTTCATAGACGTCAAGAGTGACCGGAACAAAGTCCTTGGCGTCACCGGCAGCAACGCCATAGGCGCATTCGGGATCGGTTTCCCACAGGTCGGCGGTCAGCTGCGTCACGGTATCCTTGACCGACTGCGGCAGCGCCGAACGGACAACCATCGGGCCTTCGGGGATCAGGGTCGAACGCCAGATCTCGACAAGGTCAGACATGTTCACAAGGCCCGCATCCGAAGCGCGACGGAAGGCACCCGAATTGTAGCCGTCTTCCCAGTTGCCAAGGCCGTCTGCCCAGGACACGCCGGCTTCGAAATCGCCATTGGCAACGCCGACGATGGTCTGTTCGTGACCGCCGAGAAAGCGACAGAAGCGAAATACTCTTCAAGCGGGCCATACATGGCGAGAAGCTCGGCCGCCGGAACCAGATAGCCCGAGGTCGAGTTGGGATCGGCGAAAGCAAAGGACTTGCCGGCTGCGGTTTCCATCGACGTGATGCCGCTGTCGGCGCGGGCAAAACCGATGGAGAAGTAGCCGGTCGAGCCGTCCGCGTTCATCTTGGTCAGCATCAGGTCAACGGCAGTCGGGTCAGTCAGATAGATCTTGGCAAAGGCCGATGCGCCCAGCCATGCATAGTCAAGCGTGCCGCCGAGCAGGCCCTGAATCACACCGTCGTAGTCTGCGGGGGTGAAGAGCTTGACGGGAACGCCCAGCGCTTCTTCCAGCTTCTCGCGAAAGCATTCCTGCGACGTCAGACGATCCTGCGCATTTTCGCCGCCAAGGATGCCACCGTTGAATTCGGTGATCGCGTCCTGTGCGAAGGCAGGGGCGGCCAGAGCCGTAGTAGTAAGGGCGATTGCAAGGAGGAACTTCATAGTGGTCTCCGGGTTTGTGTCCGCGGGTTTGCGGGCGAAAAGGGTCAGGGAAGTGCCTGGGCTGCCATCTTCTCGAGGACAGATGCTGCGGCGTGGCTGGTGCGGGGCGGGGTCAGTGCGGTTGAGGTCATCGATTCCGAGAATTCGTCACCGGCACCGTAAATGTCGCGCACGACCCCGGCAGTCAGTTGAGCGGGCGTGCCGTCAAATACGATGCGCCCGGCGCGCATGCCGATGACGCGGTCGCAGTAGCGCCGCGCGGTATCGAGCGTGTGGAGGTTGGTGATGACCATCCGCCCGTCTTCGTCATGGATCCGGCGAAGCGCGTCCATCACGACCTGGGCGTTCATGGGGTCAAGGCTGGCGATGGGTTCGTCGGCCAGGATGATGGCCGGGTCCTGCATGAGCGCCCGGGCGATAGCCACGCGCTGCTGCTGGCCGCCCGACAGCGCCTCGGCCCGTTTGGTGGCATGTTCTGCGATGCCAAGGCGGGTCAGGATGTCTATGGCGCGCGAGATGTCGGTCTGAGGAAAGAGATTGAACATCGTCGAGAGCGTGGAGCGGCGGTTTAGCGTGCCGTGCAGCACGTTCGACACCACATCCATGCGCGGCACGAGGTTGAACTGCTGAAAGATCATCGCGCATTGCGCCTGCCATGCGCGGAGCTGTGCCCCTCTCAGCCCGGTGATGACCTTGTCCTTGAAGACGATCTGGCCCGACGTCGCAGGGCCAAGCCCGTTCATCGCCCGCAGAAGCGTGGACTTCCCCGCCCCTGACTTCCCGATGATGCCCACCATCGAGGGGCCGGGAACAGAGAAACTGACCCGGTCCAGGGCAGCGTGGCTGCCAAAGGTCTTGGTCAGAGAGATGACTTCCAGCATCGGGCACTCCTTCAACTGGAGCGTCGTTTAGGCGAGCAGCAACAAAGGTGTGTGACGCAACGATGAAGGTTTTGTGTAGGCCGCCGGAGGTCGTGGAGGTCGGGCGGACCGCGGTTTTGTCCGCGAAGGATGGATCCATCTGAAGGTGACCTGCCACGGGTTTATTCCTCCATCTGCGATTAGAGTCCGGACCATGGAGAGGACGGACGATGAAGAAGGCACGACTGAAGGAAGAGCAGATCATTCGACGATGGACGTAAGCGTCCGGTCTGACCGCAGCTATCGTGCGTTCCATGGCAACAGATCATTGATGCGGTTGATCTTGTGGTCCGGGATACGGGCAAGCGTGTCGGCCAACCATGCTTGCGGATCGACGCCATTCAGTTTGGCGGTTTCGATCAGGGTGTAGGCGATGGCGGCGGATTTGCCACCGGTCTGCGATCCGACGAAGAGGTAGTTCTTTCGGCCCAATGCGACGGAGCGCATGGCGCGTTCGGCGGTGTTGTTGTCGATCTCAAGGATGCCGTGATCGAGGTAGGGGCGCAGGCGGGCCATGCGGGTCAGGGCATATCGGATGGCGGCGGCCAGAGGGCTTTTTCCGGATATGTCATGGAGTTGTCTGTTCAGCCAGACGTCCAGTGCATCGAAGGCGGGTTTGGCTTCGGCCTGCCGGATATCGACCCGTCCATCCGGGGGCAACCCTCGTGCCGCCTTCTCGACGGCGTAAAGCTGAGCAATCCGCCGGATGGCTTCGTCAGCAATGGCCGAGCCTTGTGCCTTATGGACATCAACGAACTTACGCCTGACGTGGGCGAGGCAGGCGACCTCGCGTATCTCACCCGTGCGATACAGGTCCTCAAACCCGGCATAGCCGTCGGCATGCATCCACCCAGTGTATTTGGCCAGATGATCTTTGGGGTGCTGGCCTTTGCGATCGGAGGAGAACTGATACCAACTGGCGGGCGGGATGGCGCTGCCCCAAGGGCGTTCGTCACGCCCATAGGCCCAGAGTCTGGCGGTTTGGGTCTTGCCAGTGCCGGGGGCCAACATCGCAACCGGAGTGTCGTCGGCAAAAATTGCTTGCCCCGCCAGCACATGGCGCCCAATGGCATCAGCCAGCGGCTCCAGCAATGCCGTGGATTTGCCAACCCAATCCGCCAGTGTTGAGCGATCCAGATCAAGGCCTTCGCGGTCGAAGATCTGGCTTTGGCGGTAAAGCGGCAGGTGATCGGCGTATTTGTTGACCAGCACATGCGCCAGCAGACCCGGACCTGGCCGCCCGCGCTCGATCGGTCGTGATGGCAGCGGTGCTTGGGTAAAGCAATCGCAACCCGAGCAGGCCATACGCGGCCGCACGATGCGGTTCACGACAAAGCGGCCCGGAACATATTCCAGTTCTTCGGTCACATCTTCGCTGAGGCGGCGCAGCTTGCCGCCACACTGGGCACAGTCTGCGTTGCCGGGTGTCAACTCGACCTCAATGCGCGGAATGTGGTCCGGAATTGGTTTACGCTTCGGCTTGTCGGCGGGTGTATCCTCGGGCAGGCGCAGCTTGGCGGTCATCGCCGCGATAGCGATCTCGGACATCTCCAGGGCCAGTTGCAACTGGTCGGACGTCTCGGACGATGGCCCGAACCGATGGGAACGTTGGCCTGCCAATTGGTGCCGAAGCTTCTCGATCAGCACCGCCTGAGACTTCACTTCGGCCAGCAAAAGTGCTGTGAACGCCCGCAGTTCGGCGGGGTCTTCCGGCAGCAATTTGGTGACATCCAGCATGGGTAATCATAGCAAAACAAGGCTTTTGCGGGAATCCCAAAACAGCAAATCCCTCAATTTATCCTGCCGTCAAAGGCCGCCATGTCCGCAGTGGCAACCGCCAATCGATCCCTTCCAGCAGCATTGCTAACTGCGCAGGGGTCAGCGCGATCTTGCCGTCCGTGGCCGAGGGCCACACGAACCGACCCTTCTCCAATCGCTTCGAGAACAGGCATGCCCCCTGGCCATCCCACCAGATGATCTTGATCAGATCACCCTGCCGACCCCGGAACACGAATAGATGACCGCTGAACGGGTTCTGCGCTGTCGTCTGCTCGGCTTGCGCGGCCAGCGCCGCAAAGCCCTTGCGCATGTCGGTCACACCGGCTGCCAGCCAGACCTGCGCGTTCATCGGAACAGGGATCATCCCGAAAGGCCACGGATCAGTTGGGCAAGTGCCTCGGGATCATAGGCCCCGCTGACACGCAGCCGGTGCCCACCGGCTATCTCGACCTCAAGCAGGCAATTGGGCAAAGCGCTGGCAGGCAAAATGGGCCGGGCAACTTCCGAACGGGCCGGGCTCACAATCTCAACCGGAAAGAAGACCGGTGCATCTGCAACAAC
Organism: Rhodobacterales bacterium; assembly: GCA_041752495.1. Taxonomy (GTDB): domain Bacteria; phylum Pseudomonadota; class Alphaproteobacteria; order Rhodobacterales; family Rhodobacteraceae; genus JAPLPE01. The sequence continues at coordinate 8,887 of JBGSWJ010000421.1, forward strand.
TGACTCCGATCCCGGCGCATAGCGCGTGTCCCGCAACCATTTGAAGATCATGTTGGCATTCAGCGCATAACGCCGCGCCACCTGGGCAACAGAAACATCCGGCGTCGTCGTCTGAAGACAGATCGACCGCTTCTCCTCATCCGTCCAAAGCCGCTTTGTGCGCCGAACCAATCCGAACCCCATAGTGTCCACTATCCAAAGCGGACACTATCAAACCCACTCTATCAGCAGCAGGGCAGCCAGACCGGACGCTTACGATCAGCGCCCGGCCTACCCCTTTGGCTTTGCTCTCCAGCTCCCGAACCACCGGGAAACGCTGGCCGATTTCTCCTCGACCGCCGCATCAATCCCCTGCAAGGCCGGCGCGATCCGCTTGTTGCGGAACCGGATCCAACGGACCCGGATGGCCCAGAAGACGGCAAACAGGAATGTCAGGAAAATGATGTTGAACCACGGGATCAGCCGCACATCGGGGCCCGCCACCGGCGTGACCGAAATCGCATTGGGAAAGATCGACATGAACGGCACCCGCCATCCGTAGTGCCGCATCGCCACCCATTTTGGCGCATCCGCCGTTGAAATCAGGTTCCGCGCCTCGGCCTGCAGGTTCGAGGAATCGAACTTGAAATAGGGCGGCCAGATCCAGCCTGTATCCTCGTTGCGATAGACGATCACCGACCCGTTCGTCCGCACCGCATCGATGAACAGCACATCCCGCTGGATCGCCCCCGCCGTCTCGTCCGTGCCGGAATCCGGCGACGCCCAGAAGATCGAATTGCTGCCGAATGTCATCAACCGGTTCGATGTGTTGGTGATATAGACGATATCCCGCTGCGGCAGGGTATAGTGCAGAAAGGCCGCCAGAACGGTCAGGAGGATGATCCTGAAACCCCAGGAAATGTAACGCAGCATCGGCCCGCCTTTTCGATCAGCTATAATTCACCACATAGATGATCGTCCCGATCACGACCAGAGGCACGACATAAACCCCCAGGATCAGCTTGCGCCTGAGCGAATGGTCATAGGCCTTGAGCTGCGCGCTGATCCAGGCCTCGCGGTCCCCCTCCATCGCGCCCGCATCCCATTCGACCATGAGTTCCCGCCGCCGCGCCCGCCGCGACCGGATCGACAGGATGACAAAAATCACCGTCAGGACGACAAACCCGCTCAAGACCGCCCGCACCAGCCCGCCCATCCCGCAACCCTCCTCTCGTCACCAGGTTTCATTGATCCAGTGCTTGGGCAATCCCGCGACCGACAGGATCAGGATCGGCCCCCACAAGAGTGCCGAAATCACCCCGAGCCTGCCGAAAAAGATCACCGTCGCCAGAACCCCGTCCTCGAACATCAGCCCGACCGGGGCCCCCTGCAGCAGGTAAAGGCCCACAAAGAACACCGTCGACAGGACCAGCATGATCAAAACCGCCGCAAAAGCCAGCCACAACAGCGGCCGCACCCCTTCCGGCCAGAACAGGCTCAGCCCGCGCGGCACAAGCCAGCCGAAAAACGCCAGCGTCACCGCAGGCAGCAAAAGCCCGTCCGTGAACATGCAGCCTCCCTGACCAGACGCACCAAAGGCAGGCTACCCAAAATCCCCGCAGCCTGCCAGTGGCCCCGCCCCACCTGCCGGAAAGGTCAGTTGTCAATCCGGTCGGTTTCCCGCAGGCTCGGGGGTACAGGCTGCCGCATCAGGCATCCGCCCCCCGCGCCAAAGGCCCCTGCCATGCCGGATCACCTCGTCTTTCTGTCCCAGCGCGATACCGCGCCCGAAACCGCGCGCCCCGCCGCCGACCGGATCATCTCGGGCGATCCCGTCTTCACGACATGGAGCGTTGAGGAAACCGCAGACACCTTCTGCGGCATCTGGCGCTGCACGCCAGGCAAATGGCGCATTTCCTATGACGAATGGGAATATTGCCGCATCATCTCGGGCCTGTCCGTCCTGACCGAGGATGGCGGCGCGGCCCGGATTGTCCGGGCGGGCGACAGCTTTGTCATCCGCCCCGGATTCAAGGGGACCTGGGAAGTCATGGAAACCACGGTCAAGGATTACGTCATCCGCACCTGACCGCCGCGATCCCGTCAGATGCTGCCCTGCACCAGCGTCGCATCCAAAGGCGGCACGGCATTGAAATCGGGCGGCCTGTCGGCGGCAACCGCCTCGGGGCCATAGACATCCTCGGGGTCGATGATCACGGGCGGCATTTCCACGCCCCGGCCGAAATACTCCGGATCAACCCGCAGCGATTCCTCTTCGCTGCGCACATGCACGCGGGTCCCGATGGGCACCCTGCTGTAAAGGTCGATCACGTCCTGATTGAACAGACGGATACAGCCTGCCGACCCGGAATTGCCGATCGACGTCATGTCATTGGTGCCGTGGATGCGATAGAACGTATCCCGCCCGTTACGGTACAGATAAAGCGCCCGCGCCCCCAGCGGACTGCGCAAGCCCCCCGGGATACCCCCGGCAAACGGCCCGTAAACCTCGGGCTCATTGCGCAGCATGTTGGCCGTGGGTGTCCAGCTTGGCCACATCCGCTTGTCCTGGATCACGCCATTCCCGCTGAAACTCTTGCCGGCCCGGCCCGCCCCGATGGGATAGCGGATCGTCTCGCCTTCCAGCGGGATGTAGTACAGGAACTTGGCATAGGGATCGACATCGATCGTCCCCGGCGGCTGTTCACCCACATAGATCCCCGTCATCCGCCGGTTCACGCCCTGGGTATACTGTTCCGGGATGGGCGGCAGGTTATAGCCCGCATCGAACAGCGGTCCATAGCCCTCGATGAAGCGCACTGGCGGCGGCCCTTCGGGCACCGGCGGTTCTGCGGCGCAACCCGCAAGGAACGCGGCCCCCGATAACAGGACCATGCGCCGGGATAGATTCAGGTTATCGTCGCCAGAAGTCATCGTCCCCGGTCCGGTGTCATTTGCAACAAGCCTTCAGCATAAAGGATTGGTCTGCCGCCGCAATTTCAAAACGGGCCACCCTGCCCGCCCGACTGTCCGCTGACCCCCCGGAATCCGCTTTTCGGGTTCAATTCTGCGCCAGACTGCCCGTGCCCCAGCATAAAGCTGACGTCAAAGCCTCAGGCAAAAGACGAATGTCATCCCCCAACCCTCAGAGATGATTCGGCAAAAGCCTGCCCCTGCCGCCCGACCCGGCCGCGCCGCAGGGGCAGAACCCGTCAACCCACGACGTTGAACGACGGCCCGTAGGGATAGTGCGTGATGTCCTCATTCCCATCCTTGGTGATGATCAGGATGTCATGCTCGCGGTACCCGCCCGCCCCCGGCTGCCCCTCGGGTATCGTCAGCATCGGCTCCATCGAAATCACCATGCCGGGCTCCAGCACCGTGTCGATATCCTCGCGCAACTCCAGCCCCGCCTCGCGGCCATAGTACTGCGACAGCACGCCGAACGAATGGCCATAGCCAAAGGTCCGGTAGCGCAGCAACTGCCGTTCCTCAAAGAACTGGTTGATCTTGGCAGTCACCTCGGCACAGGACGCGCCCGGTTTCAGCAGCGACATACCATATTCATGGGCCGCCACATTGGCCTCCCAGATGGCAAGGCTCGCATCATCCACTTCGCGCACGAACATCGTCCGTTCCAAGGCGGTGTAGTAGCCCGAGATCATCGGGAAGGTGTTCAGCGCCAGGATCTCGCCCACCTGCATCTGCCGCGCCGTGACCGGGTTATGCGCCCCGTCCGTGTTGATCCCCGACTGGAACCAGACCCAGGTATCGCGATACTCTGCATCCGGGAACCGCTTGGCGATTTCCAGTTCCATCGCATCCCGGCCCGCCATTGCGACGTCAATCTCGCGCGCCCCGGCCTTCACTGCGTCGCGGATCGCATAGCCGCCCACGTCGGCCACATTGGCCCCGTGCCGGATCAGCGCAATCTCGGCGGGTGACTTGTGCATCCGCTGCTTCATCGTCGCAGGCGCGATATCCACAGTCGCCTTGGGCGACAGGAACGCGGCCAGCTTGCCCGATTGCAGCAAGGTCAGGTGATCCCCCTCGATCCCGATGACCTTTCCCGGCCCCGTCACCGACAGGATCGCCCGCCAGTAATTGTCCCGCGCCCAGTCGGTATAGGTGATGTTGTCCCCATGGCACCGCCGCCACGGCTGGCCCGCGTCGATGCCCGCGCTGATCGTCACCGACTCGGTCGCCGTCACGACCAGCCCGTAAGGCCGCCCGAACGAACAATACAGAAACCCCGAATAGTAGGCGATGTTGTGCATCGACGTCAGGACAGCCGCCTCGACCCCGGCCTCGGCCATGATCCTGCGCAATCCGGCCAGACGCGCGTCATACTCGGCGCCCTCGAACGGCAGGACGCGGTCGCCCTGATGAAAACGGTATTGCTGCGGACGTTCCGTCATTGTCAGACCCTCATGCGCGGGGTCCGGTCCATGCAGGTCACGGAACCCCGAAAGGTCCCGGCGTACAGGACTGCGGCAACAGGGCGAAACCCGGTCGCAAGCGGTGGGGCACGCGGCCCCTGCGGCGACGCCATCGCCGCAAGCTCGCCCCCTCTATCCGCCAAATCACCCCCTCTGGCAAGCATTTCGCGCATCTCCGCCAAAGCAGTTGCCGTTTTTCGCGCATGACGCTGCACCCCGCCTTGCTTTGACGCGAAAATGGGGAACATGGTCGCGCAACCAAAAGACGGAATGCGCGATGCAACTGGACAACAAGACGGCAATCGTGACGGGCGGCGCCACCGGTTTCGGCGCAGGCATCGCCCGCGCGCTGGCTGCGGCAGGGGCCACGGTCTGTGTGGCCGATGTGAACGGCGACGCCGCCGAACTGCTCGGGTCCGAAATCGGCGGCTTCGGCACCATGGTCGACGTGGCCGACAATGCTTCAGTCGGCAAACTCGCCTACCTTGCCGCCGACCGTCTGGGCGATGTCGATATCCTTGTGAACGCCAACGCCCCCGCCCACGTCCCCCGCGCCCTTGAAGAAGTGACCGAGGCCGAATTCGACCGCATCCTCGCCACCCACGCCCGCGCCATCTACCTCACCGCCCGCCATTTCGTGCCGCCGATGAAGGCCGCGAACCGGGGTGTCATCCTCAACCTCGCCGCCACCTCCGGCGTCTCGCCCCGCCCGCGTATAAACTGGTTCGGCGCGTCCAAGGCCTGGGTGATCGCCGCAACCCAGGGCATGGCCGTCGAACTCGCCCCCCATGGCATCCG
>JBGSWJ010000422.1:0-27854 GCA_041752495.1 Rhodobacterales bacterium
GCAGGTAGGTGCGCCCCGGCATTTCATCCTGCGGCGCATCGACCACGGCGTCGAGCGCGGTCAGCGCCGCCTTGACGTTGGACCAGCGGGCAAAGGTGGCGGCCACCTGATTGAGCGGCCCGAGCGTGCGCGAGGTCAGTATACCCACAGCGATGATCGTGCCGACCGTGAATTGCCCGTTAAAGACCATAATCGCGCCGACGACGACCGCTGTCACATAGGTCGCCTGCTGAACCCCCGTGCTCCAGTAGGTCAACGTCGTGGCAATCCGGCGCTGTTCGGATGACGCGAGAGAGGACAGAGCAGTCAACTCGGCCCAAAGACGGCGAAACCGGTCCTCGCCCCGCTGGGATTTGATCGTATCGGATTCGTAGATGACCTCGTGCAGCATCCGGCTCGCGCGGGTAGAGGCGCCCTGCGTGGCCTGCGTCAGGGCAATCATCTTTTTCTGCATGACAAAGGCCGGCAGGACCATGAGAAGCCCGCCCACAAACAGAACCCAGACCACATTGCCCCCGATGGAGGCGACGAGGACGAGGAATAGGATGATGAAGGGCAGGTCGGTCAACGTGCCGATGGTCGAGGCGGTAAAGAATTCCCGAACCGACCCGAAATCACGGACCGCAGAGTAAAGCGTCGAAGGGCGCTGGTCCTTGAGACCCGACTGCATCCCGAGAACGCGGTCCATCAGCAGGGATTGGATCGACAGTTCCATCCTGCGCCCTGCCCCATCGATCAGCCTTGCCCGCGCCATGCGTAGCGCGGCTTCAAGGACCAGCGCGATACCCGCGCCGATGGCCAGAACCCAGAGGGTTTCAATCGATTGATGCGGGATCACGCGGTCATAGACTTGCAGCGAAAAGAGCGCGACAGCTGTGGCAAGGAGGTTCGCGACGAAGGATCCCAGCGCAACCTCGGCAAAGTGGCGGCGGAAGCGGCCCATCTGGCCCCAGAACCAATGTGGCGCGGCGCCCTTGTCGGCATGGCGGCGGTTCAGTTCGGCGGTGCCCACATCGGCGCGGAGGATGCGCCCGGCATAGACGGGCAGGAATTCGTCCAGCGGAACCTCGGACCGGTTATCCGTGCGGGTCGTGTCGTACAGGGTGACGGTGCTGCCCTGCTGGGACAGAACGAGCACGACTTGGCCCGAGGTCATTTCGGCCAGCGCAGGCCAATGTTCGGGCTTGGGCTTCTTGGCCGTGACGATCCGGGTGTCGAGACCGGCGCCGGTCAGCGCCTTGACGACGATCTCGGGCGTGACTTCGCTGCCGCCTTCCACAGTCATCCGTTCCAAAAGGTCGGTGCGGGACAGGTCCACGCCAAGAAGCCCGGCATAGGTCGCCGCCAGATCGGCACGGCTTTGAGCGCGGGGTTTGGCGGAGGCAGGTTCGGATGTGGGTTGCGGAAGGGGCTCAGGAGATAGGGCCTCTGCCTTGACCGGGGCCAGCGGCATCGGCAGGCGGACCGGGTTCAGCGCGGCAAGGACCGAGGAAAACCCCTTGCCCGCTTTCGCCTCAGACCGGGCTGGGGCCGATTCCGGGACAGGTTCGGCCTTTGGCGCAGCCAGAATGGCGGCAAAGTCCGAGGCCGTCTTGCGGACGGGCGGTTCGGTCCTTGGGGCAGGCTTTTCCGGTTCCAGTGAGGGTTTCTCGACCGTCGGGACGAGCTTCGCGGCTGCCTTGGGCGCCGCAATGGCGCTCAGCAGTGCGACGATGTCGGCGGCGGATTTCTGCGGGGCGGCTTCGACAGAAGGATCGGCGGGTTCAAGCGCGGTCTTGCTGCCAAGGGTCAGTTCCGGTGGGGGTTCGTTGGTGACATTGGCAGCTTCGGGCAGAATGACATGCGGCGGAGGAAGCGGCGCATTACTGATCCGGGTCATCCGGGCGCCCTTGCCCCCGCTGATGTCGAAGGCGATGACCGGACCGCTCATATCTTCTCTCCATCGACAAGGGTGCCAAGGATCTGCGCGATGCGGACCTGCACCCGCGCCACGTCATAGATCAGGTCCGACGCCTCGCGTTTCGTGCGGATGGCGGTTTCGAACACGCCCACAACATCGGGCACGCCGCGCTGACCGGCGCGCTGCTGTTCGGCAAAGAGGTTGTAGTTTTCGACCGCTTCGGCGGCGAGTTGCTGCGCCTCGGCTGCCTGCCGCTGGAGCGAGGCTAGCTGACCATTCAGCGCGGCCAGATTGCGCTCGGCGGATTCGCGTTCCTGCGTGATCCGTGCTTCGGCGGCGGCGGTTTCCTGCTGTACCGCCTCGACCTGCGCCCCGGTGCCAAGGTTCAGCCCGTTCGGCACCGCGACGTTGAGTTCAAGGCCGTCCGCCCCGTCAAGTATATTCCCGCCCACGTTGATTCCGGGCAGAAAACCGGCCGTCTGGACCGTGACACTCGCGATGGTCCGGTTGCTCTCTGCCTCGGCCCGCATCACTGTAAGGGCATCGGGAACCGGCACCGGCATGCCGATGGGCGACAACCCTGACAGGGTATCCAGCGGACGCGCGGACATGGCCTGCAGCGCCGCAAGGGCGGATGCCGCCTGTTCCAGATCAGACTGCATGTCCGATTCCACCTGCCCCTGCTTTTGCAAAACCAGCTGGAGGTCCGCGCGGTCACTGATCCCGGCATTGACCCGTTCGGTCATCACATAGGCCAGACGTGCCATCGTCTCGGTTCCGGCGTCGTTTATTGCGGCGCGGGCGCGGGCGGCCTGAATTGTGATGTAAAGGTCAAGCGCCTCCTGTACGCGGTCGTTGCTGTCCTCGGCCAGCTGGACGGCCGCAACCTCGACATCGGCCTTGGCGAATTCGCGTTCGGCTTTGGCAGCACCATTGTCGAAAATGACCTGCGAAATCATGATGGTCGCCACAACAGCGCCCAGCGCATTGAGGCTGATCTCAGGGCCTATCGAAGGAAGCCAGTTCGTCGACTGCGCCTGCGCCCGTAAGCGTGCTGCCCGCAGATCAGCCTCGGCCGGAAAGGTATTTGCCTCAAGCACAGCATTGGCCACATCCTGTAGCGGGCCCGGCTGCAGAACCGAGATGCGGTTCAGCAGATCCTCGATCAGCGGCGAGGTCGACCCGTCCTGCATCGTGGCGTCAAGCGTCGGTGGCGGTGCGGCGCGGGTCACGTCATCGCCGCCGTCAGAACCCTGCCCCCCCAGGCAACCGCCCAAAAGGATCAGCCCTGCGACCGCCACCCCAAATCTCATGCCCGCGAAACCCACTGCAGTCCTGCTCTTTCGTCCCGTTGCGCCTGTCCCGTGCCCCACGGCACCAAACCCCTGTCAGGTGACGACGTGAACCTCCTCGTCAATGATGACAGTCCCGCCATGCGTGCCGAAGTCGTAAATCTTGTAGGTCCGCCCCGCGATGTCGGTTGTCTCGCCCGAATCCGTAGCGCCAAGGATCGTGACGGTGTCATCCACCCCGCCATGCACGGTCAGCGTGTTGGAGTGGCTGCACAGCGCCTCAAGATCTTTCGCCGTCAGGGTCAGTTGGCTGTCCTCAGCGAATTGCAGGTCAATGGCCTCGATGTCGAAGCCCGAAAGGCCCGCGTTATGGATATCCACCGTGTTCGTCAGCGATTCCTCAAGTACGAACAGTGTCGACGTGTTGTTACCCGCGTCATCTGTCGCTGTGATCACAAGGTGCGAACCGTTGGGGATTGGCGCTGTAAAGTTGTAGTAGAGCTCCTGATAGTAGGTGTTCTCGGTTGTCGTATAGGACGTGTCTGTGACCACGCCCGCCTTTGATACCGTATGAATATCAATCGCTTCATCCGACATTTCGGTCGAAAACTGACGCAACCCGCCACGGACCTGTTCATAGCTGACGATCTGCGGCGCCTCAGGTGGAGCCGTATCGACAGAGATGGTTTCGGTGATCGACTTGGTGTTGCCTACGGCGTCAGTCGCATCGACCTTGATGGCTGCGTCGTATTCGCCCTGCGGCACTTCGGCCCCGGTAAAGTTGACGGTCCAGGACCCGTTGGCAGCCACCGTCGCCTGACGGGTCGTGCCCTCGAAAGTAACAAACACGGTCGAACCCGCCTCGACCTCTCCAGTAATGGTGATCCCGTCCTGCGCTTCGACCCGATTCACCACGTCATCGCCTTCAACCGGGCGGTCCATGCTCAGTTCGTTGACAAGCGTATCGATCCGGACCGTATGAGTAATGATTGAAGTGTTGCCGGCCTTGTCGGTTGCTGTTGCGGTAAAGCTCTGATTGTATTCCCCCGCTGCAACTGCCGAGGCGGGCACGGTCAGCGACCAGGTCCCATTGGCATTCGCCGTCACCGTCTGGGTCGATCCGCCATATACAACTGTCACCCTCGATCCGGCTTCGACCGTGCCCGAAAGCTGGACGCCATTCGACGCCTCTGCATGGTTGACGATATTGTCACCTTCGACGGGCTTGTTCAGCGCAAAGTTGATTTCGGTATCAACGGCCACGCTGTCGCTGACCGTCTTGGAGTTGCCCGCGCTGTCGGTGATTGAGGCCGTGATCGGCGCCGTGTAGGTGCCCGGCGGGATTTCCCCAGCAGCAAAGAGCGACGACCAGGTCCCGTCCGGACCGGCCACAACCTGATGCGATGCACCGCCCAGCGTCACCGTCACGGTCAGGCCGGGGGTGGCGGTGCCTTCGATCAGTACGCCGTCGCTCCGTTCGGTGGCATTGATCACATCATCGATTTCAATCGGATCCGGGGAAAGCGCCACCTCGCCCACCACGGTGTCGATCAGTACATCCTGCGAAATCGCCGCGGTATTGCCCGCCCGGTCCGTCGCGGCCACCGTGATCTCGGTCGCATATTCGCCGGGCGGCAGGCTGCCGGCAGGGAAAGTCACGGTCCAGTTTCCGTCGGCGGCCACAGTTGCATTGTAGGACACGCCGGCCAGCGTCACGACAACGCTAGACCCCTGTTCAACCACACCATTGATGGTCACGGGGGCAGCTGCCTCGGCCTTGTTGATGACGCCGTCGCCGCCAACCTCTCCGCTCGTGATATCAAGGCGATTGACGAAGGTGTCGATCTTCACCGAACCGTTGGCCGTCGCGGTGTTGCCAGCGATGTCCGTCGCGGTCGCCGAGACCGAAGCCGTGGTTTCACCGGTCGGAATATCGGCCTTGCCGAAGTCGGCAGACCAGTTGCCGTCCTCATCCGCCATAACGGTGCGGTTCGCCGCGCCAAACTGAACGACAACCGAAGCGCCGGCTTCGGCCTGACCGGTCAGGGTCACGCCGTTCTCGCGCTCGACAAAGTTGATCGTTCCGTCGCCTTCGACATTGGCCGTATTCACCGAAACCGAGGTTTCGGTATCGACCTGCACGGTGATCGTCGCGCTGGAACTGTTGCCATTGGCGTCAACCGCATTGGCGATAGCCGTAGTCGTATAGGTTCCGGGTGCAACGGCGCTCGCCGGAAAGGTGGCCGTCCATGTGCCATTCGGCGCGACGGTGGCGGCAAGCGTCGCGCTGCCAAACGTCACGATGACGGTCGAACCCGGCTCGGTCGTGCCGGTCAGAACGACACCGTCCGACCGTTCCGAAGCGTTGATCACATTGTCGCCTTCAACCGGCGCATTGATCGAAACACTGGATTCAGTGTCGATCCGGATACTTGCGTTCACGCTGGCAGTATTACCGGCGGTATCGACAGAAGTGACTCGGATCGGCGCGTCATAGGTGCCCGGCGGGATCTCCGAGGCGGAATAGACGACCGACCAGGTCCCGTTCGCGGCCGTGACGGCGGTATGGGTTACCCCGCCCATTTCCACGGTGACGGTCGATCCCGGCTCGGATTTGCCCGTGATGGCAACCCCGTCCGACCGTTCGGCCATGTTGACAATACCATTTGCCTCGACCGTCGCGGCATTCACTGTCAGGGTCAGTTCGGTATCGACCTTGATCGTGCCGCTCGTACTGGCCGTGTTGCCCGCAGCATCGGTCGCAACGGCCGTCACCGTCTGCCCATAAGTGCCACCCGGAATCTGCGCCGTGGCAAAGGATGCGGTCCAAGTCCCGTCAATGCCCGCAATGACACTTGCCTGGGCAGAACCGATGGTGACCAAAACACTGGCCCCGGCCTCGGCAGTGCCGGTCACCGTGACGCCACCTGCATGTTCAACGGCATTGACCGTGCCGTCTCCACCGATGGCGCCGGTGTTCATCGTGATGCTGGTTTCGGTATCGACCGTAAAGCTGCCTTCGGTCGTCGCACTGTTGCCATAGGCGTCAGTCGCCTCGACCGTCACAGCCTGCTGATATTCGCCGTCGATCACAGCGCCCGGCGGCAGAGCCACGGTCCATGTCGTGCCGTCGACCGTCGCCTCATAAGTTACCCCACCCGTGGTAACGAGAACAGTCGATCCTGCCTCTGTCGTGCCGGTCAGGATTACGCCGCCCACTTCGGCGGCATTGACAGTGCCGTCGCCCCCGACGGCGTCTTCATCAAAGGTGACGCTCGCCTCGGTATCGACGACGAGTGTGTCGGTGATCGTCAGTTCCTCGCCATTCTTGGAAACGACGACCGTCACCGGTTCCTCATAGGTGCCGGGGCCTACCTGGTCTGGCGGGAACGTTACGGTCCAGGTGCCATCCTCACCCACAACGGTAGTCTGGGTGTCATCACCTACCGTAACAGTGACCGTTGCACCAACGGTTCCGGTTCCTGTGATCTCGGTCCCGTCCGCCTGATCTTCGGCATTGATGACGTCACCGGTATCCTTGGTGCCGCTCAGGATTTCGCCTTCGGGGATAGGGGGATCGCGTGTTTCGCTGCTGTCAAGAACCGTCGTCCCGGCGCCGACACCGATAAGCCCAAGAAGCGGCAGTATAACGGCGGGCGCCGCAAAGGGCACAAGCATGCCGGCAGCAGGATTGTCAGACGCGGCCGTAACAATCGGGTCCTCACGGCCAGCAAACAGAAGCTGATCATCAGGGCTCCATTTGCCCGTCATGTCTTCGGCTATATAGTTGGAATAGAACGTCCCGTTCGGACCGGGCACCAGCTCAACTTCAGCTAGCTGGCCATTGGCGGAAATGAAAAGGTCGGCCTGTGCCGTCCCGCCGGGGGCAAAGAAATTGTCGACATAGATCACCTGACCATCGACCAGAGTGATCTTGAGAGCACCGCCCTCCTGTTCGAAGGACGCGATCTGGTCCCGGTCAAGGTTGAGCGAAACCTGCGCACCGTTGCTGACAATCAGTTGCGTCGTGATCCCGTCACCACCAACCGACCCATGCTGAATTGCGCCCGCACTGTCACGGACAACGAAATCAATCGCTGACATACACTCTGCTCCGCCTCATTGCCCCGCCATTTTTTCGCGGTCAGGGCTTTTAATTTTGTCGAAAGACGTAGCAGAGGGGTGATTCGATTTCCAGAGGAAACTTGGATAAGACCGCTACCACTGACTGATCTGTTGCAGCGATTCAGCTATTTGCGTGAATAAGTTGATGTAAACGGCCTGTGTTTCGGACTGATTTTCCGGACTTGGCCGGAAGGAAGTCACCGCCGCGACATGAAATCGCCAAAGTCGTCTGCTGGCCGACCTGCCGCCGCGTCAAGCGGGCGCACTACATCCCATGGTCAAGGCTGGTGCCGTCGCCGTAGATGACTTCGTTCAGGGCGGCCCCAAGAAGGATCAGATAGGCGCTGATATAAAGCCACATCATCAGCGCGATCACGGCCCCGATGGATCCGTAGATGCGGTTGTAACTGTCAAAGTTCGCCACATAAAGCGAGAAGCCCACCGACGCCGCGATCCAGAGCACGATGACAAGGACCGCGCCGGGCGTGACCCATGCCATCTTGATCGTCCCGTTGGGGCCAAAACGGTAAAGGATGCCAAGGGCCACGAGGAGTGACAGTATCGCCACCGACCAGCGGATCGTCTCGGCGATCCACCCGGCGCTGAAGTAAGCGGGGGCCAGCGTCAGGGCGATCGGCGCGACGATGACAGCCGTCAGCGCGGTCATGGCAATGGCAATGAGCGAGAGCGTCAGCGTCATTGACACCAGATTGTGCCAAATGCCGTCGCGGTTCGGGATACGGTGGATGGCGTTAAGGCCCTGCACCAAAGATGCGACCCCCGCCCGTGCAGACCAGAGAGCCAGAACGAGCGACAGCACCGTCGTCCAGCCAAGCGTGTCCGTCTGGGCCGTCACAAGGCGGTGCACCTGATCATAAAGAAGCTCATAGGCTCCGGGCGGGATGATTTCGTCCAGGGTGGAAAGCTGCGTCTCTACAACAACAGGGTCTGACACGAGGCCGAAGATGGCAATCAAGGCTGCGATGGCGGGGAACATGGCGAACATGCCAAAGAACGCGATGCCCGCTGCGATCAGGCTGAGGTGGGTCTTGTCCGAAAGCGTCCAGACCTCCCAGAAGCCGATCCAGCCACGATCGAGCATCCGCCATATATACTTCATGCCTTTGCCCGTCCCTGACGCCCACATAGTCCTGCCGCTGCGGCAGTGGGAACGTATCCTCACAACCGCTTAGCCCGCAGAAGGGGCCAACGGCAACCACGGAAGCCACCTAACCAAGATTAGAGCGTCGTGTGCGTATTCAACAGGTAACGCGAGAAGACCGGGCCGCAGGCCGCACCCAGCGCACGCGCATTGCCGCCGACCAGTCCGCCATGGATCACGACCGGGGTCAGCCCGCGCGAATCAAGCGTGGGCATGATCTCCTGTACGCGGTCGACCAGACGGTCGCGCACGGTCGCGGGAAAGCCGCCGTCGATGAGCACGGCCTCAAAGTCGATCACGGCGCAGACGGTCAGGGCAGCCTGCGCGATCTGGGCTGCGGCCTTGTCGATCCAGTCGTCAAGGATATCGGGAAAGCCTGTCCAGTCCTGCGGTTGCGCCCACAGGCGCGACGGTTCCAGCCCGGCCTTGACCAAAGCGGCTTCCAACAGAAACAGCGACGCCGAGTCGATGAGTTGGCCCATCCTGCCGTCGGGTCGGAGCGTTGGCAGCGACCCGAACGCCCCGGCGTTGCCGGTCGCGCCTTCAAACACCGAATGGTTCAGGACGACCCCGCCACCGATGAACGAACCTACAAAGAAATAGGCGAAATCGCGGAATTCGCGTCCACGGCCAAAGACATGCTCGGCCCTGCAGGCCGCCGTTGCATCGTTTTCGACATAGACAGGAAGGTCCGAGAAACGGGTGATTTCCGTCACGAAATCAATCTCGCGCCACGCGGCAAGGACGCCTTCGGGGGCACCGATGGTTTCGTGCCAGTCCCAGATCTGATAGGGTTTAGCGATGCCGATACCGGCGATCCGGGCGACGGCATCCGCCCCCATGCCGGCGGTCAGTGTGGCCAATCCAGATTTCAGAAAACCGAACACATGGTCTGGCACGGGATAACGGTAGGTCGTCTGCAACTGCCCCCGGATCGTGCCATGGAAATCGGCCAGCACCAGATCGGCACTGCGCCGGCCAAGCTTGAGACCAAGAGAATAGACCCCGTCCGCGGCCAACGTCATCGGCACCGATGGCTTGCCCACCCGGCCCCGCTGCGGATCGCCCCGCTCGATAAACCCGTCCTGTTCGAGTTCGCGCAGAATCACCGACACCGTCTGGGGCGACAGGCCCGCAAGCCGTGCAAGATCCCGTCCGGGCAAGGCGCCTTGTCGCTGAATCATTGACAGAATCAGCCGTTCATTATGGTCACGCACACCCTGCTGGTTTGCACCAAGACTGGGGCTGCGCATTTCGATCCGGTCCATAGGGCCCTCCTCCCCGGCCTCATCATCGACTCAGATGAATTAATAAATCAACTAGATTTATTTATTGACTAGTCGTCACGAATCACGTTTCCCTATGGTCATTCCTGTCGTCGGAGGGACGGCAGGTGATGGCAGGCGCCAAGCCCGCCGCTGCATCTTTGGGAGGAATCAATGCAGAAGATTCTCGCCGGCTCCGCGCTGGCACTGATCATGTCCGTCGGCGCCGCTTCGGCCGCTGACCTTGCTTGCCTGATCACCAAGAACAACACCAACCCGTTCTTCGTGAAGATGAAGGAAGGCGCCGAGGCTGCCGCGACTGCCGCTGGTCTTGATTTCCAGGCCTATGCCGGTGTGACCGACGGTGACGCTGCTCCGCAGATCACCGCTATCGAAAACTGCGTCGCCGCTGGCGCCAAGGGTATCCTGATCACCCCGTCCAACGACTCGGTCGGCCCCGCGCTGATCGCCGCCCGTGAAGCCGGCATCCTCGTGATCGCCCTCGACACGCCGCTTGCCGACCCCAACGCTCAGGACATCACCTTTGCGACCGACAACTTCGAAGCTGGTCTTCTGATCGGCAAGTGGGCCGCCGCCACGATGGGCGACGCTGCTGCTGACGCCAAGATCGCCATGCTGAACATCAACGCCGACAACATCTCGGTCGACGTGCAGCGCGACACCGGCTTCCTCGTCGGCTTTGGCATCGAAGTTCCCGATCTGACCGTGATGGGTTCGGAAACCGACCCCCGCGTCATCGGCCACCAGACCAGCCAGGCCAGCGTTGAAGGCGGCGTGACCGCGATGGAAAACCTCCTCGCGATCGAGCCCGATATCAACCTCGTCTACACGATCAACGAACCCGCAGCCGAAGGTGCCTATCAGGCGCTTCAGAACGCAGGCAAGACTGGCGTGATGATCGTTTCGGTTGACGGCGGCTGCCCCGGCGTTGCCAACGTCGCTGCCGGCGTGATCGGCGCAACCTCGCAGCAGTACCCGCTCAAGATGGCCTCGCTCGGCATCGACGCGATTGCCGCTTTCGCCAAGGACGGAACCCGGCCGACCGTGACCGAAGGCCTGTCCTTCTACAACACCGGTGTGAACCTTGTGACCGACGCCCCCGTCGAAGGCGTTCCGTCCATCGACTCGACCGAAGGCACCGCCCTCTGCTGGGGCTAAGACCTTCTTCAAACTGATTGACTGATCAAAGGGCGACATTACTGTCGCCCTTTGTACAAGTGCGATCAGCAACGATACTTGCCATCAAGAAATGACCTATCGCAACAGCGGTTCACGGGAGGGGACACGATGACTGACAAGGATTCGCCCACAAAAACCATCTCGGATTTTGAGGCGACATTGAACAAAGCCGACTCGGCGGTTGCGAGTTTCGCCAAGGATGACCGGACGATTGGGCATGTTTTGCGCAATTTCCTGCGGAACTATCCGACTGCAATCCCGATGCTTGTGCTGATCGTCAGCATCCTGATCTTTGGCCTGATCGACAACATGTTGAACGACCGCGCAAATTTCATGACGCCCAACACCCTGTCCACCGTGCTCAAGCAGGTGACGGTCGTGGGGATCGTGGCGATTGCGCAGACCATCGTGATCCTGACGGCCGGTATTGATCTGTCGGTCGCGGCAATCCTCGTGCTGTCTTCGGTCATCATGGGCAAACTGTCCGTCGATGTCGGCCTACCGCCAGGTCTCGCCATCATGATCGGCATGGCTTTTGGCGGCCTGATGGGCCTGTTCAACGGGTTTCTTGTCACGAAGGTCAAGCTCCCGCCCTTTATCGTGACGCTGGGCACGCTCAGCATCTATACTGCGCTCAAGCTGTGGTATTCGGGTTCGCAGTCGGTCCGGGGGGCCGACATCACCGAAAAAGCCCCAAGCCTTTTGTGGTTCGGCAATGCCTTCAACTTTGGCGGGGCGACGCTGACCTATGGCGGGATCGCCATGATCCTTCTGGCCATCGCCATCTGGTATGTCCTGACCAAGACCGCCTGGGGCCGTCACGTTCATGCCATCGGCGACGATCCCGATGCCGCGATGCTCGCCGGTATCCAGACGGACCGTGTCCTGATCGGGGTCTACACGCTGGCCGGGGTGATCTGTGCCTTTGGCGGCTGGGTCGCGGTCGGCCGGGTGGGGTCGATCTCTCCCATCGGGTTTGAAACGGCCAACCTTGATAGCATCACCGCTGTGGTGATCGGCGGCACTTCCCTGTTCGGCGGGCGGGGTTCGATCCCCGGCTCTATCCTTGGCGCGCTGATCGTGGGCGTGTTCAGCACCGGGCTGTCGGTTGCGGCCCGCGTGGACGACTACTGGCAAACCTTTGCGGCGGGCTGTCTCGTTCTGATCGCTGTCGCACTTGACCAATGGCTGCGGAGGGCTTCAAAATGACCGACGTCCAACCGATCCTGACCTGCCGCGGGCTGATGAAGCGCTATGGCACGGTCGTGGCGATGAATGGCGCGGATTTCGACCTGTATCCGGGGGAAATCACCGCGATCATCGGCGACAACGGCGCGGGGAAATCCACGCTGGTCAAGGCCATCGCCGGGGCAGTCACACCCGACCACGGCGAAATCCGGCTCGACGGGCAACTCCTGCACTTCCGTGGTCCGCAGGATGCCCAGCGCGCCGGGATCGAAACGGTGTACCAGAACCTTGCCCTGTCCCCTGCTTTGTCTATCGCTAACAACATGTTCCTGGGCCGGGAACTGCGTAAGCCCGGCGTCCTGGGGTCTGTGTTCCGGATGATGGATCAGCGCAAGATGCAGGACTTTGCCCGGACAAAACTGTCCGAACTGGGCCTGATGACCATCCAGAACATAAACGTCGCAGTTGAATCGCTTTCGGGCGGTCAGCGTCAGGGCGTGGCCGTGGCCCGGGCCGCGGCCTTCGGGTCCAAGGTCATCATCCTTGACGAACCGACGGCGGCGCTGGGGGTTAAGGAATCCCGTCGAGTTCTGGAGCTGATCCTTGACGTGCGGTCGCGGGGCATTCCGATCATCCTGATCAGCCACAACATGCCGCATGTGTTCGAAGTGGCGGATCGCATTCATATCCATCGCTTGGGTCGCAGGCTTTGCGTCATCAATCCCAAGAATCATTCGATGTCTGACGCCGTGGCCTATATGACGGGTGCAAAGGTCCCCGAGACCGAGCTTGAAACTGTCTGAAGGTTCGCCCGTGCTTGACGTATCGGCCCAGATCACGGCTCTGGCCGAAAGGATCTACGCGCGGCTGGAAATCCAGCCGCGCGTTCTTGTTGCGCTGGCAGGCGCGCCGGGTTCGGGCAAGTCCACCTTGGCAGGCGAACTCGCACGGCGGCTGCGGGATCAGCGCACAAGGGCCGAAGTTGTGCCGATGGACGGCTATCACCTCGACAATTCGGTTCTCGACGCACGCGGCCTGCGCCCGCGCAAAGGCGCACCCGAGACGTTTGACGTCGCAGGGTTCACCCACCTGATCCGCCGTCTCAAGACCGGAGAAGAGGTCGTGGCACCGATCTTTGACCGGTCGCGCGATCTGGCCATCGCCGGGGCGCAGGTCGTGCCCGCCGATTGTCAGGTCATCGTCTGCGAAGGCAATTATCTGTTGTTTGACGAGGAGCCCTGGTCGGAACTCGCTCCCCTGTGGGATATCTCGGCGCGGCTCGACGTGCCGATGCCGGAACTGCGGGCGCGACTGATCCAGCGCTGGCTGTCCTACGGCCTGTCGCGGACCACTGCCATCCGCAGGGCCACGGCCAACGACATCCCGAACGCGCAGCGCGTTATTGACCGGGCGCTTCCGGCTGATCTCGTTCTGGAAACACGCCCGGCCCGTTAGCGCAAACAGGGGCTATTGCGGGGCAATGTAAAGGTCCTATGATCCCGCCATGAATACAGCAACAAAATCCCATCCGCTTGATCACGCCACAGTTTCCCGCCTGCTGACGGCCAGCCATGATGACCCCTTTGCCGTCCTTGGCCCGCATAAACATGGCCGGGCCACCTGGGTCACGGCAATCGACCCCGGCGCACACGAATTGTTCGCCGTCATCGGCGGCAAGGAACACAAGCTGGACCGGGTCGAAGGCGCGCTTTTCTGTGGCAAGGTGCCTGCGGGCAAACCCTATCGCCTGTGTGGCAAAGGCGTGGACGGGGCCGTGTGGGATTATGACGACGCGTTCCGTTTCGGCCCTGTCCTGACTGATTTCGACGAATACCTGCTCGGCGAAGGCACACATCAGCGTCTCTGGCAGGCGCTGGGTGCGCATGTGATGGAGCATCAAGGTGTGGCCGGCACCAACTTTGCCGTCTGGGCCCCCAATGCGCGGCGCGTGTCGGTTGTGGGTGATTTCAATGCCTGGGACGGGCGGCGCCACCCGATGCGGCGGCGGGGCGGGACGGGCGTCTGGGAAACCTTTATCCCCGGCGCGGGTGAAGGGGCGGCTTACAAGTATGAATTGATCGGGCCAAACGGAGAACACCTCCCGCTCAAGGCCGATCCGGTCGGCTTTGGTGCACAACATCCGCCCGAAACCGCAAGCGTCATCCGCGATATTCGTGGCTTTGGCTGGAAAGACGCCGACTGGATGGAGGCGCGAAAAGTTCGCAACCGCCGTGACCAGCCGATTTCGGTCTACGAGGTTCATCTGGGGTCGTGGAAACGCATCTGGGATCAGGGCGGCAGGCCCCTGTCCTACAAAGAAGCGGCGGTCGATCTGGTCAATTACGCCCGCGACATGGGGTTCACCCATATCGAACTGATGCCGGTCAGCGAATTTCCCTTTGACGGATCATGGGGCTATCAGCCCGTGGGCATGTATGCCCCCACCGTCCGGTTCGGCCCGCCGCATGAATTCCGCGATCTGGTGGATGCGGCGCACAATGCCGGGCTTGGCGTTCTGCTCGACTGGGTGCCGGGGCATTTCCCAACGGATGCGCATGGTCTTGGACGGTTCGACGGCACGCATCTTTATGAACATGCCGACCCGCGCGAAGGGTTCCACAATGACTGGAACACGCTGATCTATAACTACGGCCGGTCCGAAGTGGCGAACTTCCTTGTCGCCAACGCCCTATATTGGCTTGAGGAATACCATATCGACGGGCTGCGCGTCGATGCAGTCGCCTCGATGCTTTACCGCGACTATTCCCGCAAGGACGGCGAATGGATCCCTAACAAGGATGGCGGGCGCGAGAATTACGAGGCGATCGCCCTGTTCCAGCGGATGAATATCGCGGCCTATGGCGGCCATCCGGGGATCATGACAGTGGCCGAAGAATCCACGTCCTTCCCCCGCGTGTCGGCCCCGGTCGATGCGGGTGGCCTTGGGTTTGGCTTCAAGTGGAACATGGGCTGGATGAACGACACACTCGACTACATGGAGCGTGAGCCGATCCACCGGAAGTATCACCACCACCAGATGACATTCGGCATCCACTACGCATTCAGCGAAAACTTCGACCTGCCGATCAGCCATGACGAGGTCGTCCACGGCAAAGGCAGCATGATCGAAAAGATGCCCGGCAACTGGTGGGAAAAATGCGCCAACCTTCGGGCCTATTACGGGTTCATGTGGACCCATCCGGGCAAGAAGCTGTTGTTCATGGGCTGCGAATTCGGCCAGCCCGAGGAATGGAACCATAACGCGCAGATCAACTGGGACGCCGCCCAGCGCCCGGAACACAAGGGGATTCAATCCCTTGTGCGTGATCTGAACCACCTTTACCTCAGCGTCCCGGCGCTGCACGTCAAGGATTGCGAACATGACGGGTTCCAATGGATCGACGCCGCCGACGCGGATGCCTCGCTCTACAGCTTTATCCGGCGCGGCAATCCGGGCGATGCACCCTGCGTTGTGATCTGCAACTTTACCCCTGTTGAACGCACCGGCCACCGCATCGGCGTGCCCGAGGCGGGCCACTGGTCCGAAGTCATGAACACCGACGCCAGCCTGTATGGCGGCGGCAACCGGGGCAACATGGGCGGGGCCACGTCCGAAGGTCTGGGCCATATGGGCCAGCCCGCATCCATCGTCATCACGATACCGCCGCTGTCCACGCTGATCTTTCAACTGGACCAATAATGGGTAGGGAGGCCCGTTCGATGCCGCAAAGCCGCAGACTGACACAACGTTCCATGGCCTTCGTCCTTGCCGGCGGCCGTGGAAGCCGTCTCAAGGAACTGACCGACCGTCGGGTGAAACCCGCCGTCTATTTCGGCGGCAAGGCCCGCATCATCGACTTTGCGCTCTCGAACGCGCTCAACTCCGGTATCCGCAAGGTTTCGGTCGCGACCCAGTACAAGGCGCACTCCCTCATCCGGCACCTGCAGCGCGGCTGGAACTTTTACCGGGCGGAACGGAACGAATTCCTCGACATCCTGCCCGCGTCCCAGCGGATGGATGAAACGTCCTGGTATCGCGGCACGGCGGATGCGGTCACCCAGAACATCGATATCGTTGACAGCTATGGCATTGATTACATTGTCATTCTGGCTGGTGATCACATCTACAAGATGGACTACGAAATCATGCTCCGCCAGCATGTCGAAACCAATGCCGACGTAACCATCGGCTGCCTGACCGTGCCAAGGATGGAGGCCACAGCCTTTGGCGTCATGGCCACCGACGAAACCGGCCGGATCACGTCCTTCCTTGAAAAGCCCAAAGACCCGCCCGCGATGCCCGACAACCCGAACATGGCGCTGGCGTCGATGGGGATCTACGTCTTTTCATGGAAATTCCTGCGCGAGCTGCTGCTCAAGGACAATGACGACACAAATTCCAGCCACGATTTTGGCAATGACCTGATCCCGGAAATCGTCAAGAACGGCAAGGCGATGGCGCATCGGTTCGACGTCTCCTGCGTCCGCTCCTCGCCCGAGGCGCCCGCCTACTGGAAAGACGTCGGCACCGTCGATGCCTTCTGGGAGGCGAACATCGCCCTCACCGATTTCGTGCCCGATCTTGACCTTTGGGACAGGACCTGGCCGATCTGGACCTATTCGGAAAGCGTCCCCCCGGCGAAGTTTATTCATGACGAAAAGGACCGGCGCGGGATCGCCATTTCCTCCATGGTCTCGGGTGGCTGCATAATCTCGGGGACCGAGGTGCGCAATTCGCTCCTCTTCACGCAGGTCCACACCAATTCCTACGCCGTCCTCGAACAGGCCGTCGTGCTGCCCTACGTCAACGTCGCCCGCCATGCCCGCCTGCGGCGCGTGGTGATCGACCGCGGCGTCATGATCCCAGATGGCCTTGTCGTGGGCGAAGACCCGATCGAAGACGCCAAGTGGTTCCGCGTCAGCGAAAAGGGCGTGACGCTCATCACGCAGGACATGCTCGACAGGCGGGCCGCCGAAAAATGACTCGCGTCCTTTCGGTGGCGTCAGAGTGCGCCCCGCTCGTGAAAACGGGCGGGCTTGCTGATGTTGTGGGCGCCCTGCCTGCGGCCGTCGCCACCGAAGGCGTCACGATGCGGACGCTTCTTCCTTACTACCCCGCCGTCCAGTCCAAGGTGGATGTGACCGGGACAATGTTCGAAGTCGCCGACCTCTTCGGCGGTCCCGCCCGCATCCTGTCGGCCACGGCGGGGGCGCTCGACCTGATCCTGATCGATGCGGGCCACCTCTATGACCGCGCGGGGTCGATCTACCTTGGCCCTGATGGCCGCGACTGGGGCGACAATCCCGAACGCTTTGCCGCTCTGTCATGGATCGCGGCCCGCATCGGGGCCGAAGGCGCAGGCGGCTGGACCCCGGACGTGATCCACGCCCATGACTGGCAGGCGGGATTTGTCCCGGAATACCTGCACATGATGGGGGCTTCCTCCCGCGTCGGTACGATCCTGACCATCCACAACATCGCCTTTCACGGTCTGGCCGACCCAGGCCGCCTTGCCGCGCTGCGCCTGAACCGCAACCGCTATACCCGCGAAGGGTTCGAATTCTGGGGCCGGATTTCGGCCCTCAAGGCCGGGCTGATGGGTGCCGACCGCCTAACGACCGTCTCGCCCACCTATGCCGCCGAACTCATGCGCGACGAATTCGGCATGGGTCTTGACGGGGTCATGCGTCTCAGGCGCGATGCGCTGTCGGGCATCCTGAACGGAATTGACGAAGACGTCTGGAACCCCGCCACCGATCCCGCGATCATCCCTTACAAAACGCTCAAGGAAAAAACTGCCAATAAACAGGCACTTCGCACGGAAATGGGGCTTCCTGACTCCAGCGGCCCACTTTGTTGCGTCGTTTCGCGCCTGACCGAACAGAAGGGTCTGGACCTTCTCCTTGAAACGCTGCCCACTCTCCTCCAGCGGGGGGGCCAGCTTGCCCTTTTGGGGTCAGGGGAAAAATGGATGGAAGACGCTTTCCGCAATGCCGCGCGGGATGCCAACGTTGCAGTAAAGATCGGCTATGACGAAGGCCTGTCGCACCGCCTCATCGCCGGGTCTGACGCGATCCTCGTGCCGTCCCGGTTCGAACCCTGCGGCCTGACGCAAATGTACGGCTTGCGCTATGGCACGATCCCCATCGTGGCGCTGACGGGGGGCCTTGCCGATACCGTCATCCACGCCTCGCCCGCCGCCCTTGGAATGGGTGTCGCCTCGGGCATCCAGTTCAGCCCGGTCACGGCGGACGCACTACGTGGCGCGCTGGTGCAGGCCTGTGACCTCTACGCTCAACCCGCCGTCTGGGGACAGATGCAGGGTAACGCGATGCGCCAGCCCGTCGGCTGGGGCCCCTCGGCCAAAGCCTATGCCAGCCTCTACCGGGACGTGACTAAGCACTGATGCCCGTCCAGTATTCCATCCTGCCGGGGCAAGCGGCCCCCCTTGGCGCGACCTTTGACGGCGAAGGCGTGAACTTTGCCGTGTTTTCGCAGAACGCCACGCGGATGACCCTGTGCCTGTTCGACGATCAGGGAAACGAATTCCTGCTTATCGACCTGCCCGAACATGACGGCCATGTCTGGCATGGCTATGTCCCCGGCCTGCGCCCCGGTCAGCACTATGGCTACCGCGCCCACGGCCCCTATCGCCCCGACCTTGGCCACCGCTTCAACCCGCACAAGCTGCTGATCGACCCCTATGCCAAACGCCTCTCGGGCCACCCGCATTGGCACGACGCGCTCATGGGCTATGACGCCAGCGCCAAGCACGGCGACCTGACCTTCGACACGCGCAATTC
The DNA here is from genome assembly GCA_041752495.1 of Rhodobacterales bacterium. Lineage (GTDB taxonomy): Bacteria > Pseudomonadota > Alphaproteobacteria > Rhodobacterales > Rhodobacteraceae > JAPLPE01. The sequence continues at coordinate 18,937 of JBGSWJ010000422.1, forward strand.
CGCCCGCTATATGTCGCGGTCCATCGTGGTGGACCCGGCGTTTTCATGGGGCGCCGACCAACCGCTGCGCCGCCCCATGACCGACACGATCTTCTACGAAGCCCATGTCAAAGGCCTGACCGCCGCCCGCAAGGATGTTCCCCATGCGGGCACCTATCTGGGCCTCTGTTCCGACCCGATCCTTGACCACCTGACAACACTTGGCATCACGGCGATCGAACTATTGCCCGTTCATGCGTTCCTGAACGACCGTTTCCTCGAAGACAAAGGTCTGACGAATTACTGGGGTTACATGACGATGGGCTTTTTCGCGCCCGAACCCCGCTATGCCGTCGCCAATGAAATCATCGAGTTTCAGCACATGGTCTCGCGCTTTCATGCCGCCGGGATCGAGGTGATCCTTGACGTGGTCTACAACCATACCGCCGAAGGCAATCAGATGGGGCCGACCCTGTCCTTCCGTGGACTGGACAATGCCAGCTATTACCGCCTTGCCGAAACACCGCGCTACTATATCAACGATACCGGCACGGGAAACACGCTGAACCTTGAACATCCCTTCGTGTTGCGCATGGTAATGGATTCCTTGCGCTACTGGGTCGAGGTGATGCACGTCGACGGCTTCCGCTTTGACCTCGCCTCTACCCTTGGCCGCCGCGACACCGGGTTCGACCGTGACGCCCCGTTCCTTCAGGCCGTTCGGCAAGACCCGGTCCTGTCACAGGTCAAGCTGATCGCCGAACCCTGGGATGTCGGCCCCGGAGGGTATCAACTGGGGGCCTTCCCTCCCCCGTTCAGCGAATGGAACGACAAATACCGCGATCAGGTCCGCCGCTATTGGCGCGGCGATCCCGACATGACGCGCAAGATCGCAAGCCGTCTCTCGGGCTCTTCGGTCAAGTTCGACCACGACAACCGCCCGGCCACCTCCTCGGTCAACTTCCTGACGGCGCATGACGGCTTCACACTGGCCGATGTCGTAAGTTACACGACCAAGCACAACGACGCGAATGGCGAAAACAATCAGGACGGCCATTCCGAAAACTTTTCCGACAACCTCGGCATCGAAGGCCCGACAACCGACAAGGCCATCCAGACCGGCCGCGCCCAGCGGCGGCGCAACATGATGGCGACCCTCCTCCTGTCACAGGGCACGCCGCTGATCCTTGCAGGCGACGAACTCGGCAACAGCCAGTCCGGCAACAACAATGCCTATTGTCAGGACAATGACATCGGCTGGGTCGACTGGGGCCGCGATAACCGGGGCAGCGATCCCGACTTCCTCAAATTCGTTCAGCAACTCATCGCCTTCCGCAAACAGCACCCGATCCTGCGGCAAAAGCGGTTCCTCCATTCCCGCAACCGCGCAACGGATGGCAAGGAAGACCTGTTCTGGCGCCATTCCAGCGGCGAACCCATGACCGACGCCGATTGGGCCAACCCCAACCTGCGCCATGTCGCCGTTGAAATGCGCACCGCGTCCGGCACGCCGGAATATGCCGTCCTTGAATACGCCCTTTTTGCCGTCTTCAACGTGGGCGAAACGATCACCGTCTCTCTCCCCGCCCCGCCGACTGGCCAGCGCTGGGTCCGCCATATCGACACCGCCCGCCCTTATGCTGCACCGAAACCCGCCAAAGGCCGCACCCAGATCCGTGCCAATTCCGTCGTGGTCCTCGTCCTTGAACCCGACCCGACCCATCCCGCCTGATCTGCGCCCCTTCTCGCTTCTATCCCCTTTACAGCTTCTTCCGGCCCCAAATATCCCGGGGGGAGCCGCAGGCGGGGGGCAGAGCCCCCCTTCCCCCGTCCCAACAATCAAACCCCTTGATCTGTAACCCGTTTCGCCTGAACCGAAACCGCTTCGCATCCGGCGGATGAGCCTCTAGACTGACCGCAACGCAAGGGAGGAGAGACCATGCAGACCCTCACGATAGCCACGAAACCCATCGACGGGCAAAGGCCCGGCACCTCGGGCCTGAGGAAAAAGACGCATGTCTTCATGGGGCCGCATTACCTTGAAAACTATGTGCAATCCATCTTCGACGGGATCGGCGGAGTGGCGGGCAAGACCCTCGTTCTGGGCGGTGACGGCCGCTATTTCAACGACCGCGCCGCGCAGGTCATCCTGCGGATGGCTGCTGCCAACGGCGCGGCCCGGATCATCGTAGGCCAAGGCGCGCTTCTATCCACCCCTGCCGCATCAAATCTCATCCGCAAACGGGGCACGGATGGCGGGCTGATCCTGTCGGCCAGCCACAACCCCGGCGGCCCCGATGCCGATTTCGGCCTGAAATACAACACGCCGAATGGCGGCCCTGCCCCCGAGGGGATCACCGACCAGATATTCGAGGTCACTAAAACCATCACCGCCTACAAGATCGCCGAAGGTCAGGATATCGACCTGTCCCGCATCGGTACCACCACCCTCGGCCAGATGCAGATCGAAGTCGTGGACCCCGTCACCGACTATGCCGCGCTGATGGAAACCCTCTTCGACTTCCCTGCCATCAGGGCACTGTTCGGCAAGGGCTTCACCCTCCGCTTTGACGCCATGCATGCGATCACCGGCCCCTATGCCAAGGCGATCCTCGAAGGCACCCTTGGCGCCAAACCCGGGTCCGTCATCAACGCCACCCCGTCCCCCGATTTTGGCGGCGGGCATCCCGATCCCAACCCGATCTGGGCCAAGCCATTGGTCGATACCATGATGGCCACCGACGCCCCCGATTTCGGCGCAGCCAGCGACGGCGACGGCGACCGCAACATGATCCTCGGCCGGGGCATCTATGTCACCCCGTCCGACAGTCTCGCACTTCTCGCCGCCCATGCGCATCTTGCCCCCGGCTATGCCGCAGGCCTCAAGGGCGTCGCACGCTCCATGCCCACAAGCGGCGCGGTTGACCGGGTCGCGGCGGCCAAGGGCATCGCCTGCTATGAAACGCCGACCGGATGGAAGTTCTTCGGCAACCTGCTCGACGCCGGAAAAGCCACACTCTGCGGAGAGGAATCGGCAGGCACAGGCTCGGATCATGTGAGGGAAAAGGATGGCCTCTGGGCCGTGCTCCTCTGGCTCAACATCCTTGCCGCAACGGGCAAATCCGTGGCCGATCTGATGACGGATCACTGGCAGACCTACGGCCGCAACTACTATTCCCGCCACGATTACGAAGATGTGGAAAGCGACAAGGCCAATGCGCTTTACAATGGCCTGCGCGCCAGCCTTGCCACCCTTCCCGGCCAGTCTTTTGGTCCGCTGACGGTCACTTCGTCGGATGAATTCGCCTACGACGACCCCGTAGATGGCTCGCATTCCGCGAAACAGGGCCTGCGGATCGGCTTCGCGGGTGGCGGGCGGGCTGTGTTCCGGCTGTCGGGCACGGGCACGGTCGGCGCAACGCTGCGGGTCTATCTGGAATCGGTGGAAACCGATCCGGCACGAATGCATCAGGATGCTCAGTTCGCCCTCGCCCCGGTCATCGCTGCGGCCGAGGCGATTGCCGGGATCACATCCCACACAGGCCGCGCCGCGCCCGATGTGATCACCTGATGCCGCTCAATCCATGCCGCAAACCGTGAACCCTTTTGCCGCCGCCCTGATCCTCGCTTTCGTGGCGGTGATCATTCTGGCCCGTTTTGTCCGGCGCAAACCACCGGCCGGGGCCCCCGGCCCAACCGATCCAACGACCGTCTGGATGCACAGCGACGCCGGACGTCGGCCCGACCCGCCGCCAGACCAGCCGGTGCGCGAAGCAATGCAAAGCAGCGATGCTGACAAGGACGACCCCGGCACGCCGGACAATGATGCCGGAGGCGGATCAGATACCGGCAGCGGCGATGCAGGCGGCGGTGGCGGGGATTCCGGCGGAGGCGGCAGCAGCAACTAGCGCGCCGCTTTCAGCGCCCGTCAGGCGTCGCGCTTGGCGATCCAGTCATGGTCGGGATGGTTCTTGAACCGCCATTTTCGCAGCGGTCCGGCCATCACGTTAAGATAGTACATCTCGTACCCATAGGGCGCGGCGCAGGGATGATGTCCCTTGGGCACCAGAACCAGATCGTGGTTCGACACGCTCATCGTCTCGTCCAGCATTCCATCCTCGGTCCAGACCCGCTGATGCCCGTATCCCTGGGCCGGGTTCAGGCGGTGATAATAGGTCTCTTCCAGATAGGTCATATTCGGGAAATCGTCCTCGTCATGCCGATGCGGCGGATAAGATGACCAGTTCCCGGCAGGCGTGAACACCTCGGTCACCAGAAGGCTCCCGGCAACGTCACGATCCTCCATCGCGATGGGATGGATATACCGCGTGTTGGCCCCCTTGCCCCGCGTCACCTGCCCGATCCCGTCCGGTCCCAGCTTCTGCGCCGGATAGCTGCCCTTGGCCGGTGCTGTGCAGACGGCGAGTGTCAGCGCGGTTTCGGCGACAGCAGTCCAGTCGCTGCCCCCCGGCACATAAAGGCAATGGGGGGCGGTCTTTTCAAACACGTCCATACGGTCGCCCATCAGGCCGAAATCCTGCCCCCCGGCCGTCAGGCGCGCTTTGCCTTCAACAACTACCAGAATGACTTCGCGGTCGCCCGTCGCCTCGGACGCGGTTTCACCGGGGGCAAGGCGGTAGAGCGAAAAGCCGACATAGCCCCAGCCCGCGTCCTTGGCCGAAACCTCGTGAACCTTGCCGGTCGTGCCCTTGGGCTTGCGCAGAAGCGATGTCATTCGGTCTTGTCTCCGGTTTTTTCTTCTGTCTTTTCAGCCGCTTCTTCCTCGGATTCCGTCTTGGGCATACGGGGGTTGAAGGCGATGAAAAACTGATGGAAGCAGTAGACGCCCATTCCGCCGAACAGGATACCCCAGAACGGGCTGCCCCGGGTGAACTCCACAATCGTCCACATCAACAGTAGCGCCACAACGATGACGCGACGATAGAGCGGGATGAACCACGGGGTCTGGACGTCGAACAGGCCACCCATCTAGGTATCAAGCCCCGCATCACGTGCCATCGACTTGAGCGCCTTGAGACCCATGCTCTGATATTCGAGCGGGATGCGGACGGACGGGTCCTGTTCCGCTTCGATCACGACCCAACCGCGGTAACCAGCCGAAGCTGCGGCGCGCAGCACTGGCGGGAAATCGACCGCACCTTCCGCGTCACCGGGCACCGTAAACACACCGCGCCGCACGCCTTCAAGAAATGACAACCGTTGTTCGCGGACGGCCTTCATGATCGGGGCGCGGACGTTTTTGGCGTGCAGATGGCCGATGCGGGCCTTGTGCTTTTCCGCCATGACGGCAGGATCGCCGCCGCCGAAAAAGCAGTGGCCGGTATCGAACAGCAGATGTGTGGCCGGCCCGGTATGGGCCATAAGCAGGTCAATCTCCTCGGGGCTTTCGACGACGGTGCCCATGTGGTGATGATAGACCAGCGTGATCCCCTGTGCTGCGGCAAACTGCGCCAGCGCCTCGACCCCTGCGCCAAAGGCGGGCCAGTCGGCAGCGGCCAGCACCGGCTTGTCGTTCACCGCCATCCTGTCATTGCCGTGGATCGCGTTCGACGTTTCGCAGGTGATGATGACCTTTGATCCTACCGCCTTGAGCAGATCAAGGTAGGGCTGCATTGCAGTCTTTTCCTGCTCGACCGAGTTCGTCAGCAGGTTCAGCGAATGCCAGCCCGAGACGTATTTCAGGCCCCGACTCCCCAGTTCCTTGGCGATCCCTTCCGGCGTCGTAGGCAGCTTGTGGCCCTTCTCGATTCCGTCAAAACCGATCTGGGCCGTCTCGTCCAGACACTGGGCAAGACTGATATGCGCCCCCAGCGTCTGGTCATCATCATTTGACCATGCAATCGGGTTCGTGCCGTAAAGGATCATATTAGAACCTGTGCCTTGCGTTTCGTTTCAAAGTTTTCCCGCGCAGCGCGGACTTCGGCGCGCGTGCTGACTTCGGGCACGCCCACTTCCCACCACGTCCCTCCGATATGGGTAGACGGATACGGATCGGTGTCGATCACCACAACATAGGGGCCGGTCGCAGACTTGGCATCCACCAGCGCCGCTTCAAGTTCCGCAATCGTGCCGACCTTGACCGCGGTGGCCCCCATGGCCGCTGCATGGGCGCGGAAATCGATAGCCGAAGGTTGCACCTGCCACGCGTCTTTCAAGAGATTGTTGAACTCGGCCCCGCCCGTCGCCATTTGCAGGCGGTTGATACAGCCAAATCCCCGGTTGTCGGTAATCACAACGGTGATCTTGACGCCCATCATGCAGGCGGTGGCCAGTTCACTGTTGGCCATCATATAACTGCCGTCGCCCAGCATACAGACCACATCCCGGTCCGGCTCGGCCATCTTGATGCCCAGCGCGCCTGCGATTTCATAGCCCATGCAGGAAAACCCGTATTCCATGTGATAGGACATGGGCCGCGTGGCCTTCCAAAGCTTGTGAAGCTCACCCGGCATCGTCCCTGCCGCACACATGACGACCGTATTGGGGCCGGAAGCCCGCTGCACCGCGCCGATGACCTGCATGTCCGTCGGCAGCGCATTGCCCGCCGTGGGTGCCGACGTCAGCGGATCAACCGCGCCGAACCAGTCGGCCTTGAGCGAGGCTGCCGGGGCCGCGAAGGCCTTGGTCCCCAGCGCATCCGACAGTTCCCGCAGACCCAGCCGCGCGTCACAGCACAAAGGCTCCGCCCCGTGCTTCATCGCATCATAGGCCGCGACGTTGACGCTGATGAGCTTGCGCCCAGGTTTGGAGAACAGAGACCACGACCCCGTCGTGAAATCCTGAAACCGCGTGCCGACGCCGATCACCACATCCGCCGCAGCGCAGACTGCGTTGGCCGAAGCGGCCCCGGTCACACCGACAGGACCAAGGTTCAGCGGATGATCCCACGGCAGGACCGACTTGCCCGCCTGCGTTTCCACGACCGGGATCTGGTGCTTCTCGACAAACTCGCGCAGCGCGTTAGTCGCGTGCGAATAATGCACCCCGCCGCCCGCCACGATCACAGGCGACACGGCCCTCTTGATCAGCGTCGCCACACGGTCGAGTTCCTCCGCATCGGGCAGTTGCCGGCGCAGGTGCCAGACCCGGCCTTCAAAGAAACTGACGGGATAATCAAAGGCTTCGGCCTGCACATCCTGACAGAAGGAGAGCGTGACCGGCCCGCATTCCGCCGGATCGGTCATCACCCGCATCGCACGCGGCAGCACCGTCAGGATATGTTCCGGGCGCGAGATCCGGTCATAGTACCGGCTGACCGGGCGGAAGCAGTCATTGGCCGACACGGTGCCGTCGCCAAACACCTCGACCTGTTGCAGCACCGGATCGGGTGCGCGGTTGGCAAAGACGTCGCCCGGCACGAACAGCACCGGAATGCGGTTCACATGCGCTACGCCCGCCGCCGTCACCATGTTCAGCGCCCCCGGCCCGATGGAGGACGTGACCATCATCGCCCGCGAGCGTCCCAACTGCTTGGCATAGGCAATCGCCGCATGGGCCATCGTCTGTTCGTTCTGGCCACGATAGGTGGGGAAATGGTCCTTCACCCCATGCAGGGCCTCGCCAAGACCGGCCACATTGCCATGGCCGAAGATCCCCCAGCAGCCGGCGATAAAGGGCTGTCCATCCTCACCCTTTTGCGCCGCCAGATAGCGGACCATGGCCTGCGCTGCCGTCAGTCTGATCGTGGTCATGCCTTACCCCCTGCATTCGCCCGCGCCTGATCCCAGACGGCGCAGAGCGCATTGTATTTCCCGGCCATCGCCTCAATAGCGGCCGCATCCCCGATCCGGCCACCAAGCCAGTCGCGGGCCACATCGCCAAAGATTGTCCGACCGACAGCGAAACCCTTGACCAGCGGTTGCCGCGCCGCAAGCACGAAACTTTCGGCCAGTTCGGCTGCAGGCGCATCAAGCCCCAACACCACCACACCGCGCACGTTGGGGTCGTGCCTGATGATCGCATCACAGGCATTTTCCCACGCGGCCTCGGTCTTGAAGGGTTCAAGCTTCCACCAATCGGGGAACACGCCAAGGGCATAGAACCGGTCAATAATCCGCGCCGTCGTCATGTCGTCCACCGGGCCAACCTTGGACGGGATGACCTCAAGCAGAAACTCCAGCCTGTTGCGCCGTGCCGCCGTGAACAGGCGCAGGACAGTATCCTCCTGATTCTTCCACATCGCCGCATCGTCATCGGGATGGCAGAAGCACAAAGCCTTGACCACTTGGCCCACCGGCCATTCGTTCAGACCGCCGAAATCCGCGCCCAACTCGGGCTCCACCCGCAAAGGCCGCGACCCCGGCCATTCGACGGGCCGCCCGATCCACAGCCCCTTGCCCGCCGCCCGGTACAGCGCATCGCGCCCCAGACGACCGTCGCAGAGAATGCCATAGCCCGACTTGCCCCCGGAAACCTTCTCGGCGGCAGCAAGGCACAACAGCTTGAACGCTCCAATCTTGTCCGGCGTGGCGCCGTCCATCTCTTCCAACTGCTTGCGGTGGTCGAACGCAAAGACGCGCATCGTCGACCAGTCGTCATGCCGGTTGGTCGCCCAATGGACCTGTTCCAGCGGTCCGTCCTTGCGCAAAGCCTTGTTCACGACGCCCCGGTTCAGGAAGAACTGCAGCTCCTCCCAACTCGGATAGGCCGGTGTGCAGCCATGGCGCGACACGGCAAAGGCCCCGCAGGCATTCGCGTATTTGAGCGCGACGGGCCAGGGTTCGCCGTCCAGCCAGCCTTTGAGCAGACCCGACATGAACCCGTCCCCAGCGCCCAGCACATTGAACACCTCAATCGGAAACCCCGGCCCCGCCTGCCCTTCGTCAAGGCTGTCAGGGATCGCGCCGGTAAAGGCCGACGCGCCCATCGGGCCGCGTTTGCAGACCAGCGTTGCCCCGGACACCGCCCGCACGGCCCGC
>JBGSWJ010000423.1:0-4319 GCA_041752495.1 Rhodobacterales bacterium
CCCACCCCGAACACCGCTTCGCCGCCCGCCGTGTCCAGACGTTGGCGCACCACCCCTATGCCGAAATCCGCGACAACCTGATCGCCGCCGATTGCCTGCCCATCGACATGCTCCGCTGCAAACTGGCCTTCTTCGGTGCCGCCCGCTTTGATCCTAAATCCGACCGCTGGACCCGCATCTCGCTGGCCCAGGGCGCACCCCTGGCCGACGAACTTGACCGCCAGCCCGACTGGTGGCTTGCCACCTTTGCCCCCTGATGCTGTCCCTGAACGAAGTGGCCGCCCTCCTCCTCAAGGCCGCCCGTGGCGCTGGCCTCCCCCTCGCCCACGCCGAAGACCTCGCCGCCCTTGCCCCCTGGCTCTGCGATCCGGCCACTCTCTCGGTGGTTACAACCGCCCTCGAAACCCCACCCGAACCCCTTGAAATCAAGGCGCAAGACGGCACCTCCTCCCTCAAAGGCCACCCCCTCATCACCCCCTCCACCGCCCTCGACCTCGTCCTCGCGGGTGAAGGCCCCGTCCTTATCCACCCCCCCGAACCCGCCATCCTCGCCGCCGCCATCGCCCGCACCGAAGCACTTCTGAACCGAACCATTCCCTTCGAACGCACACCCTCCGGCACCCTGATCCAAGCTCCAACTGACTCCCTTCCAACGCCTGCCGCTGCGGCTGAAGGCCCCGTCCACCTCTCGCCAGACCTTCTCGCAAGGCTCGACGCCCTTGTCTCCCGGACCTACGTCCCCGCCTCCGACGCCTCGCGCCTTGCCGGGGCAGGGGCCGGACTAACGGATAACGATTGACGGCCTAAACCGCGAAGGGATCTGCCGGATATCCCACACCGGCCAGATACAACCCGTCCGGCGGGCTCACCGGACCGCAGGCCGCCCTGTCCCGTGCGGCCAAAGCCGCCGAAACGTCCTCCGGCACCCAGGCCCCCACACCCACCCGCTCCAAAGTGCCGACCATACTGCGCACCTGATTATGCAGGAACGACCGCGCCCGCACATCGAACCGGAACTCCTGCCCGTCCTCCCGCGCCACTTCGGTCACGTCCAGCCGGTCCAGCGTCCGCAATGGGCTGTCCGCCTGACACATCGTCGACCGGAAGGTCGTGAAATCATGCCGCCCGATCAGCCGCGCCGCCCCTTCGCGCATCGCCTCCAGATCAAGCCTCTGCGGCACCCGCCAGGCCAGCCCCTTTTCATGCGTCAGATCCGCCCGGCGACAGATCAGCCGGAACAAATAGCGCCGCTCGACCGCCGAAAACCGCGCGTGCCAGTCATCTGCCACCCGCGCCGCCGCCAGAACCGCCACCGGCAGGGGCCGCAGGTGATAGTTCAGCGCCTGCGACAGCCGGAACGGATCCCACTCCCGCACCATATCGCAATGCGCCACCTGCCCCGTTGCATGGACCCCCGCATCCGTCCGCCCCGCCGCCGCAATCTGATGCGCCCCCGTCTCGATCCGGTCCAAAGCCGCCTCGACCGCGCCCTGCACAGAAGCCTGCGCAGACTGCCGCTGCCACCCCGCAAAGGGGCCGCCGTGATATTCGATCTTCAACGCATAACGGGGCATGACCCGGCGCTAATGGCGCAGGGCGCATAAATCAATCCCTACACATCGCGCCACGGCCCGCCTATCTAGAACCAGCAAGGAAAAAGGGGCGGCCTCGTGGTCATCAACTCAATCGCGGATGGTCTCACGCGCAGCGTGGACAGCCTGACCAACGCCCTGACCGCCCCTTTCTCTGACCCGGTCATCCGTCTTGGCGTGACGGGCCTGTCGCGGGCGGGAAAGACGGTGTTCATCACGTCCCTTGTCGCCAATCTGATGGACCGGGGCCGGATGCCGCAACTTGTGGCCGCTGCCAACGGGTCGATCCGCACAGCCTATCTGCAACCCCAGCCTGACGACACCGTTCCCCGGTTCGACTACGAATCCCACCTCGCCCGCCTGACCGCGCCCGATCCCTCATGGCCCGAAGGGACCAAACGGATCAGTGAACTCCGCCTGTCCCTGCGCATCCAGCCCACCGGGTTCATGGCCGGGCTGACGGGGATGCGCACCGTCCACCTTGATATCGTGGACTATCCCGGCGAATGGCTCCTCGACCTTGGTCTTTTGGACAAGTCCTATACCCAATGGTCCGCCGAAACGCTGTCCCGTCTGGATCAGCGCCCCGGTTCCGCCGATTATCAGGCGCTTCTGTCCCAGACCGACCCCGCCGCCGACCTTTCCGAACCCACGGCCCGCGCGCTGGCTGACAGCTTTACCACCTACCTTCACACCGCCCGGGACGCGGGCTATTCCGACTGCACCCCCGGCCGCTTCCTCCTTCCCGGCGATATGGAAGGCTCTCCTGTCCTGACCTTCGCCCCCTTGCCGCCGCTGACCAACGCCCCGCGCGGGTCGCTTTGGCGGGAATGCGAACGCCGCTTTGACAGCTACAAACGCAACGTGGTGAAACCCTTCTTCCGCGACCATTTTTCCCGGATCGACCGCCAGATCGTCCTTGTCGATGTGCTTGGTGCCATCCACGCAGGCCCCCGCGCCGTGGATGATCTCCGCGCCGCGATGGCCGATATCCTTGGCGCCTTCCGCCCGGGCCGGAACCCGTGGCTCACCAAATGGTTTCAGGGCCGCCGTGTCGAACGCATCCTCTTTGCCGCGACCAAGGCCGATCACCTCCACCACAGCCAGCACGCCAAACTGACGGCCATCACCGAGGCGCTTCTGCGCGAAGCCAAGGACCGCGCCGATTTCGCCGGCGCCCGTACCGCCGCCATGTCCATCGCCTCGCTCCGCACCACAGTCGAAGACACGATCACCCACGACGGCCAACAACTCGACGTCGTGCGGGGCAGGCTCCTTGAAGGCGGCAAACAAGCCGCATTCTACCCCGGCGCCCTCCCCGCCGATCCGCAACACCTTCTTTCCCCCGCCCGCGAAGGGGCGACAGGCTGGCTCGAGGCTGACTACAAGGTCATGAACTTTGCCCCCTCGCGCCTTACTCTCAAGCCCGGCGACGGCCCGCCCCATATCCGGCTCGACAAGGCTGCAGAATTCCTGATTGGAGACCGCCTGTGATCCGCCCCGCCACGATAGAGGACGCCCCCATCCTCGCCGCGATCCTGCGCGACTGGGTGATCGAAACGGGCTGGATGCCGGTCCTGCACACGCCCGAGGAAGACCTCGGCTTCCTCCGCCACCTCATCACCACCTGTGATGTGCTGGTCATCGGCGAACCTGAACCAACGGGCTTCATCGCCGTCGATGGACAGGATGTCCGCTGCCTCTACCTCGCCCCGCAGGCGCGGGGCATGGGGCAGGGCCGGGCGCTTCTCGACCGGGCCAAGACACAGTCCGACCGCCTTTCGCTCTGGGCCTTTCAGGCCAACCCGCGCGCCATCGCCTTCTACCGGCGCGAAGGCTTTGCCGAAATGGAACGGACCGACGGACAGCGCAATGACGAAAAGCTGCCCGACCTGCGCATGGTCTGGGAAAGGGCCTGACATGACCACCACCCGCCCCGTCCTGATCGACATGGACGATGAAACCCCCGCAGATCCCGGCCTTGCCCCCCCTGTGCCAGATGCGATGCCTCTGGATCGCCCCACGGCCATGCAACAGGCCGCAGCCCTTGCCGCCCGGCCCCGGTCGGCGCTGGCTTCATGGTTCTGGGGGCTGGCCGGGGCCATCTTCACCTTCATCCTGTCACTCGCCGCGTGGAACTACGTCACCGGCCTCCTCGCCAGCGCGCCGATCCTCGGCTGGATCGCCACAGCCCTTTTCGCGGCCTTTCTTCTGGTACTGGCCGTCATCGCGCTCCGCGAACTTGCTGCCTTCAGCCGCCTGTCCCGCCTTGACACGATCCAAAAGGCCGCCGACCGCGCCATCGCTACGGATGACCTTGCCGCCGCCCGCACCGTCATCGCCCAGGTCCAGCGCCTTTATGCCGACCGTCCCGATACGCTTTGGGGCCGTGACCGGCTGAAGGAACGCGAAGGCGAAATCCTTGATGCTGATGGCCTTCTTGGCCTTGCCGAAAACACCATCCTCGCCCCCCTCGATATCGCCGCCCGGCGCGAGGTCGAGGCGGCAGCCCGTCAGGTCGCCACCGTCACTGCCATCGTGCCGCTTGCCCTGGCCGATGTGGCCACGGCCCTGACGGCGAACCTGCGGATGATCCGCCGGGTCGCCGAAATCTATGGTGGCCGGTCCGGCACCTTTGGCGCCTGGCGGCTGACCCGCACCGTCCTGACCCATCTTGTCGCCACAGGGGCTGTGGCGGTGGGCGACGATCTGATCGGCACTGTGGCC
>JBGSWJ010000424.1:0-9376 GCA_041752495.1 Rhodobacterales bacterium
AGCGCAGCCGCAGCCCCTTCCCGCAGGCCCCAGCCCCCGGCCGAAATCGGCAGAAGCATCGCCGTCAGCATCAGGGGCGGCACGGTCAGCACCGCGATCAGCGGCATTTCCGTCCCCGTCGCCCGCGCCGCAAAGGTGATCGCCGCGACGTTGCAGGACACGGTCAACGCGCTCAGAACCACCTGTTTCTGCCAGATGCCGGGAGCGCAAAGCGCCTGAACCGAGGCCGCGGCAAAACCCTTGAGCGCGCGGGACACAGGCCCGGGCACCGTGCCCATCACGGCAAAGACCACGATTGCGCCCAACAGGACAACCACGCTTGTCCGCACCGTATGGCGCACCCATGCGGGCATGGCCGACAGGTCCACAAAGAAGGGCAGCGCGGCAAGACCCGCCGCCAGCACGACGAAAAGCGCAATCTGCCCCGCCATGCGCTCGATCAGCACCGCTTGGGACGCACGCAGCATCCCCGCCTGATGCCGCATCCTGACGGCGCGGCCCGCATCACCCAGAATGCCGCTCGGCAGAGTCAGGTTCAGCAGTTGCGACAGGTAATACTCGGAAATCGCCCGGCTCGCCGGGATCGACTGATCCAGCGCCTCTGCCGTGATCTTCCAGCGGAAGGCAGAAAAGATGATCTGCAGGTTCGCCGCAATGTAGGCCGCAAAAAGCCAGCCCCACTCTGCCCCGCGCAAAAGACGCATCACCTCTGGCCCGTCCGCCACGGCCCAAAGGACGGCCAGAATGACAACCGGCACGGCGATACGCACCAAAGTCCGCCCCAGACGGAACAGGGGATGATGTGGGCTGGTCGGGTCGTCCGGGTCGATCTGGGGTACGTCCATGCCGCCCCCTAGCGCCGGGAACCGCCTCCGCGCAATCCCCCTGTGACAGTTTCGTGACAGCCCCGATGCGCCCCGGTCACAGACAGGCGCCCGATATCCTGCGGTTTCCACTGGCTTGACCGCCCCATATAGACCCTTTGCCCCGCCAGCCCCGATTGAAGTCACTTGTCGGAAAGTAGCGTCCCATGACCCTGACCGAGATCTTTTTGTCCCAGATCACCGACCTCTTCCGCATCGGGATGATCGTGGCGCTGGTCTATACCGCCGCCCGCACCCGCGAAGCCACGGGCACGCTTTAACAGTTGATCGCCGGATGGGTATTTGTGGCTGTGATCATTTCGTCCACGATGCCTCCCGCTGAAGGTATCACTCTATGGACTGCTTTCGGCGTTGGCCTTGTGACAAATGCCGTGATCCTGGCCGTCGTCATGGGCGTCTGGACCCTTATCTGCCGCTTCCGCTCTTAGGCGGCCAGAACGCATCGCATCTCGTTTCGCAGGTCTTGAAGTTCAAAGGGCTTGGCCAGAAACACGTGGGCCGCGTCATCCATCCTGGCGTGACTGCCCGTTGTCATCAGCAGGATACGCACCCCGCCCAGAACCCGGTCCGTGCGCACGGTCCGGCAAATGTCGTGGCCCGACACTTCGGGCAGCATCCCGTCGAGCAGCACCAGATCTGGCCGGTCGCGTCGGATTCGCTCCATCGCCGCAGCCCCGCTCGCGATCCGCGCCGAAGGCCAGACTTCGCGGTCAAGCACAAAGGTCAAAGCAAGTGCGATGTTGTCGTCATCCTCGACAACAAGAACAAAGGGATTTCCAGACGTCGCAACCATTGATCCGATCCCCAAAATACAACAGGCCGGGGTCTCCCCCGGCCTGTCTTGGTTTCGCTCAGCGGTGGACCTTGTGTTCCGGGTCGTCCGCAAAGATCGATTTTTTGTGTGTGCCACCGGGAACAAACATTGTCCCGATCACCACCGTCATGAGCGCCACGATGATCGCGTACCACAGACGGGCATAGATGTTGCCATTCTGGGCCGAGATGGCAAAGGCCGTCGCGGGCAAGAGACCACCGAACCAGCCGTTGTCGATGTGGTAGGGCAGCGACAGGCCCGAGTAGCGGATCCGCGTCGGGAACAGTTCGACCAGAATCGCCGCGATCGGACCATAAACCATCGTCACAAGGATGATGAGATAGGTCACGATCAGGACGATCTTGATTTTCTGCGCGGTGAAGATGTCGAACACGTTTTCTGCCTTGGCGATAGACGTGTTGTCTGCCGCCACGAGCGGATAGCCTGCCGCCTTCAGCGCATCGTTCAGCCCGGTTTCAAATGCGGTCTTGGCCGCACCGATCGCATCGGCTGCCGTTTGTGTTTCGGCTACAACCGCGGTCGCTGTGTCCGTGGCGGCCTGATCGGTGCCCGCTTTCGCCGTTTTCAGCGTGGCCTTTGCCGCGGTCAGTTCGGCAGTCGCCGCAGCAAGTGCTGCCGCATCGTAATACACCAGGGTCGTGTCGCCCACCTGAAAGGTGGCCAGCATGCCGGGTTCACCGTCAACCGTCACCGAATTCACCGCCGTGCTTTGCAGCTTGGCCTTGCGATGTCGCAAGAGTAGGTGAACTTGACCGTTCCGGTCGGGTTGAACTGTAACGAGCAGTCTTCAGGGTCCGCCGTCACGATGACTTCGGTCTGAAGCGCACCGCCGGGGCAGGGTTTGCAGTCGCGGTCAGCAGTTTGAACACGGGGAAGTAGTTCACGGCAGCAATCAGGCAGCCGGCCATGATGACCTTCCTATCCTTTGCGGTCATCGGACGCGACCGGTTTACCATTGCGTCCAAGTCAGTAACTGCCATGGGTTCTCTCCATTTCCCCCGGCCCCTTCGGGACCGGCTTTCCCTGTCGCCACACTTGGCTACCGGACCTTCCCGACCGCCCGTCATACCCGTTGACCGGACATGACCTCTCCCTTCGGGCCGGACGCATGTCATGCGCCCCGCCCGCCATGCCGTCAGAACCGGCAAGACTTCTCCTCCCGGGTCCGCACATCGCGCAACCCGGCCCTCCTCCGCCCGGGGATCACCCGCGGCTGTCGCTTCGCTCAAGCCGCCACTGCCCCCACGATTTCGCTCAGGCTGTGTCGGATCGCCGCGATAGAAGCCATCGCATCGACTGTCCGCAGCACGCCCTGCGCCCCGTAGTGGGCGATTAACGGTGCCGTCTCCGCATGGTAGTCACGCAGCCTTTCCGCGACCGTTTCGGCCTTGTCGTCGGCCCGGCGCCTGAACGCCGTGCCGCCGCATTTGTCACAAACCCCCGCCGTGGCAGGATGCTTGAATTGGTCGTGATACCCTTCACCACAGGCGGCACAGGTGTACCGCCCCGCAATGCGGCCCACCATGGCCGCATCATCCACCTCAAGGCTGATCGCCGCCGTCACCCGCTGTCCGCGCCGCACCAGCAGCGTGTCAAGCGCTGCCGCTTGGGCCGCCGTCCGGGGAAACCCGTCAAGGATGATCCCTCGGTCAAGTCCCGACGCCGCCAGCCGATCCGCCAGCACGGCGATCAGCACGTCATCGGGCACAAGCCGCCCTGAGTCCATGATGGCCTTTGCCTTCATCCCGGCCTCTGTCCCCTGTGCCTCTGCCGCGCGCAGAAGGTCACCGGTCGAAAGCTGGACCAGACCAAAGTCCTCCTCCTGCATCCGCGCCTGCGTGCCTTTCCCCGCGCCGGGGGGCAAAGAAGCACAAGGTCCGGAGCAGCCATCGCGATCAGACCTTGTTCAACCGGTTGGCGATCAGATCATCCACCACCGCCGGATAGGCAAGTGTCGAGCTATCGCCCGGCGTGCCAATGTCATTCTCAGCGATCTTGCGCAGGATGCGCCGCATGATCTTGCCCGACCAGGTCCTGGGCAGGCCCGGCGCCCACTGGATCAGGTCCGGCTTGGCAATCGGTCCGATTTCATTGCGGACGCAGGCTTCCAGTTCCTTGCGCAGCGGCTCGGTCGGTTCGATCCCCTTCATCAGCGTCACATAGGCATAAATGCCCTGACCCTTGATATCATGCGGATAGCCCACGACCGCCGCCTCGGCGACCTTCTCATGGGCGACCAACGCCGACTCTACCTCGGCCGTGCCCATCCGGTGGCCGGAAACGTTGATCACGTCATCGACGCGACCGGTGATCCAGTAATACCCGTCCGCATCCCGCCGGCAGCCGTCCCCGGCAAAAAATACCCCGAATACTGGCTGAAATAGGCTTCTTGAAACCTCTCATGATCGCCCAAGAGCGTCCGCATCTGTCCCGGCCAGCTATCCACGATGCACAGAACCCCATCCGTCTCGGTCTGCTCCTGCACCTTGGCCGTTGTGGGGTCGCGCACGATGGGCTGAATGCCAGAGAACGGCTTGGTGGCCGATCCGGGTTTTTGGGGATCGCGCCGGGCAGGGGGGTGATGATTTGCCCGCCCGTTTCCATCTGCCCGAACGCGTCGACGATCGGGCCTTTGCCTTTGCCGACGTGCGTGTTGTACCAGTTCCAAGCCTGGGGGTTGATCGGCTCACCCACCGACCCCAACAGCTTCAGCGACGACAAGTCGTGCTTTTCAACCAATACCGGCCCCTGACCCGTCAGCGACCGGATCGCGGTCGGTGCGGTATAGTACTGGTTGACCTTGTGTTTGGCGCACACCTCCCAGAACCGGCCCGGATCGGGATAGTTCGGCACGCCTTCAAACATCGGCGTCTTGGCCCCGTTCGACTGCGGCCCATAGACGATATAGCTGTGCCCCGTGACCCAGCCTACGTCAGCGGTACACCAGAAGATGTCGCCGTCATGGTAATCGAACTTATCTGGTGCGTCAGTGACGCATAGACCAGATAGCCCCAGGTCGTATGCAACACACCCTGCGCCTTGAGCACATTGGCCGGACTCGATGCCTTATCGAGCAGTTCGGCATTGGTGATCTGCCACGCCGGGGTCTTGGGATTATCAGGTTCCCAGATGATCGCCATCTGACTGGCGCGTGTGCCCGTGTGACGGTCGATACAGTTGGCGCTGACGTTCAGCTTTCAATCCTCGAACCACTTGATCGAGCCATTGCCCCGCGCGAACGGCGTGTCCTTAATCTTGGTGGAGGCCGCGATCCAGTCGATCCCTTGGCCTGTCCGGCCCAGAACTCATCAGGGTCCGCGACCGAGGCCGCATAGTCCCCTTCAAGCAGTTCCATAATGTGGTCCCCTCCTCACTTCAGGCGCCCGGCTCCCGGCCCCTGTCCAGCGCCGCGGGGCATTCCTCGGCCCGATCATGGAGATCCTTTCAACGGATCAGCAACATAATGAGATAATTTGATTTTTCTGTGAATTAATTCCTGGTTTCGGCAGCAAACCCGTAAATCAGAAGACAGGAATGCGTGCTTTTCCATGCAGAGTTAAATGCCGGCCCGTTTACTGCCTGCTCGTCTTGCTTTCACCTGTCCCAAAAGCGTAGGGCGGGGTTCACCCCGCCCTCCCGCCAACTGCAAAATCAAGGTCGCGCATCGCGCGGACGAGCGTCCCGTCCGGCCCTATTCCAGTTCCACCAGCAGGTCCTTGGCATCAATCTGCGCCCCCGCATGGACATGCACGGCCTTGATCGTCCCGTTCCGGTCCGCGTGAATCCCCGTCTCCATCTTCATCGCCTCGATGGTCAAGAGCAGATCCCCAGCGAGCACCGGCTTGCCCGCAACGGCGGCGATCGACGCGATCACCCCCGGCATCGGAGCGCCGATATGCAGCGGATTGCCCGCCTCTGCCTTGGGCCGCTTGGCGGTGATCGCCGCCGCCTTGCGGTTTGGCACGCGGATCGTGCGCGGCTGGCCGTTCAGCTCAAAGAACACCCGGACCTCACCGTCATCGGTCGTATCGCCGACCGCCTGAAGCCGCACCTCCAGTGTCTTGCCCGGATCAATCTCGACGCTGATCTCTTCCCCCGGCTCCATGCCATAGAAGAACGTCTTGGTCGGCAGCGTCCGCACCGGGCCATAGGTCTTGTGACGGCCCATATAGTCAAGGAACACCTTGGGATACATGAGATATCCCTGCAGGTCCTCGTCATCGACGCCCTTGCCGCCCATCTCCTTCGCGACCTTGGCCCGCACCGCCTCAAGATCGACCGGCGGCAAAGACGCGCCCGGCCGCTCCGTCATCGGCGCATCGCCTTTGAGGATTTTCCGCTGGATTCCCTCAGGCCAGCCGCCCGGCGGCTGCCCCAGATTGCCCTTCATCATGTCGATGACAGAATCCGGGAAGACCACATCAACGGCAGGGTCTTCGACCTGCGCCCGGGTCAGCCCCTGGCTCACCATCATCAGCGCCATGTCCCCCACGACCTTGGAGGACGGCGTGACCTTGACGATATCCCCGAACATCATGTTCACATCGGCATAGGCCTGCGCCACCTCGTGCCAGCGTTCCTCCAGCCCCAAAGACCGTGCCTGCGCCTTGAGGTTGGTGAACTGCCCGCCCGGCATTTCGTGCAGGTAGACCTCGGACGCGGGGGCCTGCATGCCCGACTCGAACGCCGCATACTGCCCGCGCACCGACTCCCAGTAATTGCTGATCTCGCGGATCGCCGCGATATCAAGGCCGGTATCGCGCTCGGTATGCCGCAGCGCCTCGACGATGGATCCCAGCGTCGGCTGCGACGTGTTGCCTGAAAGCGCGTCCATCGCCCCGTCCACGGCATCCACCCCGGCACCCGCCGCCGCCATGATCGTGGCAATCGCCGCGCCGGATGTGTCATGAGTGTGGAAATGGACGGGGATCGTCAACTCTTCCTTCAGCGCCTTGACCAGAACCGCAGCAGCCGCAGGCTTGAGCAGCCCCGCCATGTCCTTCAGGCCAAGCACATGGGCCCCGGCGGCCTCAAGCTCTTTGGCCATGCCGACATAGTACTTCAGGTCATACTTGGCCCGCGCCGGGTCAAGCATGTCGCCGGTATAGCAAATTGCGGCCTCACATATCTTGTTTGACTCTACGACCGCATCCATCGCGACGCGCATATTCTCGACCCAGTTCAGGCTGTCGAACACGCGGAACACATCCACACCCGATTCCGCCGCCTGCTTCACAAACGCCTGAACCACATTGTCGGGATAGTTAGTATAGCCCACCGCATTTGACGCCCGCAGCAGCATCTGCGTCATGATGTTGGGCATCTGCGCCCGAATATCCCGCAGCCGCTGCCACGGACATTCCTGCAGGAACCGGTAGGCCACGTCGAAGGTCGCACCGCCCCAGCATTCCACGCTGAACAGGCCCGACATCCGTTCGGCATAGGCCGGGGCCGCCTTGATCATGTCGATCGACCGCATCCGCGTCGCCAGCAGCGATTGGTGCCCGTCCCGCATGGTGGTGTCAGTCAAAAGCAGGCGCTTTTGCGCCAGCATCCAGTCGGCCACCGCCTTGGGGCCCTTCTCGTCCAGCAACTGCCGCGTCCCCGGCTCCCATTCGCCCAGAATCTTGACAGGCGGTTTGGGTGCCTTGTGATCGGCGGCAGGCTTGGGCCGTCCTGCCGTCTCGGGGTGACCGTTGACGGTGATATCGGCGATATAGGTCAGGATCTTGGTCGCCCGGTCCCGCCGCTTCTTGAAGTTGAAAAGCTCAGGCGTCGTGTCGATGAACTTGGTCGTATAGGTATTGTTCAGGAATGTCGGATGCTTGAGCAGGTTTTCGACGAAAGCGATGTTCGTGGACACGCCCCGGATGCGAAATTCGCGCAGCGCCCGGTCCATACGTGCAATCGCCATCTCGGGCGTCGGACCCCGCGCCGTGACCTTGGTCAACAGCGAATCGTAGTACCGTGTAATGACGGCCCCGGAATAAGCGGTCCCTGCGTCCAGCCGGATGCCGGGGCCTGCGGCTGACCGGTACATCTGGATACGGCCATAGTCGGGGATGAAGTTGTTCAGCGGGTCTTCGGTCGTCACCCGGCATTGCAGCGCATGACCATCCAGCTTGACCTTGTCCTGTGACGCGACACCCGTCGCCTCCGCCAGGGTCTTGCCCTCTTCGATCAGGATCTGCGCCCGGACAATATCAATGCCCGTCACCTCTTCGGTGACGGTATGTTCGACCTGCACACGCGGGTTCACTTCGATGAAGTAGAACTTGCCCGTGTCCATATCCATCAGGAACTCGACCGTGCCGGCGCATTCGTAATTCACATGGGCACAGATGCGCTTGCCCAGATCGCAGATCTCCTCGCGCTGTTCCTGCGTCAGATACGGGGCAGGGGCACGCTCCACGACTTTCTGGTTGCGCCGCTGGACGGAACAATCCCGTTCCCAAAGGTGATAGATGTTCCCGTGCTTGTCACCGAGGATCTGCACCTCGACGTGCCGGGCGCGCAGGATCATCTTTTCGAGATACCCTTCGCCATTCCCAAAGGCCGCCTCCGCCTCGCGCCGCCCTTCGCGCACCTTGTCGGCCAGTTCCGCCTCGTTGTTGATCGGGCGCATCCCGCGCCCGCCGCCGCCCCACGACGCCTTGAGCATCAGGGGATAACCGACCTCGGCCGCCTGCTTGCGGATCAGGTCCATGTCATCGCCCAGTACTTCCGTCGCCGGGATAACCGGCACACCCGCCGCCATCGCCACACGACGCGCACTCGCCTTGTCGCCCAAAGACCGCATCGTCGTGGCGGTCGGCCCGATAAAGGTGATCCCGGCGTTTTCGCAGGCATCCACGAAATCCGGGTTCTCGGATAACAGGCCATAGCCCGGATGGATCGCATCCGCGCCGCTCATCTTGGCCACGCGGATGATCTCATCAATCGCCAGATAGGCCGCGACAGGCCCGAGCCCTTCGCCGATCCGATAGGCTTCGTCGGCCTTGAACCGGTGCAGGCCCAGCTTGTCCTCTTCCGCATAGACCGCGACGGTCTTCTTGCCCATTTCGTTGGCGGCGCGCATCACGCGGATGGCGATTTCGCCCCGGTTGGCGACAAGGATCTTGCGGAATTCAGGCATTGGCAGTCTCCGGGCAGGTCAAAAGAAGCAGCGTCAACCGCACTACTCTAGGAGTGCTGCAGTGCGGCGCAAGGGGGCCACACGGCCCCCTGTCACTCAATTGCCATAGATCATCCCGCCCCGCGACCCGTAGGGTGGGTGAAACCCACCTCACACGGCATAGGATCAAAGCCTTTGCTTAAAAAATAAGCAGTTTGTAAGCACTGGACTTGGCCCGTCGTCCGCGCAACCGTGCCCGCGCTCACTCCCCGCTGCGCGCAACCCCGCGCCCGGCCAGCGGCACTTCCTTGAGCATCAGCGCCGACAACAGCCCGAGCACGCCAAGCCCCGCCACGATCCAGTAGATCGGATGAATCGCATCCACGACCACGACCGAAACCGCCGCCCGGATCTCGTCCGGCAACTGGCCCAAAGACTGCGGCCCAAGGTTCATCCCCGGCGCAAGTTCGACCCCCTGCGTGATCATCCCTGCCGCAAGACGCGTCGTGAACAGCACACCAAAGGCCGCCACCGCCAGCGATC
>JBGSWJ010000425.1:0-6940 GCA_041752495.1 Rhodobacterales bacterium
GCCGACCCCACCCGTCGCGCCATCCTCCTCCGGCTGGCCCAGGGCGAGGCGACCGTGCTCGACATCGCGGCCCCCTTCGCCATGTCGCAGCCCGCAATCTCGCATCATCTCAAGGTGCTCGAACGCGCAGGGCTCATCCTTCGCCGGACCGACGGCACGCGCCATCCCTGCCGCCTCGCCCCCGATGCCCTTGCCCCCGTCCAAGACTGGCTCGCCCAACTCCGCGACAGCATGGAGACGAACTATCAGCGCCTCGACGCCCTCCTCACAGAAGACACCGCAGAAAAGGACAAACCATGACCCTGGAAATCACCCGCACCAGCCCGACGACCCTTCACGTCTCGCGCTTCTTCGCGGCCCCACCGGCGCGGGTCTATGCCGCCCACACCGATCCGGCCCTGATCCCGAAATGGCTCCTCGGCCCCGACGGCTGGTCCATGCCCGAATGTCTCAGCGACGCCCGCTCGGGCGGTTCATTCCGGTTTGTCTGGCAGAACAACACGACGGGCCATTCCTTCTACGCCACCGGCGAATACATCACGGTCGAGGCACCCCACCGCATGCTCCATATTGAACGCATGTTCCTGCCCGACCAGACCCCTGAAAACACGGTCGAAACCACCTTCACCCCCGAAGGGACGGGCACCCGGATGATCATGATCATGTCGGTTGCCGATGCGGCCGCGATGGATGCCATGGTTGCCACCGGCATGACCGACGGCATGGAAACCAGCTACGCCCGGCTTGAAACCGCGCTCCTCTGAACGCCTATTCGGCCGTCATCGCCAGCCGCGCCGGTGCGGGCGCGGCAAAGCCCTGCGCCTCGAACGCCGCCCGATAGGTCCGGCTCAACGGCACATGCCCGCCGTCCTTGAGAACGACAACCTCGCGCCCGCCTTCCCGGCAAACCCCGGCCACGGCATCCAGCGATACCCAATGCGACCGGTGCGACAAAAGCCCCGCCTGCCCAGCCATCTCGGCCACGGCATCGGCAAACCGCATCAGCAGGCGCTGTTCCGACCGGTCATCCAGATGCACGATGACATAGTGGTCATCCACCGTCATCCACACCACCCGCGCGCCCTCGGCCCCGGTCAGCCTTTCCATCAGCCTCGGGCGCTCTGCGCCGGGACGGGCCTCTGTTTGGACAGCCATTTGCGGCGGATGCCCCCAACCGTCCTGCACGAACCGCCGGATAACCGTGACCATCAGCGAAATCGCCAGAACGAACAGAAACACCTCAAGATGATTCAGGGCCGCATGGGCCTCGTCATCAAGAACAAGATGATTGGCACGTTCAACAACGGCCGAAAACAGAACCGAAAAGGTCAGCGTGATCAACCCGTCGCTGACATTGCGGTTCAGTTCGGGCCAGTAATGCTTCACGCTCGTCCGGATCGCATGGGCCAAAACGATCGACACTGCGATCAGCCCGGTCCAATAGGTGGCCCGGACGCCAAACTCCATGTTGGCATAGGTCCCGAACGGGCCTGCAATGACCGCAACAACAGAAGCCGCAAGCCAGATGATGACGGACAATCTGTTGACGGCGCCGGTGATCGGTCGGAAAGGCAATGATCTGTCCTGTATCGATGGCGTTGAAAACAACAATCGGTACCCGGACCTGAAATGGTCCGCACGGTCGTTCGTCTCTAGCCTGTCCGAACTTGACCACAAGGTAACATTTGCGGCACCGCCCCTGCCAGCATGACCATGGTCACGTCGGTTCAGGCCGTCAGACCCTCTGGCTCGGGCAGGCTCAGCGCCCGGCAACTGGCCGTCAGCGTATTGGCCAGAAGACAGGCAATCGTCATCGGCCCCACTCCGCCCGGCACAGGCGTGATCGCCCCGGCCACGGCGCTCGCGCTGGCAAAATCGACGTCCCCCACCAGCCGCGTCTTGCCGCCCTCGCCTTCGATCCGGTTGATCCCAACGTCAATCACCGTCGCGCCCGGCTTGATCCAGTCGCCCGTGACCATCTCGGGCCGGCCCACCGCCGCCACGACGATATCGGCCTGCCGCACCACGCCCGGCAGATCTCGCGTCCGCGAATGGGCAATCGTCACCGTGCAGCTATCGCCGAGCAGCAGTTGCGCCATCGGCTTGCCCACGATGTTCGACCGCCCGATCACGACTGCATTCATCCCGGCCAATGACCCGTGATGATCCCTTAGAAGCATCAGGCACCCCAGCGGCGTGCAGGGCACCATCGATTTCTGCCCGGTCCCCAAAAGGCCCACGTTCGAGATATGGAACCCGTCCACATCCTTGGCCGGGTCAATGCTGTTGATGACCAGATCGCTGTTCAGATGCCGTGGCAGCGGCAGTTGCACCAGAATCCCATGCACCGCCGGATCGGCATTCAGCGACGCGATCAGTTCCAGCAGCACCGCCTCGGACGTATCCGCCGCCAGCTTGTGCTCGAACGACGCCATCCCGGCCTCGACCGTCTGCTTGCCCTTGGACCGGACATAGACCTGACTCGCCGGGTCTTCGCCCACCAGTACCACGGCCAGACCGGGCACAACCCCGGCCTCTTCCCTGATCCGCGCCACATGGGCCGCAACCTTCTCGCGCACGGTCACGGCAAAGGCCTTGCCATCAATCAGTTTCGCCGTCATCCCCATCGTCCTTTCGCAGTCACGCAAGGCCCCCGCCCCGGCCCGACTGGGCGCAGGGCAGGCGGGCCGCCTTTCTCAGAACAGCCCTTCGATCTGCCCGGCCGCATTCAGCCGGATCACCTCGGCCGAAGGCACCCGGGGCAGGCCCGGCATCGTCATGATCTCACCACAGATCGCCACAATGAACCCGGCCCCGGCGGACAGGCGCACCTCGCGCACTGGGATCGTGAACCCCGTCGGCGCACCGCGCATGTTGGGATCAGTGGTAAAGCTGTACTGCGTCTTGGCCATGCAGACCGGCAGATGGCCATAGCCCGCCGCCTCCCAGACCTTCAACTGGTCGCGGATCGACTTGTCGGCTTCTACGCCATCGGCCCGGTAGATGCCCTTGGCAATCGCCTCGATCTTGGCGAACAGAGGCAGGTCATCGGCATAAAGCGGCTTGAAATCCGCCACGCCGCTTTCGGCCAGTTCCACAACCTTGTGCGCCAGATCCTCGATCCCGGCCGATCCCTGCGCCCAGTGCTTGCACAGGATGGCTTCCGCCCCCTGCTCGGCCACATAGGCCTTGACCGCCGCAATCTCGGCATCCGTGTCGCTGTAGAAATGGTTGATCGCCACAACCACCGGCACGCCGAACGATTTCACGTTGGCGATATGGCGGCCAAGGTTCGGGCAACCCTTCTGCACGGCGGCCACGTTTTCCGCGCCAAGGTCGGCCTTGGCCACGCCGCCGTTCATCTTCATCGCCCGCACGGTCGCCACGATCACAGCGGCAGAGGGCTTCAGTCCCGCCTTGCGGCACTTGATGTCAAAGAATTTCTCGGCGCCCAGATCGGCCCCGAACCCGGCCTCGGTCACAACATATTCGCCCAGCTTCAACGCCGTCGTCGTGGCAATGACCGAATTGCAGCCATGCGCGATATTCGCAAACGGCCCGCCATGCACGAACGCCGGGTTGTTTTCCAGCGTCTGCACAAGGTTCGGTTGCATCGCGTCCTTAAGCAGCACCGTCATCGCCCCGTCCGCCTTGATATCGCGGCAATAGACGGGCTTCTTCTCGCGGGTATAGGCGACGACAATATCGCCCAGCCGCTTTTGCAGGTCTTCAAGGTTCTTGGACAGGCAGAGGATCGCCATGACTTCGGACGCGACCGTGATGTCGAACCCCGTCTGCCGGGGGAATCCGTTGGCCACGCCACCCAATGACACGACCATATCGCGCAGCGCCCGGTCGTTCATGTCCATCACGCGTCGCCAGACGATCCGGCGTTCGTCGATATCAAGCTCGTTGCCCCAGTAGATGTGGTTGTCGATCATCGCCGACAGCAGGTTGTGGGCCGACGTGATCGCATGGAAATCGCCGGTAAAGTGAAGGTTCATCTCCTCCATCGGCACAACCTGCGCATAGCCGCCACCCGCCGCGCCACCCTTCATCCCGAAATTGGGGCCAAGGCTCGCCTCGCGGATACAGACCACGGCCTTCTTTCCGATCCGGTTCAAACCGTCGCCCAGGCCCACCGTCGTCGTCGTCTTGCCCTCGCCCGCAGGCGTCGGGTTGATCGCGGTCACAAGGATCAGCTTGCCATCGGGGCGGCTTTGCACGGCATCGATAAAGCCCTGGCTCAGCTTGGCCTTGTCATGGCCATAGGGCAAAAGATCATCAGCCCCGATCCCCAGCTTGGCCCCGATCTCCATGATCGGACGCTTCTTTGCCTCCCGGGCAATCTCGATATCGGTCTTGTGGCTCATGGTCTTCCTCCGCCGGGCCTCCCGCCCGTTTCCCTGTGCAACCTAACGAGACACGGTCCCAAACGGACCATGGAAACCGACATCCGACCGTCCGTATCCGCCTTGGTCCCGGGTTCAGCCCTTTCCAGGCAACACGAATCTTGCCCGGTAAAGACCGCAAAGCTATCGTCCCGTCCCAGAAGTCAATTTCAGACTGAACCTGCATTTTCCGCATTTGACCGAAATGGATTATCCCCATGGCAAACAATACCTATACCATCAATCAGCTTGCGACCGGCCCCTCGACCGTCACAGTCACCGATGACGGGACGGGCAATGATTGGCTCAACATCACGGGCGTTTACACGACCCCGACCGACATCACCCTGAAATGGACTGTAAATTCATCGGGTAATGCGACAAGCGCCTCGGGCATGTATTTCGATGCCACCGGCGGGCACCGCCTTGTCGTCAACGGCGTGATCGAAAACGTGCGCGGCAGCAATGGCCAAGACAATATCCGGGGCAACCAGCTTGCCAACATCATCTATGGCGATCAGGCGGCAACCGGGTCCGGCCAGAGCGATACGATTGATGCCGACCTTGGCAACGACACGGTCTATGGCGGATCGGGCAATGACACGATCACCGGCGACGACGGCAATGACCTGCTGCAGGGCGATGGAGGTGCAGACAGCATCTCGGGCGGCGCGGGTCGGGACACGGTCATCGGCGGCACAGGTGCAGACGTCATGTCCGGCGGGGCAGACAGCGGCGACACGGTCAGCTATGCAACCTCAACCGCGTCGGTCAAGATCGACATCACCCATGACGCGACCACAACGGGATCCGGCGGCGACGCCAATGGCGACCGGATCTCGGGCTTTACCAACGTCATCGGATCGGCCTTCAACGACTCGATCTCGGACACGGTCAAGGGAACTGTCGCCTTCGGCTACAATAACAACACCTTCTACGGCGGTGACGGCAACGACAGGCTGGTCCTTGGTGGCGGCGCGGACAAGGGATACGGCGGCAAAGGCACCGACAAGATCTACGGAGAAGACGGCAACGACAGCCTTTTCGGCGAAGCCGGGACCTACTCTCTCACCGGCGGTCTTGGCAAGGACGTCCTGACAGGCGGGGACTCTGCCGACAGGTTCATCTTCACCTCCGTGAACGACAGCCCGACCAGTTCATCCTCACGCGATCAGATCAAGGATTTCAGCGGGACCGGCAAACAGGGCGACAAGATCGACCTGTCCGTGATCGACGCGATTGCGGGAACCAGCGCAAACGATGCCTTCAAATTCATCGGCGACGACGCCTTTACCAAGGTCAAGGGGCAGCTTCACTACAAGATCGTGGATCAGGTCACGATCATCGAAGGCGACGTGAACGGCGACGGAAAGGCCGACTTTGCCATCGAAGTCGCGGGCAGGATCAACTTCGTCTCGTCAGACTTCATCTTGTAGAACCGTCAGTCAAACAAGCTTCCCTGTTCAGGCGCCCATGCCCGCTGACCGGGCACATGCACGGTCAGCACATCGCCGATCCGCAGGACCCCTTCGCGTTCCACCCAGGCCGTCACACCCCGGCGATCCTTGGCCGCCGCCTTGAACGCCTTGCCATGCCCCGGGCGCGCCTTTTCGATCGTCGCGGCGGGTTCGATGCAGGGGTGGTTTTCCATATCCACCACCAGCGTCACCCCGTCCGGCCCCTGCAACCGCGCCGACGGCGGCAGATGGGTAAAGTCCGGGATGCCGGAAACCACGACCGACGCCCCGACCCAGGCATAGTCGAACGCCTCAAGCCCCAGTTCCGCCGCGACCGCCGCCATCTCCTCGGCGCCGACCACGCACAGCTGCCGCACATTCCGGATCGTCGTCCCGCGCGGATGCTGGGTCAGCACCCGGCTGCAGGACGGCCGCGTCAGCCCGGCATGAACCTCATCCTCGGGTCCGGCAAAGGACAGGGGCATCACGTCGAGCGGCCTTGCCGTGATGATCAGGTTTTCCACCGGAACCGGCTGATGGCCCAGCCATGTCACGGTTCCGGTATAGCTCGTCTTGATCAGGGCAGGCATCGGTCGCTCCTTCTTTTCCCCGATCCTTGGCAGAGCGGCGCGCCCGGCTCAACCCTTGGTCAGCGTGATGAACAGCCGCCGGAAGGGAAACAGGACCGCCCCGTCCGCCTCGGCCGGATAGGCCTTGACCAGTGCGGCATCATAGGCCGCAACGAAATGCGGCAGTTCATCCGGCCTCAGCCGTTCCGCGTAGGGCCGCAGCGCCGTGGATTGGGTAAAGTGCCGCACCGGATGCCCCTCGGCCTCAGGCGAGAGTCGCTGCAGGTATTCGGTTTCCCAGACCGAAACCTCCCCCAAAGGCCGCAGCATCCGGTGATAAACCTCAGGCCCGTGCACCGGTGCGGGCGACCCCACGGGATCAAACCTGTCAGGGAACAGCCCGGCCACCACCTGCCGCATCAACGCATGAGACGGCGCCCCGAACTGGCGCGGCATCTGCACGGCCAGCACCCCGCCCGGCGGCAAAAGCCCGGCCAGCCGCGGGAAAAGCGCGGCATGATCG
>JBGSWJ010000426.1:0-3358 GCA_041752495.1 Rhodobacterales bacterium
GGAGACAGGCCGCAAGGAACAAATCGACTCCCGCAGTGACCCGGGCGGGCAGCCCGTCGATCAGCGCCTGCCGATCAAGGTCAAGGGCCAGTTGGTAGTTGGTCACGCCCTGCCACAAACCGAAAAGTTGTTCTGCCCCGCAGTGCGGGTCCGTCAAGCTGATATGCTCCTGCTCGACCGCCGTTCGCAGAATGGCCGCAAGATTGCGCAGGGTCACCGCAGGGCCCAGATCGTAGAAGCGGCGTGCGAGGGCGGGGTGTAGCGGGACACGTCATTGATGCCGTAAGGCGACATCCAGATTTACGAGGTGCCGTCTTGGCCTGATCGATTTCCGGCGGGTGGTCTGCTGGGGAGTGACGATGGGTCGTCTCGAGAACGAGGCGCGGACCGCAATGACGGTTTTGCTGAAGCAGGGCCATTCCCAGAGCGCGGTGGCGCGTCTGCTGGGAGTGAGCGAGGGAACGGTGCGGTATCATCGGCGGCGGGATGCGGCCGGAGAGGTCGATGGGCGCACCACGCAGGTTGGCAAGGCGGCAGCTGTGGCCGACGTGATCGCGCATTGGCGAAGCCAGCAGTTGGGCGGTCGGGCGAACCTGGCGGCGCTGCACGACTGGCTGAAGCGGGAGCATGATTATGACGGCAGCCTGAAGTCGGTGCAGCGGTACTGGAAGCGGACGTTTCCGGCGCCTGCCATCCGGGCGCGGCGGCGGGTCGAGACGCCGATGGGGGCGCAGGCCCAGGTGGATTGGGCTGAATACCCCGGCATGGTGATCGGCGGAGAGGCGGTTGATCTTGTCGCGCTGGTGGTGACGCTGTCGTGGAGCCGCAAGCGCGCGGTGGTCTGGGCGCGATCGAAGGACATGCTCTCGTGGCAGTCCTGCCAGACCGCCTGTTTGCAGCGGCTCGGCGGTGTGCCGGCGGTGCTGCGGATCGACAACGTCAAGACGGCGATCGCCAAGGGTGCCGGTGCGTGGGGCACGATCAACGAGACCTACCGGCGCTATGCCGTGCAGATGCGCTTTCACATCGACGCCTGCCAGCCCCGGCATCCCGAGGGCAAGGGAAAGGTCGAGCGGGGCATCCGCGACCAGCGTGAAGCGCTCGATCCCTGCGGCAGGGTGTTCGACAGCATCGAGGACCTGCAGACTTGGACTGATGCCGGGCTTGACGAGCGCGCGATGCGCCTCCGCTGCCCCGCGACCGGCACCAGCGTCACTGACGCGTGGGAGCAGGAGCGACAGCTGCTGACGCCGCTGCCCGAGACGCTGCCTCAGCCATTCGATCTCGTCGTGCGCCGCCCGGTCGGTATGGATTGCATGGTCAGCTTTGAAGGACGGCAGTACAGCGTGCCGTTCCGCTTCGTTCGGCAGGAGGTCGAGGTCCGGGGCCTCGCCGGCCGGGTGCAGATGCTCAAGGACTGCGAGGTGATCGCCGAGCACCCACGTGGCACCGACAGGCTGATCCTGCGCGACGAGGCCCATTACGAGGGCAAGGACACCGAACGCGTCCGGGCGCCGATACCCCTCGGCCGGATGGGACGCCGCCTGCAGGAGATCGCCGCTACCCAAGTCCAGCATCGCTCGCTGGAGCTTTACGCCCGGCTGGCGGAGGTGGCACGATGACCCCGCCCCGAGTGAAGCTCGACATCGATGCGACGCGGCAGAAGCTGACCGCCCTCGGCCTCGGCTACGCCATCGATGCGCTGGAGGGTCTGCTGTCCGAAGCGGTGCGCACAGAGATGCCGGCCCATGTCTTTCTCGACCGGTTGCTGGACGCCGAGCGATCCGGGCGGGAGGAGCGGCGTGTGCGCACGATGCTGAAGACCGCGAAGATCCCGAACGGCGTGACGCTGGAGAACTTCGACTTCGCGTTCCAGCCCGCCATCGAACGCTCCCGCATCGAGACGCTCGCCACTGGCACCTGGATCCGCAACTCAGAGGTCGTGCTGATGCAGGGCCCGCCCGGGGTCGGCAAGTCGCATCTGCTCTGTGGGCTCGGCATCCGGGCGATCCAGCTCGGCTTCTCGACCCAGTACTTCCGCTTCGACGAACTTCTGACCGCGCTGCGGGTCGACGCCCACCTGCCGCCAGCCCGGCTGAGAAGCCGCAAGTACATGTCCAGCGCCCTGCTCCTGGTCGACGAGATGGGCTACGACCCCATGAACCGTGAAGACGCCAGCCTGTTCTTCCGTCTCGTCAGCTACCGCTACGGCCGCGGCGCCATGGTCATAACCACGAACAAGAGCATCCGCGACTGGACCGAACTGCTGGCAGGTGACGAGGTTCTGGCCACCGCCATCCTCGACAGGCTGCTCCACCACGCCCACGTCCTGAATATCAAGGGCCGAAGCTACAGGCTCCGCGACCTTGAGGACGCCCTGAAGAGTTGACCGCAGCCCCGGGCGCGCGCTCTGACTCGTGGCGGTCAGCGCGCGCCCGAGGCCGCTCCGTTGCGCGACACCTCGTAACACTGGGTGTCGCGTTAGCTCGTAAATCTGGGTGTCGCTTGACACATGTCCGCCACGGCTTCCTGCGCGAGACGGTGCTCGGCCGTGCCGGACGGCGCGAGACGGACGACCGCCTGCCCACCATCGGCGCCGCCATCAAGGGCGCGGATCCCGACATCACCCTGCAGGCCATCTGCAACCGGCTGGAGGCGATGCGCGAGCGCACACCCCGGGGCCGAACAAGTTGCAGCCGTCATCGGTGAAGATGCTCCTGGAACGGGCCGAAAGGCTGGGGTTGCTTGGCTGAACCCCGTCAGGCCAATTGAACGCCTTCAGATCTTGCGGCTTGTGCAAGTTTGTTATCGAGCGTCGACAGAACCGCCCCACGGCGCAATGCAAGGTCGAGGTAGAGAGCGTCGTAGACGGTCAGCCCATGTCGTCGTGCCAGAGCGAGGACACCAGCCGGTGACGGTGTCGTGTCCAGGTCGATCCCCAGGCCTTCAACCGCCTCGATCAACTGCTCGGCCATGCCTTGCGGCAATCGCCCCCTTCGTTCGCTCACGATCAGGATGTTCCGGAATTCGGCCCACAGCAACCAGGGGGCGCAGAAGTCCGAATGTGCGGCGATCAGTTCCGCAAGATCGTGGCCGGTTTCATCGGGCAACAGCCACCCAGCAACAGCCGACGCGTCAACAACCAGCGTCACCGCCGGCCCTCATCCCGCGCAGATAGGATATCGTCTGCAGTCAGGGCGCCTTTCAGCTTGGCGCGCAAGGCATGGATGCGCTCTGCGGCGGCTTCGCGAGAGGCGCCTGTCCCCGCAACGGGCATCAGCCTGGCGACCGGACGACCCCGGCGGGTAATCGTTACAGTTTCCCCCGCTTCAACCGCCGCAATCAGTTCTGACAGATG
>JBGSWJ010000427.1:0-2518 GCA_041752495.1 Rhodobacterales bacterium
GCGGTTGTCGAGGCTGGGGTCGTGCTGGCGTCGCTGCATGCGGCGGCGGCGGAACATGACCTGATCTTTCCGCTGACCTTTGGCGCCCGGGGATCGGCCATGATTGGCGGCGTCCTGTCGACGAACGCGGGCGGGTCGAACGTGCTGCGGTATGGCAATACGCGCGACCTGTGCATGGGGATCGAGGTTGTGCTTGCCGATGGCCGGGTCATGGACCTGATGTCGGAACTGCACAAGGACAATGCGGGTCTGAACCTGCGCCACCTGATCATCGGGGCCGAGGGGACGCTGGGGATCATCACTGCCGCCGTTTTGAAGCTGAAGCCCAAGCCGCGCGCCTATGCGACGGCGATGGTTGCGCTGCCGACACTGGACGATGCCGTGACGCTGTTGAACCGGGTGCAGGATGCCACGGGCGGTTCGGTCGAGGCGTTCGAGTTCATGCCCCGCAGCTATATCGAAGGGCACCTGCGTCACATCGCCGGGGCACGTCCGCCGTTCGACCAGATTTACGACGTGAACATCATGATCGAGGTCGGCGTGACCGCCCCGCGTGACGCGACCCCGAACCCGGATGGCACGATCCCCGTTGTCGAACTGCTGGAAGAGACGCTGGCGGCGATGATGGAGGAGGGTCTGCTTCTGGATGCGGTGCTGGCCCGGTCGGACGCCCAGAGGGTCGAGATGTGGACGCGGCGCGAGGCTTCGGCGCAGTTCACCTTCCTCAAGCGGCCCTTTGTGGATACCGACATCTGCGTGCCGCTGGACAAGGTCACGACTTTCTTTGACCAGATAACCGCCGAACTGGCCGTGATGGACCCGGGCTTTACCGATATGTCGGTGGCGCATCTGGGTGACGGGAATATCCATTACAACGTCTATCCGACGCGCGATGACCCTGACCTTCTGGATGCGATCCGCGAAAAGGTCGAGGATGTGGTGATGGAGTTGCGCGGCAGTTTTTCTGCCGAACATGGGATCGGCAGGTCCAAGCTTCCTTCAATGGCCCGTCGCAAGGATCCGGTCGCACTGGACGTGATGCGCACGATCAAGGTGGCTTTGGACCCCAAAGGCATTCTCAATCCCGGCAAGGTCTTTCCCGAAGGGGACTGATCGCGAAATCTTCAGAGTTTTCCTGCAGGAAAACAGCACAAAGACAAATGGCACCCGCTGGCCGGCAGGCTAGAATGAGGGCAAGAAAGAAAACAGGCCATGCAACGCCATATCGGCATCATCCGGTCCAACCCGACGCTTCGCATGATTTTTTTCATGACGCTGTTGTTTGGAACATGGGTCGCGTCGGTCGGGCCGTATCAGTCGCTGGTCGCCATTCAAGTCTTTGGCCTGTCGAACACGGCCTATGCGGTGGTCCTGATGGCGGGGCTTTTCGTGTCGATCGGGGCGTCGATCGGGATCGGCATCGTCACCGACCAGAGGCCAAGCCGCCGCCGCATGGCGCAACTGGCCGCCGTCACGCTGGTCATGGGCGGTCTTCTGGTGTTCCTGATCGATTCACCGGTGACCTTTGTCATTGCCACCGTGCTGCTGATCCCGATCAGCGGCACGATGTTCGGCCAGATCTTTGCCGTGACCCGCCTGATCAGCGCGCCCTTGCCGCAAAAGGACCGGGATGGTGTGTTTTCGATCCTGCGGGCGATGATGGGCCTGCCGTGGATCGTGGTGCTGCCGATCTGGGGGATCATATTGCAGGCCGGGGTGCCGCTGATCGTGATCTATCCGGTGATCGCGCTGATCGGCGTGGCGATGCTGGCGCTGATCGCCTGGGGCTGGCCGCCGGACAGCCAGACGACATGGGTGGAACAGCATTCGGGCCTGGGGTTCCGGGCGTCGCTGGGCGAGATGATGGCAAAGCCTGTCATGACGCGGGTCATGCTGATTGGTGCGATCCATGCCGGGGGTGCGGTCGCGGGGGTCATCCTTGGGCTGTGCTTTGCCGAAGCCGGGCGTGGAACGGGGGATCTGGGTCTCTTCTTTGGCATCTTTGTCGCGTTCGAGGTGCTGGGGATGCTGCTGATCGGGCCGCTTGTCGCCTCGGTCGGAAGGCTGAAGCTGATTGCGGCGGGGACGCTGACCTATGCGGCGTTTCTGGTGCTGTTGCCGGTCCTTGTGGGGACGCCATGGCTTTGGGGTCTGACACTGCTGGTGGGGTTTGGCGGGGCGATGATCTATCTGCCCGCGCTGGCCTATCTGCAGGATCTGCTGGGCAGCCGTCCGGGCGCTGGGGCATCGCTTGTGGCGTTGCAGCGGTTGTCGTCGGACGGGCTGTGTGCCGTGATCTTTGCCTTCGGGGCCTGGGCCAGCGGCTATGGGCTTGTGGCGATCCTCGGGGCGATCACGACGGTCGCGGCGGTAAGCGCGGTGATCTGGCTTGACCGGACCCAGCCGATTATCGGGGCGCAGGCCAAGGCGTTGGGTGCGCATCCTGCGCACCTTTGCCCAAACCAGCCCATGGTGCGCAGGATGCGCACCCTACGCTGGTCAACCCGCAAAGAAGGCC
>JBGSWJ010000428.1:0-5183 GCA_041752495.1 Rhodobacterales bacterium
CCACCTCCAGCAGTTCCGTCACCGCCGCCTCCGCCCCCGGCAACACCGAAATCACATCCGCCCGCCGCTCCGCGATCAGCCGCGCCTTCTCGGCCAGTTGCGCAGCATAGGCTTCATCCACCCGCAGCCACACCCCCTCCCCGACCGGGGTCATCGACGGCAGCCGCAACTCCGCCGCCGCCACCTGCGCCTCGGGAATCGCCCGCTGCAAAACCACCATCCCCACCCCCATCCGTCAAAACGAAACAATTCATGTCGGAACCGGACCAGCCAGCCCCGCCCTGCCCCCGCACCATCGGCTCACATCACAAGGGGGGCCTGCCCGTGAATACCCATCACCGCGACAACCGCAAGATCGACCCGACCCGTGGCACAACCCTTGCCGACGGCACCCCCAACGACAATGACCGCGTCGAAATCGGCCCGACCCAACTCGCCTTCGCCGAATGGGCCGCCGCGGGCCTCACCGCGCCCAACCTCGACGCAATGCGCGCCTTCCGCCACAAACGCCTCGTCGATCAACTGCTAGCCCGCGATATCGGCGGTCTCCTGATGTTCGACCCCCTGAACATCCGCTACGCCACCGACACGACCAACATGCAGCTCTGGAACAGCCACAACCCGTTCCGCGCCTGCCTCCTTTGCGCCGATGGCCATATGGTCATGTGGGAATACAAGAACGCCCCGTTCCTCGTGAACTTCAACCCGCTCGTGAAGGAACTCCGCTCCGGCGCCGCCTACTACTACAACACGAACGGAGAGAATACGGCCAAAGACGCCGCCTCCTTCGCCGGTCAGGTGGACGAGGTCATGCGCGCCCATGCCGGCACCAACCGCCGCGTCGCGGTCGACAAGATCATGGTCCACGGCCTCCGCGCCCTCGAACGCGCAGGCTTTGACGTGCTCGAAGGCGAGGTGCTCACCGAACGCGCCCGCGCCATCAAAGGCCCCGACGACATCCTCGCCATGCGCTGCGCCCACCATGCCTGCGAAACAGCGATCAGTGTCATGGAACGCTTCACCCGCGAAAACGTCCCCACAGGCACGGTCAGCGAAGATGATGTCTGGTCGGTCCTGCACGCCGAAAACATCCGCCGCGGCGGCGAATGGATCGAAACCCGCCTCCTCGCCTCCGGCCCCCGCACCAATCCCTGGTTTCAGGAATGCGGCCCCCGGATCATCCAGAACAACGAAATCGTTGCCTTCGACACCGACCTGATCGGCGCCTACGGCTTCTGCATCGACATCTCCCGCACATGGTGGATCGGCGACCAGCGCCCGACCAATGCGATGATCTCCGCCATGCACCACGCCCAGGACCACATCGCCGACCACAAGGCCCGCCTCCGCCCCGGCGTCTCCATCGACGACCTCAGCCTCAACGGCCATGTCCTCGCCCCGGAATATCAAAAGCAGAAATATTCCTGCAAAATGCACGGCGTGGGCCTCTGCGATGAATGGCCCTACATCACCTATCCCGACGGCCACATGCCCGGCGCCTTCGCAGGCGTCACCCTTGAACCCGGCATGACCCTCTGCGTCGAGGCGCTCGTCTCCCCCGAAGGCGGCGATTTCTCGATCAAGATCGAAGATCAGGTTCTCATCACCGACACCGGCTGCGAAAACCTTACCCGCTACCCCTTCGACGCCGCCCTCATGGGCCAATGATCCCCTCACTACTGGTTTCTTTGTCTCCCAAATACCTCGGGGGTGTCCGCGCCCTTCGCGCGGACAAGGGGGGCAGCGCCCCCCTCCCCGCAACACCGCGAGGCGCCCTGCGCCTCTCCGCCGGATCACGCCGGGTCAGACCACCCACACCAAAAGAAAAACGCGGGCCCGAAGACCCGCGCTTCCATCCGTAGGGTGGGTGCAACCCAGCAAAGCCAAAGTTACGCCCGCGCGTTCCCGATCAGCTTCCAAAGCCCCGGCAACAGCAGCGCCGCCAGCGCCAGCTTCATCGCGTCGCCAATCAGATACGGCGTCAGCCCCCAAACCATCGTCTGCTCCCAGACCGACGCATAAGTCGCCGGATCAAAGGCCCCTGACGAAATGATGTGGAAAATCCACGCTACGCCCGGCACATAGATGATCACGTTCCCGATCAACAGCGCCAGCGCCATCCACAGGACCGACCGGTCCCAGCCGCGCCGCGCCGCCCAGCCCAAGAACATCGTGGCCAGCACATAGCCCAGCAGATACCCACCCGTGCCGCCCATCATATAGGCCAACCCGTTCTTCTCGGCCGACGATCCCGCAAACACGTCGAACCCCAGCGCACCGATCAGCATATAGCCCAGGATCGTCACCAACCCCAGCCGCGCCCCATAGGCCGCCCCGATCGTCAGCACCGCGAAGGTCCCCATCGTGACCGGAACGGGCGACGGCCACATCGGCACCTTGATCTTGGCCGCCAGTGTCAGCAGGGCAATCCCCACAACCACCAGCACCGCCTGCCGGAACAGCCGCGCGGCCCCTTCTGAAAGGCCCGTGGCTTCGACCAAGACCTTGTTATCCGTCATCGAAAGGGCCATTCGGGCCTCCCCTGTCCTGAAACTCTCTGACGCCTTGTTTGCCCCATGGCGCGCCCCCGCGCAAGCGCCCCGCCCCACAGCCCAGCTCAGGTCCCCGCCACGCGACTATAACGCGACACCATCGCATAATCCTTGCGCGGCCCCCGCACATCCCAACGCGCCGTCCACACCGGCCACCCCCCCAGATCATAGCGCACCCGGTACAGATCGGCGCCGCACAGATGCTCCGCCTCTGCCGCCTCAAAGGAAAAAGTATGAAACGCCCGCCCGTCGGCAAACCGCACAACGACGCCCGTGGGCTCAAAGGCCCACAGATACGTCCGCGTGGCGGTAAGGGCCGGCCCCTCCCCCATCCGCAAGACACCGTCCTCGGCATAAATCAGCCCCGTCTCCCCCTCAGGCCGCAGCAAGGCCCGGCCGACGAATGTCCCCTTCTGCCCGCCCGCCGCATCTTCAATCTCCCGCGCAACCTCCCAGGCCCCGGCGAAATCCCCGCGCGCCCATGTTACTTTGTTCTGCAAATACTCATCCCCCGCTATCCCCATGTGCGGCGCTTGTGACCCGGCCCCATCCCCCTTATGACCCAACACGCCCTGCATCAGAAAGGTCCGGCCCATGATCCCCCGCTATTCCCGTCCCGACATGGTCGCCATCTGGTCCCCTGAAACCCGCTTCAGGATCTGGTTCGAGATCGAGGCCCATGCCTGCGACGCCCAGGCCGCCCTCGGCGTGATCCCGGCAGAGAATGCCGCCGCTGTCTGGAAGGCCAGGGACGTCACCTTCGACGTCGCCCGCATCGACGAAATCGAAGCCGTGACCAAACACGACGTCATCGCCTTCCTCACCCATCTTGCCGAACATATCGGGGCTGATCAGGCCCGCTTTGTGCATCAGGGCATGACCTCCTCCGACGTGCTCGACACCACGCTCAACATTCAGCTCTGCCGCGCCGCGGACATCCTGCTCGCCGATGTCGACCGCGTGCTCAAAGCCCTCAAATCCCGTGCGATGGAACACAAATACACCGTCCGCATCGGCCGCAGCCACGGCATCCACGCCGAACCCACAACGATGGGCCTCACCTTCGCCCGCTTCCACGCCGAAATGGCCCGCAATCGCAACCGCCTCGAAAAAGCCCGGTGGGAGGTGGCGACCGGCGCCATCTCGGGCGCCGTCGGCACCTTCGCCAATATCGACCCCGCGGTCGAGGATCACGTCTGCAAGATGATGGGCCTGCGCCCCGAACCGATCTCGACCCAGGTCATCCCCCGCGACCGCCACGCCATGTTCTTCGCCACGCTGGGCGTCATCGCCTCCAGCATCGAAAACATCGCCATCGAAATACGACACATGCAGCGCACCGAAGTGCTCGAAGCCGAGGAATTCTTCTCTCCCGGCCAGAAAGGCTCGTCGGCCATGCCGCACAAGCGTAACCCGGTCCTGACCGAAAACCTCACCGGCCTCGCCCGCCTTGTCCGCATGGCCGTTGTCCCCGCGCTTGAAAACGTGGCACTCTGGCACGAACGCGACATCAGCCATTCCTCGGTCGAACGCGCCATCGGCCCGGATGCCACCATCACCCTCGATTTCGCACTCAACCGTCTGGCCGGCGTGATCGAAAAACTCGTGATCTATCCCGACAACATGCTCAGGAACATGAACAAGTTCAAAGGCCTGATCCACAGCCAGCGGGTCCTCCTCGCCCTGACCCAAAAGGGCGTGAACCGCGAAGACGCCTACGCCATCGTCCAGCGCAATGCGATGAAGGTCTGGGAACACGGCGCCGATTTCAAGG
This sequence comes from Rhodobacterales bacterium, assembly GCA_041752495.1. GTDB lineage: Bacteria > Pseudomonadota > Alphaproteobacteria > Rhodobacterales > Rhodobacteraceae > JAPLPE01. Next base: position 4,327 of record JBGSWJ010000428.1, read on the forward strand.
CCGAGCTTCTGGCCGATCCTCAGGTCACGGCCGCCCTCACCCCGGCTGAAATCGAAGACAAGTTCGACCTTGCCTATCACACCAAACACGTCGACACGATCTTCACCCGCGTCTTTGGCGCCTGACGCATCCGCCAGCGCCCAAGATTTTTCCTGCAAAAATCTTGGGATCGCCGGCGCGCCGAACCCGGCTGCGGCAAAACGGCGCCGCATCTGTCACAGGCCAAGGTTGACGCATGGTCATCTTGTGCTACCTTTTGGCTACCAGCCACAGCAGGAGTAATCAGGAATGCCCTTGAAGACCCTCCTTATCGCCGCAACCCTTGCCCTTGCACCCTTCGCGGCCTTTGCCCAGTGCAGCAATGGCATGCAGCACGACCAGCAGGCCATGTCCTGCATCCCCGGCACTGCCTGGGACGAGGTGACGGCCACCTGCGTCCCCGAAACGACCAGCTGACCTTTGCAAAGGGCGGCCCCGCGCCGCCCTTTCGCATCTATCCGCGCGCGGCCTAACTGATCTTTCACAAGGTTGCGGTTTTGTTCTCCTGTTGGATCAGCCACAGGACCACCGCTCCGTGACACGCCCCGCCGCTTCTCCTGCCGCCCTCCCCTACGACGCCCGTGGCCTCTCGGGCCGCCGCAAGGCAGCCATCGTCGTCCAGATGCTCCTGGCCGATGGCGGGCGACCGCCCATCGCCAAACTCCCCGACGATCACCAGATCGACCTGACCCGCGAACTGGGCAGCCTGAGCCTCGTCGACCGCAACACCCTCCATGCCGTGGCCGAGGAATTTGCCCGCGAACTCGAACAGGTGGGCCTCACAGCGCCCAGGGGCATGGACGCCGCCCTTGCCGCCC
>JBGSWJ010000429.1:0-10695 GCA_041752495.1 Rhodobacterales bacterium
GCATCGGCAAACCCCGCCGCAATCACCCCGCCGGGCTGATAGGGCTGAGGGTCCGCCCACAAACTCACCCCCGACGGCGCGCCACAGGCGATCACCCCGTCGGGGTCAAACGGATCGACCTCGGCCCCGTCATGCCGCACCGACAGATGCAGATGCGGAAACTGCGTCTGCCCCGAAAGCCCGACCTGCCCCAACGGCGTCCCCGCCGTGACCGTCTGCCCGGCGATCACAAGGATCGACCCAAGCCGCATATGGCAATACTGCGTCTCCCACCCGCCCTCATGGCGGATGACAACCCCGTTCCCGCATTCCCGGTTGGTAATGTCAGGCGCATCCGGCCCGAACTGCAACTGATCCGGCATCTCGTCCCGCACCCCGGCGACCACGCCATCCGCCGCCGCCAGAACCGTCACCCCCGCCGCCTGATCGGCCAAGGTCGGCAGCGCGATATCCGTCCCGTCATGCCCGTCGTAACTCAACGGCCCGCAGGTGAAATCCGACGCTTCCGCGCCCGGATCATGGTCAAAGAACTGCTGGATATAGCAGGTCTCCCCGATCTCGCAGTCGAGCGGAAACTCAAAATCAATGGCCCCCGCCACCGCAGGGGTGACGAGGGCCAGCAGGATCGCCCAAAGGCGGATCACTCAGTCCGCCGTAAGAAGCGGCGGCTTGTTCTTGGTCAGGCGCGGCGTGCCCTGAGATTCGAACACCAGATGCAGCTTGTCGTCTTTCACGCCGACCTTGACGATCCCGCCCTTGGTCAGCTTGCCGAAAAGCAACTCCTCGGCCAGCGGCTTCTTCAGGTGTTCCTGAATGACCCGGCCCAGCGGACGCGCGCCCATCTTGTCGTCATATCCCTTGTCACCCAGCCACATCGCGGCCTCGGGGGACAGTTCGATATGGACGTTGCGGTCCATGAGTTGCGCTTCAAGCTGGAGGACGAACTTCTCGACCACCTGCATGATCACATCCTTCGGCAGCGCGCTGAACGAGATGATGGCATCCAGACGGTTGCGGAATTCCGGCGTGAACAGCCGTTCGATGGCCGCCGTATCCTCGCCCTCGCGCTTGTCCCGGCCAAAGCCGATGGCCGCCTTCTGCATGTCCGACGCACCCGCGTTCGACGTCATGATCAGGATCACATTCCGGAAATCCACCGCCCGGCCGTTATGGTCGGTCAGCTTGCCGTGGTCCATCACCTGCAACAGGATGTTGAACACGTCCGGATGCGCCTTTTCGATCTCGTCGAGCAGCAGGACGCAATGCGGATGCTGGTCCACACCATCCGTCAGCATCCCGCCCTGATCAAAGCCCACATAGCCCGGAGGCGCGCCGATCAGGCGGCTGACGGCGTGCTTCTCCATGTATTCCGACATGTCGAACCGCAGCAGTTCCACACCCAGCGTATCCGCCAGTTGCTTGGCCACTTCCGTCTTGCCCACGCCCGTAGGCCCGGCAAACAGATAGTTGCCGATGGGCTTCTCAGGTTCCCGCAGACCGGCCCGAGCCAGCTTGATGGCCGACGCCAGCGCCTCGATGGCCGCATCCTGACCGAACACCACCCGCTTCAGCGCGGCATCCAGATCACGCAGCACCGTTGCGTCATCCTTGGACACGTTCTTGGGCGGGATGCGGGCGATCTTGGCCACAACCGCCTCGATCTCCTTCGTGCCGATGGTCTTGCGCCGCTTGCTGTCGGGCACCAGATGCTGCGCCGCACCCGCTTCGTCGATCACGTCGATGGCCTTGTCGGGCAGCTTGCGGTCGTTGATATACCGCGCCGACAGTTCCACCGCCGTCCGGATCGCATCGGCGGTATAGCGGATGTGGTGGTGATCCTCGAAATAGGGTTTCAGCCCCGTCAGGATCTTGATCGAATCCTCAACCGTCGGCTCGTTCACGTCAATCTTCTGGAACCGCCGCGCCAGCGCCCGGTCCTTCTCGAAATGCTGGCGGAATTCCTTGTAGGTCGTGGACCCCATGCAGCGCAGCTTCCCGCCCTGCAAGGCAGGCTTGAGAAGGTTCGACGCATCCATCGCCCCGCCGCTGGTCGCACCCGCGCCGATCACCGTGTGGATTTCGTCGATGAACAGCACCGCGTCCGGGTGGTCCTCCAACTCGGTCACAACCGCCTTCAGCCGTTCCTCGAAATCGCCCCGATACCGCGTCCCGGCCAGCAGCGCCCCCATGTCGAGCGAAAAGATCGTGGCCCCCGCGAGAACGTCCGGCACATCGCCATTGACGATCTTGTAGGCCAGACCTTCGGCAATCGCCGTCTTGCCCACGCCCGGATCACCCACCAGAAGCGGGTTGTTCTTCCGGCGGCGGCACAGAACCTGAATGCAGCGCTCAACCTCCTGATCGCGGCCGATCAGCGGGTCAACATCGCCCTTCTTTGATTTGGCGTTCAGGTCCACGCAATACTTGGACAGCGCCGATTCCTTGCCTTCCGTCACAGGCCCGTTGTCCTGCTCCTCGGACTTGCCCGAAGACGCGCCCGTGATCGGACGGCTTTCGCCGAAGGCAGGGTCCTTGGCCACGCCATGGGCGATGAAATTGACCGCGTCATAACGGGTCATGTCCTGCTCCTGCAGGAAATAGGCCGCATTCGATTCGCGTTCGGCAAAGATCGCGACAAGGACATTGGCCCCCGTCACCTCTGTCCGGCCCGAAGACTGAACATGGATCGCCGCGCGCTGGATGACGCGCTGGAACGCAGCGGTCGGCACGGCTTCAGACCCTTCGACATCGGTCACAAGGGTCGACAAATCATCCTCGATGAACTCTTCCAGCGACTTCCGCAACTCATCCAGATCGACCGAACAAGCGCGCATCACGCGCGACGCATCAGGTTCGTCGATCAGGGCGAGGAGCAGGTGTTCAAGGGTCGCAAGCTCATGGCGGCGGGCATTCGCCAGCGCCAGTGCCGCATGGATGGACTGCTCAAGGGTGGTCGAAAAAGACGGCACGTTGAGTGCTCCTCTGATCGGGGGTCGGGAAAGGGTATGGCCCCGTCCTGACCGTGGCCTCTAAGGCTTAAAGATCGGTGTTATCTGCCGCGCTTCAAGCTAAATCTTTCAAATATCCGATCACGACTGCTGATCGTTGCGACAGATGCCCCGGTTTTTGGCATCGGACGGTTCCTGACCTGCCTAGAACTTGTCCTTCCGCGCCCGGATTTCACCGAAAACGGCATGGTCTGCCGCATCCGGCATTCCCATCGCCGCCTTGACCGAAGGCAGACTCGCCCGCAGGAACGGGTTCGTCTGCAACTCCAACGAGAGATAGGATGGCACTGTCGGCAGCCCCGCCTTGCGCGACGCGTTGATCGACGTGATCCGCGCCTGCAACGCCGGGTTCTCGGGCTCGATCGTCATCGCGAATCTCGCATTCGCCGCCGTGTATTCATGCCCCGAACAGATAAGCGTCTCGGGCGGCAGGGCCGCCAGCCGCGACAGGCTTGCCCACATCTGCGCCGCCGTCCCCTCGAACAACCGCCCGCAGCCCATCGCCATCAGGCTGTCCGCCGTAAACACCGCAGCACTCGTCGGGATATAGAACGCCACATGCCCCACCGTATGCCCCGGCACGTCGATCACTTCGACCGCCCGGCTGCACACCGTGATCTCATCCCCCGGCCTGACGGCCAGATCCAGCGGCGGCAACCGGTGCGCATCCGCCGCAGCGCCAATCACCCGCGCGCCACCCCGCAGCGCGGCCACTCCGTCGATATGGTCGCCATGGTGATGCGTGATCAGGATATCGTTCAACTTCCATCCCCGCACCTCCAGCGCCGCCTGAATCGGTGCCGCCTCGGGTGCATCGACCAGCGCCGTCTCGCCCGTCCCTGCATTGTGCAGCAGATAGGCGTAGTTGTCCTTCAGACAGGGCACCGTCACGATCTCAAGAGGCATGGCAATGTCGCTTTCGCTTGATATGGTCCGGTTGATCCTGACCTAACCACGGACCGCCCGCAATGCATCTGGATGTGCAGGACCTGCGCAACTTCTATTACCGCAGTCCGCTGGGCCGCGCTGCGCAAAAGGTCATCCGGGATCATCTGGTCGCCCTCTGGCCGAACTCCAAAGGCCAGACCGTCGCAGGCTTCGGCTTTGCCGCCCCCCTTCTCCGCCCGTTTCTCGAAGATGCCCGCCGCGTGATCGCCCTCATGCCAGGGCCCCAGGGCGTCATGCCCTGGCCCCCCGGCCTGCCAAATGTCTCGGTCCTTTGCGAAGAAACCCTCTGGCCTATCCCCACGGGCATGGTTGACAAGCTTGTCCTCCTCCACGGCCTCGAAACCTCGGAACACCCCTCTGCCGTGCTGGAAGAGGCGTGGCGCGTCATGGGCCCCGGCGGCCGCGCCGTGTTCATCGTGCCTAACCGCGCCGGTCTCTGGTCCCGCACTGACCGCACCCCCTTCGGCTTTGGCCGCCCCTATTCGCTCAGCCAGCTTGAGGCGCAGTTGCGCAAGCACAACTTCGTCGTCGAGAAAACCATGTCGACCCTCTACCAGCCCCCCTCCACCCGCAAGATCTGGCGCAAATCCGCAGCTTTCCTTGAAACCGCAGGCCGTCACCTGCCCGTTTTTGCCGCAGGCGGCGTCCTCATCGTCGAAGTCACCAAACAGATCGCCGCACCCACCCGCCCCGGCCTGCGCGAAAAGGTTCGTCAGCCGATCCGTGTCATGGATGCACTCCCCAGCCCTGCGGCACGGGGCCGCATCCAAGGCGGCCAGACAGACTGACCGCCGCCGCATTTTCCGCCGCGCGCAAGCCATTCCTCACGAAAAGGCGAGAATCGCAAGGCGCTGGCGGGGGAACGTGCTATGTCGTGAAAACGGGCACCTCCCGGTATGCGGCAGAATACCCGAAACTTCCTTACTGAAACCTTCACAAAACCTGCGCCAAGGCGGTTGCGACACCCCAAAGCCTCTGCTACATGGCCCCTGATTTTACGGCCCCCGCGGAAACTCGGAGGCGTTTCAAGCTGCCCATCTGTTGCCCTTCGCGGGGCTGACGACGGGCCAACGACATCGAAAGGGTGGACGTGTCCGAACCAGCTTCGATCTCTACCGGAATTGCCAGCCGCTATGCGTCGGCAATGTTCGACCTGTCCCGCGAAACGGGGGCACTGGCCGCGCTCGAATCCGACGTGGACGCCCTGGACGCGGCACTCAAGGAAAGCGCCGACCTGCGCGACCTGATCTCCTCGCCGCTCTACAGCCGTGAAGAACAGGGCGCCGCGATCTCGGCCGTCGTCGCAAAGATGGGCCTCTCGCAGTCCTTCGCGAACCTCATGTCCCTGATGGCCTCCAAGCGGCGCCTCTTCGTGCTGCCGCAACTGGTCACCACGCTCCGCGGCATGATCGCCACCGAAAAGGGCGAAGTCACCGCCGAAGTTTCCAGCGCCAAGGCGCTGACCAAGACGCAGGCCGACAACCTGGCCAAGACGCTCTCGGCTTCGGCCGGCAAGACCGTCAAGATCGTTGCAACCGTTGATGAATCCCTCATCGGCGGTCTCGTCGTAAAGATCGGCTCCCAGATGATCGACACGTCGATCCGGGCAAAGCTGATGGCACTCCAGAACACCATGAAAGAGGTCGGATAATGGCGATCCAAGCAGCCGAAATTTCGGCAATCCTGAAGGACCAGATCAAGAATTTCGGCCAAGAGGCAGAAGTGGCCGAAGTCGGCCGCGTGCTGTCGGTCGGTGACGGGATCGCCCGCGTCTATGGTCTGGACAAGATCCAGGCCGGCGAGATGGTGGAATTCCCCGGCGGCATTCAGGGCATGGCGCTCAACCTCGAAAACGACAACGTGGGCTGCGTGATCTTCGGGTCCGACCGCGAAATCTCCGAAGGTGACGTCGTCAAGCGCACCCGCTCCATCGTGGACGTCCCCGCCGGCGAGGCGCTCCTCGGTCGCGTGGTCGACGCTCTCGGCAACCCGATCGACGGCAAGGGCCCCATCGCCGCCACCGAACGCCGCGTGGCCGACGTCAAGGCCCCCGGCATCATCCCCCGCAAATCGGTGCACGAACCGATGGCGACCGGCCTGAAATCCGTGGACGCCATGATCCCCATCGGACGCGGCCAGCGCGAACTCATCATCGGCGACCGCCAGACCGGCAAGACCGCCATCGCGCTCGACACGATCCTGAACCAGAAGGTCTACAACGACGCCGCTGGTGATGACGAATACAAGAAGCTCTACTGCATCTACTGCGCCGTCGGTCAAAAGCGTTCGACCGTCGCCCAGCTGGTGAAGAAGCTCGAAGAATCCGGCGCGATCAAATACACGATCATCGTCGCCGCCACCGCCTCCGACCCCGCGCCGATGCAGTTCCTGGCCCCCTACGCCGCAACCGCGATGGCCGAATACTTCCGTGACAACGGCCGCCATGCGCTCATCATCTATGATGACCTCTCCAAGCAGGCCGTGTCCTACCGCCAGATGTCGCTCCTGCTCCGTCGTCCCCCCGGACGCGAAGCCTACCCCGGCGACGTGTTCTACCTCCACTCCCGCCTGCTCGAACGTTCGGCCAAGCTGAACGACGATCACGGCAACGGTTCGCTGACGGCGCTCCCGATCATCGAAACCCAGGGCGGCGACGTGTCGGCCTTTATCCCGACCAACGTGATCTCGATCACCGACGGCCAGATCTTCCTTGAAACCGAACTGTTCTATCAGGGCATCCGCCCCGCCGTGAACACCGGTCTCTCGGTGTCCCGCGTGGGTTCGTCCGCGCAGACCCGGTCGATGAAGTCGGTCGCAGGCCCCGTGAAACTGGAACTCGCCCAGTACCGCGAAATGGCCGCCTTCGCCCAGTTCGGCTCCGACCTCGACGCCTCGACCCAGGCCCTCCTGAACCGCGGCGCCCGTCTGACCGAACTGATGAAGCAGCCTCAGTACGCCCCGCTCACCAACGCGGAAATCGTCTGCGTCATCTATGCGGGCACCAAGGGCTATCTCGACAAGGTTGCCGTCCGTGACGTCGGCCGCTGGGAAGCGGGCCTGCTCAAGCACCTGCGCACCAACCGCAAGGACGTGCTCGACATGCTCACCAAGGAAGACCCGAAGATCGCCGGCGATGCGGAAAAGAAGATCCGTTCTGCGCTGGACGAATTCGCCAAGGACTTCGCCTGAGCCATTGACGCGGACGACGCTACTTAAGGAGACGCGGGCATGCCCAGTCTGAAGGCCCTGAAAACGCGGATCACGTCGGTCAAGTCGACCCGCAAGATCACCAAGGCGATGCAGATGGTCGCCGCCGCAAAACTGCGGCGGGCGCAGGACGCGGCTGAACAGGCCCGTCCCTATACCGAACGCTTCAACGCGGTGATGGCGGGTCTGGCGCAGGCGGCGTCGGGGTCGGCTTCGGCCCCCCGGCTCCTGTCCGGCACCGGCAGCGACAAGGTCCATCTTCTCGTCGTGATGACGGCTGAACGCGGCCTCTGCGGCGGCTTCAACTCGTCCATCGCCAAGATTGCCCGGCAACATGCCGACAATCTGACCAAAGCCGGCAAGACGGTGAAAATCCTGACCGTCGGCAAGAAGGGCCGCGAAGCGCTCAAGCGTGACTGGGGCAATGCCTTTGTCGGCCACGTTGATCTCAGCGCCGTCAAACGTCTGGGCTACGCCAGCGCGCAGGACATCGGCCGTGACGTTCTCGCCAGTTTCGACGCGGGTGAATTCGACGTCGCCACCATCTTCTACAGCCGCTTCCAGTCGGTCATCTCTCAGATCCCGACCGCGCAGCAGATCATCCCCGCCAGCTTTGAATCCACGGGCGCATCCTCGCTCTACGATTACGAGCCCAGCGAAGAAGCGATCCTCTCGGACCTGCTTCCCCGTGGCGTGGCCACCCAGATCTTCGCCGCCCTTCTGGAAAACGCCGCCTCCGAACAGGGCGCCCGGATGAGCGCGATGGACAACGCCACCCGCAACGCGGGCGAAATGATCGACCGTCTGACGATTGAATTCAACCGCTCGCGTCAGGCCAAAATCACCAACGAACTGATCGAAATCATCTCGGGGGCGGAGGCGCTTTAGTGCAGCGTGACGCGTTCAGGGACTGGGCAACAGGGCAGGGTGGCCTGAACGAAGCCACCGCCCGCAGCCACCTTGGTCATCTGACCGAAGTGGAACGCCTCCTCGGGATCGACCTCGACGATGACTGGACCCGGACGAAGCTGTACCATACCGCCGATCTGATCGCCCGGAACGATACGCTGAACCAAAAGACCAAGGCCGACTACCGCCAAAGCCTGAAGACATACGAAGAGTTTCGCTCGCTGACGAGCGCATAGAGACGAACGGAGAGACGACATGGCAAACGCAAAGGGCAAGATCACGCAGGTGATTGGCGCCGTCGTGGACGTGCAGTTCGGGGATCATCTGCCGCAGATCCTCAACGCGCTCACCACCGACAACAACGGCAAGACGCTCGTGCTGGAAGTGGCCCAGCACCTTGGCGAAAACACGGTCCGCGCCATCGCCATGGACGCGACCGAAGGTCTCGTCCGGGGTCAGGAAGTGGTTGACACCGACGGCCCGATCACCGTGCCCGTGGGCGACGGCACCCTCGGCCGCATCCTCAACGTCGTGGGCGAACCCATCGACGAAAAGGGCCCGATCGACTCCACGGCCCGCCGCTCCATCCATCAGGACGCGCCGGTGTTCGCCGCCCAGTCCACCGCGTCCGAAGTGCTCGTCACCGGCATCAAGGTGATCGACCTCCTCGCCCCCTACGCCAAGGGCGGCAAGATCGGCCTCTTCGGCGGCGCCGGCGTGGGCAAGACGGTTCTCATCCAGGAACTCATCAACAACATCGCCAAGGTGCACTCGGGCTACTCCGTGTTCGCCGGTGTGGGTGAGCGGACCCGTGAAGGGAACGACCTCTACCACGAATTCATCGACTCGGGCGTTATCAACATCGACGACCTGACCAAGTCGAAAGTGGCCCTTGTCTACGGCCAGATGAACGAACCGCCAGGAGCGCGGATGCGCGTCGCCCTGTCCGGTCTGACCATCGCCGAACAGTTCCGCGACCAGTCCGGCACCGACGTGCTGTTCTTCGTGGACAACATCTTCCGCTTCACCCAGGCAGGTTCCGAAGTTTCGGCCCTCCTTGGCCGTATCCCCTCCGCCGTGGGCTATCAGCCGACGCTGGCCACCGACATGGGCGCGATGCAGGAACGCATCACCTCGACCAAGAACGGCTCGATCACCTCGGTGCAGGCCATCTACGTGCCTGCCGACGACTTGACCGACCCCGCTCCGGCCACCTCGTTTGCCCACCTTGACGCCACGACCGTTCTGTCGCGCGCGATCTCGGAACTCGGCATCTACCCCGCCGTGGACCCGCTCGACTCGACCTCGCGTCTCCTCGACCCCGCCGTTGTGGGCGAGGAACACTACAAGGTCGCCACCGACGTGCAGAAGATGCTTCAGCGCTACAAGTCGCTGCAGGACATCATCGCCATCCTCGGCATGGACGAACTCTCGGAAGAGGACAAGCTGACCGTGGCCCGCGCCCGGAAACTCCAGCGCTTCCTGTCCCAGCCCTTCGACGTGGCCAAGGTCTTTACCGGCTCTGACGGCGTGCAGGTTCCGCTCGACGAAACCATCGCGTCCTTCAAGGCCGTTGTCGCCGGCGAATACGACCACCTTCCCGAAGCCGCCTTCTACATGGTCGGCGGGATCAAGGAAGTGGTCGCCAAGGCCCAGCGCATGGCCGCAGCAGCGGCGTAAGGGGATCTCATGGCTGATACCGTCCAATTCGACCTCGTCAGCCCCGAACGGCGGCTGGCTTCGGTGCAGGCCCGGGAAGTGCAGCTTCCCGGCGCGGACGGCGACATGACGGCCATGGCCGACCATGCGCCCACGATCACCACCCTGCGCCCCGGCATCCTCCGGGTCGTCCACGCCAGCGGCAGCGATGACTATGTCGTGTTCGGCGGTTTCGCCGAAATCGGCCCCACCGCCGTCTCGGTTCTGGCCGAACAGGCCCTGCCCAAGGGCGAAGTGACCCAAAGCCTTTTCGACGGCATGGTCGCAGCGGCCAAGGCAGGTTCCGGCTCGGCAGATGACGTGGCCAAGACCGTCGCCGACATGATCGCCGTTGGTGACCAGATCGGCCTTTCGGCCCGCGCCTGATCGTTATTGTTCACCGCAATTCAACAAGGCCCCGCTGCAAAGCGGGGCCTTGTTGCATTTCCCTTTCGCTTTTTCCGCAAGATGCGCGATAACCATTTCCGGAAAGCGGGAATGCGATGAAAAAGCTGCGAGATCACATGATCGGAATTGATCAGGGCGAAATCGTCCTGTTTTCCGATTACGAACACAACGGCTCGATGTGGACCGGCGAAGGCCCCCGTCAGGCCCGCGCCACGATCCAGTTCTCTGAACCTTTCCTTGAAGCCCCCGCCGTCCGCGTCGGCTTTACCATGTGGGACATGTCCAACGGCGCCAACGCCCGCGCCGACATCACGACCGAAGACGTGACCGAAACCGGCTTCGGCATCCTCTTCCGCACCTGGGGCGACACCAAGATCGCCCGCGTCCGCGTCGGCTGGCAGGCCATCGGCCAGGTCCGCGACGAAGACGAATGGGATATCGCCTGAACCCGCGTAGGGTGGGTGCAACCCGCCGCGTCCGGCGCCCGCCGTCCGGAGGGGGCGCTGCCCCCGCTCCT
>JBGSWJ010000430.1:0-3700 GCA_041752495.1 Rhodobacterales bacterium
GAAGCTGACACCGGTCATCGCTAACCCACAAGGAGCTCGCTACCGGCGCTAGATATACAGACGTTGATCCATCGAAAAACAGACCAAACCGCCCGCATATCCCTTCAGTTACTATCAATGTCAAATAACGTAGAGAACAAAACTGCCGAAGTGCGCCCTAAATCACCGGCGCGCCCCGCCATACTTGCCTCTGGTTCCGTTCGTTTCGACCACTTCGTTTCCGTCGTTGTCGTCCGAACGTGGAGGCAGTCTCTACATTCAGATTCGGGGGGCCGCAAGTGGATTCTGAAAGTTTTTTGCTGACCTTGGGTCAATCGATGGCTGGCCCCCCCTGCCCCGCCGCGCAAACGATCAGGTATCACCGGCCTGGCGTTTTCCGGTTGAACACCGTGGCGCGGGCCGGAACAGCAGGCTCTCCAAGCCAGCCTCACGGTCGGCGGACAGAATTTCCACCGTCGATAATCCCTTGGATCAGTTCTGCGACCGCCTTGTGCATGGCAGCGCCCTTGTCTCCGGGGGGGATGTTTTCATGCGTAGCAGCGGCATCCATAAGTACGCCGACAATCTCCCTCTCGGGCAGGATGTCGCGGTCATTCAGGGCAAGCAGCAGGGCTTCGCATATCGTCAAGGCGGCCCGGCCGTGGATATCGCGAGGTTCTGACATTGAGGACAAACCTTCCGGGGATGTAAAAGCGTGAAGCAGCGATCAGTGACCGCACACGTCTGACAACAGCATGAAGAGATTTCCACCCGTTCGACTGATCCATGTTAGTGATGGTCCAAAGTACTTCTCGCAATTGTCGCTGCACGGTCACTGCCACTGGTGGACCAGTTGGAAAGGACAGGCACTTGACGGTTCTGGAAAGTCCGTTCGCCCGCAAACTGACCGCCTTTGTCACCCTGTCGGACGATGACTTGTCCGCGCTGTCCGATCTTTACGGACGGCGGCGGAAATATCCGGCCGGCCGCGACATGTCACATGAAGGCCAGAAAAGTCAGGTCGCCTATATCCTGGCCGAAGGCTGGGTCTGTTCCTACAAGCTCCTGCCTTCCGGGACACGCCAGATCGTGGATTTCCAGATCCCCGGTGATTTCCTCGGACTGCGGTCAGTCCTGTTCCGCACCTCTGATCACAGTGTCGAGCCGATTACCCGGATCGAAGCGTCCGAGATCAGGGCAAACGACCTGCTTGAGGCCTTTGCCAAACGCCCGCGATTGGCCGCTGCTGTCCTTTGGGCCGCCTCCCGCGACGAGGCGATGGTGGTCGAGCATCTGGTAGGCCTTGGCCGGCGGGATGCCCCGCAACGGATGGGGCATTTCCTGCTGGAGCTGGGTGCCCGACTGCGCCTGATCGGCCGGGGCACAAAAGCCGGATTTGACTGCCCTCTTTCGCAATATCATCTGGCCGATGCCCTTGGGCTGAGTTCAGTCCACGTCAACCGCGTCCTGCGCCAGTTGCGCGAAGACGGCCTTTGCACATTCCGCCGAGGGAGGGTTGAGTTTGACGACTATGAAAGACTGGTTGAAATGGCCGAGTTTGACCGGGCCTATCTGGACCATGAAGGCCCGCTCCTGAAGTAGTGGAGCCCTCTGCCCCGGTGACCGCCCCGGAGAATCCGGGGCGGCATCGTCAGTATCAGACGAGGGCGTGCGCTGCGGCGTCGAGTTCCTTGTTCACACCTGCGTCGTCATGCGCGGTTCCGGCCTTCTCGGCAGCCTGGTAATGCTTGAGCGCCGCATCCTTCTTGGCGCCTGCAGGCGCCTTGTCCCATGCGGCCTTGACCGATTGCATCTTCGCGGCAGTTGCCGTTGCAACGGCCGGCGAAACGTTCTTGTCCATATCAGTCATTGTCAGTTCCTTCTTTGAAAGTTCCGAAACCGTGAAGCGCCATGAAACAGGGTCCAGCGAACGTTGACCCGTCACGCGCCGCTTCACGCACATTCGGTAACCACACAGGTGACCGGAATTCCGGTCGCCTGTCTTCAACTTAGGCGATGCCGATGCGGGCCGGACTGATGCAGATTGGCTTTCCGGCGCTTTGACATAACGTCACCTCGGCCACGCGATTTTTCGCCGTCAAGGAACCGGAATAGCGGTCACCACAATTCTGTAAGGTCCGACGTCAGGGTGGATGCGACACGTGCAGCCCGTCCGCCCAAAGATCGTCTCGTCAAGTTGCGCGATAATGATCTTGTTTTCCGCCCAAGCCGCCCGTAAACGGGTCGGCGGAGACGTGGCCGAGTGGTCGAAGGCACACCCCTGCTAAGGGTGCAGGCGGGAAACCGTCTCGAGGGTTCGAATCCCTTCGTCTCCGCCAGATTTTCAGCCCAATTGTACCCCTTAAGTCACTGATTTGGTGGCATAATTCGCCTCCATTATGGTGTGCGCCTTCTGCGAGAAGGTTCTCAAGTCTTAGAATGTGCTGCACATCTTGCTACACATTTCCCTTGAGAGAGCTCGATTCCGCAGCTAGCGTTTGGCATGACCATCCTCCGTCGCGGCCAAACATTGTGCCTGCGGAAGCGTGTTCCGAAGCGATACGCGGAGGTTGAGCCGCGCGAGACGGTATGGGCTAGCCTGCACACGGATTCCGAAACTGTTGCCAAAGCGAAGGCTCCAGCCGCTTGGGCGGAACTCATCGAGGCGTGGGAAGCGAAGCTCGCGGGCGACAGTGAAGATGCCGAGCGGCGCTTCGAGGCGGCGCGGCAACTCGCCCAGGTGCGCGGGTTCAGGTATCTCAAGGCGGCACAGGTGGCCAAGCTCCCGAAGGCGGAATTGATCGCGCGGATCGAAGCCGTCCCAGAGCGCGATGGCAAGTTCGATGCGGTTGAGGCGGCAGCACTACTCGGTGGCGCAGGTGAAGCACCGATCACGGTGTCGCGGGCTCTCGATCTCTACTGGACGCTGGCGCGCGACAAGACATTCGGCAAGTCGAAGGATCAACTGCGCCGCTGGGAGAACCCACGCAAGAAGGCCGTGAAGAACTTCATCGATGTCGTCGGTGACAAAGCCATGTCCACCATATCGGGCGATGACATGCTCGACTTCCGGCAGTGGTGGCTCGATCGGATCGAAGCGGAGGGGCTGAACGCCGACTCGGCCAACAAGGACCTGATCCACCTGGGAGATGTGCTAAAAACGGTGAACCGCATGAAGCGGCTCGGCCTCGTGCTGCCGCTGTCTGATCTCGCCCTGCAGACTGGCGAGAAGAAGGCGAGACCGCCCTTCTCCAACAGCTGGATCAAGGATCACCTGTTGAAGCCCGGCGCGCTGGCGGGGCTGAACACAGAGGCCCGCTGCATCCTGCTGGGCATGGTCAACACCGGCTACCGGCCCAGCGAGGGTGCCTGCCTAACGGCCGCACAGATCAAGCTGGACCACGCCGTGCCGCATATCTCCATCGAGCCAGTGGGGCGGCAGCTGAAGAGCGACTATGCCCGCAGGGTTATTCCCCTGGCAGGTGTCAGCCTGGCTGCGTTCAAGGAATGCCCTTTCGGTTTCCCCCGCTATGCCGACAACCCCGGCTCTCGGCTACGATCAACAAGTACTTGCGCGAGAACTGGACCTGTCACGTATTTGTGCCGCTCCGACTGCTCGTTTATGCCACTTGGCGTTCGAAGGCCAAGGGGCTTTTGCCTCCCAATGCTGAGTGCCGACGGCGCGGGTTATAGAAGCCGTTGATGTATTGGAAGATGGCCG
>JBGSWJ010000431.1:0-2484 GCA_041752495.1 Rhodobacterales bacterium
CCGCGCCGCGGGTGGGGGGAAGCCGCACTGCTCCAGGAGCAGATACCGCCCCGTCCAACGTCCCAGCCCGGTTCGCGATGAGCAGTTCATGCGAGAAGGGAAGATTCTGGCCACGCAACTCGGCCAGGCACCGCACTGCCGCGTCCGCATCGGTTCCGGCCAGGACGCAGATGCTGAGCTTCACGGCGCACTCCCTTTCACGTCCGGGAACCATGCCCGTGCTGCCGAGGTTGGGCCCCGGCATGTCCTATAGCAGAAAGGGATTACTGCACCACGGGGCCTTGTTGCACAAACCGGCTGATGGACAGAGTGTCAGCACCACCGCGATCTATGCGGACGCGGTCGGCAGGGAAGAACAGGATATCTCGGCGCGGATGGGGGGGTAGGGATGGACCTGACGCGGATCGACACGTCGCGCAAAGCACGCCGGTTCTACCGGATGGAGATCTTGCCAGGCCTCTTCGGGGACTGGTCCCTGGTCCGCGAGTGGGGCCGGATCGGTCAGTCCGGGCAGGTGCAGGTCGACTTGTTCGATACGGAGGCTGCCGCCAGAGGCGCGCGGTTCGACCTCCAGATGCAGAAGGCGAAGCGGGGATACGAGTAGTTGGAAGGGCAGGGTGGAAGAGGCAAGCCATTCAAGCTACAATAGCTGTTCACGATCTCCACAGGGGAGCGCCTTGATGAAAACCATGACCGCCGTCGAGGCGAAGAATTCCTTTGGACAACTTCTGGAGGCCTCCCTCCGGGAGCCCGTAGCTGTCACGAAGAACCGGCGCGAAGTCGCCGCGATGTTCTCGATGGCGGATGTTCGCGCGCTCGCTGACAGCTTCCTCGCCGCGCCGCTGAAGGCGGACGTTGCTGCCGGCAAGCTGGACCTTCTCGATGCGCTGATGGCGCAGATCGACCTGAACCGGCGTCTCGACGCCGGTCGCAAGGCGATTGCCGAAGGCGACGGGATCGTTGCCGATGCGACGTATTTCGCGAGCCTGCGTGATCGGGCCCTGCGCCGCGTATCCTGATCACCCCGAACCATGCAGCCCGTCACCGTTCTCTTCGCCCCCGGGGTCGATGCCGCTCTGGTCGAGTTCATCGATCATGTGGACGTGGACAGCATTCCGACCGTTCTGGATTTCCTGGAGCGGATCCAGGTGCGTCTGGTCAAGACCCTCGGCACCCATCCCGAGGCGGGCCCGGTCTTCCAGGGCAGGGTGCGAATGCTCCCCATGGAGGGGTATGTCTTCCTCTATGAGCACCATCCAGCCGCCAACGAAGTTCACGTTCTCGACATGATCGCGCCGGGCCGGAACTGGCGTTGAGGTGATGCGATCCTTCTGGATCAATTGGCGCGCGACCAACGGCGCCCGCGCTTTGTTTCGGTGGAAATGAGTGCCGGGAACGAAGGGGCCCTTCTGGGGGCTTGCGGCTACGACCTTGGACAGATCGTCAACCAGTGGATGCATTACTTCAAGCAGCCGCCCGAACCGGCCCGCGAGGGGACATTCGTGCCGGTCCAGTTCACGGGCGAAATGAGTGGCCTGTTCGGGCGCGAGCTTCGTGCTGCGAAATGGCGGCCCATGACCGAGACAGATGGCATCTACCGCCACTGGAAGAACCTGCACGATCTGGACGATGATCTTGCACCTGGCTGGCTGGACCTGCACGCCGCCCTGGCTGCGGACGTCACGCCGGGGACCTGACCCTGGGTGTGACGTCCGTTCTCGGCATCAACCCGGCTTGCGCAGGATCAGAACGTCCTGGAACGACGGAAACCTGCGGCGGACCTCGGCGATCTCGAACAGTCGGGACCAGACAGTGCGGAGATAATCAAGCTTGTAGAATACGTTGGATGAATAGGACCGGTCCGACCGCCAACGCAGAACCAGACGGTCGCCGGCAAAGGCGCGGTCTGCATCAAGCTTCGTTGCCGCCTCGGGGTGCAGCATCACCGGGTTCCAGAGCGGCCAGTCGGGTGTCATGTCCTGCAAGGTCAGCTCGCTGTGAACGGTGATCCAGGCGATCCCGCCCGGGCGCAGGATGCGGCGCAGGTCCATCAGCCAGGCGGTCTCGAGCGCCTCGATGTGCGTGAAGACGCTGTAGGCCGAGACGATGTCCACCGAGTTGTCGGGCAATGGCAGGGTCGGGATGGAGTGGTTCTGGAACACGGTGCAGCCGGGCGGAAGGTGCCGGTTGCACCACTCCACATGCAGGCGGTTGATGTCGCAGCCGAGCGCGCTCATCCCGGGGCGTTCCAGCGCCATGTGTCGCAGCACGCGCCCCGAGGCACAGCCGAGATCGAGAAAGCAGCCCGGATCGGTCATGCCATGGGCCGCAGCGGTCTCCAGAAGGTGGCGGGCATCCAGCAGGCCGCTGGCCCAGTAGCTGAAATGATCAGGGCCATAGTAGCCCTCGCGGTCGGCGGTCTCGGGCAGCGGCCAGCTGTCGCGTTTCAGCGCGACATCGTAGTCGAGGTTGTTCCAGTCGGCC
>JBGSWJ010000432.1:0-3552 GCA_041752495.1 Rhodobacterales bacterium
GGCCGAAACCTGTTCGACCCGCGCCCCGGTCCGCACAACAACACCCGCCGCAGCACAGGCCCCGGCCAGCATGTCGATCAGGTCTGCCCTGTGAAAGAACCTGTAGGCCGGTCCCGAAAGCCCCGTCAGGTCGAACCGCGCCACGCGGCCCCCCGACAGCCCGTCCATCGGCTCCACCGCCGTGGCCCGGACACCCCGTTCCGCCATCGACGCCCCAAGGCCCAAAGCCTCGAGCACGACAGCCCCGTTCGGGGTGATCTGCAACCCCGCGCCCACTTCGGTCAGCGCGGGGGCCTGTTCCAGAACCGTCACCTTTGCCCCGGTCCGGGCAAAGGCCAAAGCCGCCGTCAGGCCGCCGATTCCACCGCCGACAACGGCAATCGCACGGCCCCGGTTCGCGCCCATCTCAGTCGTCGCGATGGACCTTCTCGCGCCGCTCGTGGCGTTCCTGCGCCTCAAGGCTCATCGTCGCGATCGGACGCGCATCCAGCCGCTTGAGGCTGATCGGCTCGCCCGTAATCTCGCAATAGCCGTATTCGCCTTCGTCGATCCGGCGCAGCGCCGCGTCGATCTTGCTTACCAGCTTGCGCTGCCGGTCCCGCGTGCGCAGTTCCAGCGACCGGTCCGTCTCTTCTGACGCGCGATCCGCGATATCGGGGATGTTGCGCGTCTGGTCCTTCATGCCGGCCACCGTATCACGGCTGTCGGACAGAAGATCAGCTTTCCAGTTCAAAAGCTTGCGACGGAAGTATTCCAGTTGCCGCTCATTCATGAACGGCTCGTCCTCGGCGGGACGGTAGTCGTCCGGAAGGAAGACCTCGGCTTTCATCTCTGCTCCCCTTGCAAGTCCGAAAGCTGGCAATTCCAGGTTACCAGTCATCCGGCACACCCCTCTTGGCTGGCGCGTCTTTACCCCGGCCAAAGCAGAGTGTCACCCCCTGATCGGCAGTCCTTTTGCACCGTTGAAGCTGCGTTGCAGCATGCTAGGGTTCCCCGCAGACACCATATAAGGCGCAGCGAAGTGGCACAGTTCACAGGCACCGAATCCTATGTCGCCACCGACGACCTGACGCTGGCCGTCAATGCGGCGGTTCGGCTGGAACGCCCGCTTCTGGTCAAGGGCGAACCTGGCACAGGCAAGACCGAACTCGCCCGGCAGGTTGCGCAGGCGCTCGGCCTACCGATCATCGAATGGCACATCAAATCCACCACCCGCGCCCAGCAGGGCCTTTACGAATACGATGCCGTCAGCCGCCTGCGCGACAGCCAACTGGGCGATGAACGTGTCAATGACGTGCGCAACTACATCCGGCAGGGCAAACTCTGGCAGGCCTTTGCCGCGCCTTCAAAGGTCGTGTTGCTGATCGACGAAATCGACAAGGCTGACATCGAATTTCCGAACGACCTGTTACAGGAACTCGACCGGATGGAGTTTCATGTCTACGAGACCGGCGAGACGATCCGTGCCGTCCACCGACCCGTTGTCATCATCACGTCGAACAACGAAAAGGAACTGCCCGACGCCTTCCTGCGCCGCTGCTTCTTTCACTACATCCAGTTTCCCGACATCGACACAATGCGCCGCATCGTCGACGTCCATCATCCCGGACTGAAAGAGGCGCTTCTGTCGACCGCGCTGACACAGTTCTACACCCTGCGCGACACGCCGGGGCTGAAGAAAAAGCCATCCACCTCCGAAGTGCTCGACTGGCTCAAACTCCTTCTGGCCGAGGATCTGACGGCGGAAGACCTCAAACGCGACTCATCCTCGCTGCTCCCGCGCTTCCACGGCGCGCTGCTCAAGACGGAACAGGACGTGCATTTGTTCGAAAGGCTGGCCTTCATGGCGCGCGGAAAACGCTGACGTTTCAGAACGCACCCCACGTGGCCGCCCTATCTCTCCGCCGCATCAAGCGGCCCCGGGGGCGCGGCTCGCTCCGCCCCATCGCCAAACGAATCACACCTCAGCCCAAACCGAATCATCCACTCCCCGCAAACCGCTGCCCTTCCCCCCTCTCCCAACCCGATCAACATCTTGCGCCCCATCGTTCACCCACTACCAGCGCCCTGAGTCTTCCCGGTCACGCTTGCGCGAAAAACCCAAGGCTCGGCCGCGCGGGGGATGCATCCCCGCCCGCCCCGCGCCACATTGACTACCGAGCAACCGGCCCCGGTCCGCCCACTGAAGAAGGCACACCGCAAGGCCCAAGACAAAGGACAGCAGGTGACCCCGATCAGCCCCCCCGTGGTGATCCGTCCGCTTGCCCCTGCCGATGCGGCAGGCTGGCGCCGTCTCTGGACGGCCTATCTCGACTTCTACGAAACCACGGTCTCGGAAGACGTCTACCAGACACACTTCGCCCGCCTCCTCGGCGATGACCCGCAGGATTATTCCTGCCTTGTCGCCGAACAGGACGGCCAGCTTGTGGGCCTTGCACACTACCTTTTCCACCGCCACGGCTGGCGCATCGAAAACGTATGTTACCTGCAGGACCTCTACACCGACGCAACCGTCCGCGGTCAGGGCGTCGGCCGGAAACTGATCGAAGCCGTCTATGGCGCCGCCGATGCCGCCGGCGTGGCCCAAGTTTACTGGATGACCAACGAGTCCAATAAAACCGCCCGGCAGTTGTATGACCGGATCGGCCACCTGACCCCTTTCCTGAAATACCAGAGGCTCGGGTGAAGCGTCTCGCTGCCCTTCTGGTCATGCTCCTGACCGCCTGCTCTCCCGGGCCGGGCGAAAACACCGTGTCGCGGTCCGCAATCAGCTATTCCCTGCCGCCGATGCGCAGTTTCGCGGCCACACCTGCACCACCGCCAACCCGAGCCAACAGCGAAATGGTACAGGATTTCCTCGACCTCGTCTTTCTTATGGAAAGCGGCCGGTCCGTGCCCGCGATGACCCGGTTCGAAGGCCCGATCTCGGTCCGGGTGACGGGCCTCGTCTCGCCCACGCTCGTCCCCGATCTGCGCGCGCTCCTCCAGCGGCTGAACAACGAAGCCGGGATCGACATCTTCCTTACGTCCGCCCCTGAAGCCTCGATCACCATCGAAGGCATCTCCCAGTCCGAACTGCAGGCCGCCGTGCCCCGCGCCGCCTGCTTTGTGGTGCCCCGCATCGGTTCGTGGGAGGATTTCAAGCGCAGCCGCCGCACGCCCGAGGTGGACTGGACCACCCTCACAGTCCGCGAAAAGGCCATCATCTTCGTCCCCGCCGATGCCGCCCCGCAAGAGGTGCGCGACTGCCTGCACGAAGAGTTGGCCCAAGCGCTCGGGCCCTTGAACGATCTCTACCGCCTGCCCGATTCCGTCTTCAACGACGACAATTTCCACGCCGTCCTGACCGGCTTCGACATGCTGATGCTGCGGGCCTACTATTCGCCCGAACTGCAGAACGGCATGACCCGTGATCAGGTCGCAGCCCGCCTGCCCGGCCTTCTGGGCCAGTTGAACCCCAACGGCGCCCGCCCCGGGGGGCGCCCGATCAGCGATACCTCGCGCGACTGGATCGACGCCATCGAAACCGCCGTCTCGGGCACCGCCAGCCCC
>JBGSWJ010000433.1:0-5032 GCA_041752495.1 Rhodobacterales bacterium
TGGCCAGAGCTATGGCTCGGGCGGGACGCCACCCCTGCCAGCGCAGGCGGCGCAATGGCCGACACCAGCTGCGCAGAACTGGAAGGGATCCAGC
The DNA here is from genome assembly GCA_041752495.1 of Rhodobacterales bacterium. Taxonomy (GTDB): domain Bacteria; phylum Pseudomonadota; class Alphaproteobacteria; order Rhodobacterales; family Rhodobacteraceae; genus JAPLPE01. The sequence goes on from JBGSWJ010000433.1 coordinate 95, forward strand.
GAGGCCAGCATCACCCGGGCCGATGGCAAATCCCGGATGGACATCCTGCATTACCGGGCGGAGCAGGGCTTCACCCACCCGGACCCGGCGATCACGCCGCATGGGCTGCAGCTCTCGCCGCACGCCCCGATCTCGCGCCCGCTCTGGGCTTTCATGATTGCCTCGCATGGGCGCGTCGTTTCGCGGCGCATCCTGAAGGGCCGGGCACGGCGGCGGCTGAACCCGCTCTTCGTCGGATGGCTGATGGGCTGGCCCATCGGGCACGCGCTCTGCGCTTGCTCGGCAACGGAGTTCATCCTCTGGCAGCAGCACATGCGTGGCGCACTCTCGGCGCTGCCCATGGCCTCCGGCCCGTGGATCTGGCGGCCAACGGATCAGTCCCAGCGCCCAAGGCAAATGGACTTCCTTGAAGGATTGCAGCCATGAGCGTCCAGCGGCAGATCATGCGCTCGGGCGGTACGAAGATGAAACGCGTGCTGGGCGTGCAGGCAGCGCTGGAATGGGCGTTCCGCATCGAGAAGGCCCAGCTGGAGCTGCCACCCCCGAAGGACATGACCGAGGAGGGTTTTGGGTTCGGGCTGGAATACGTCCTGCTCCAACGCGCCGCGCTGGGCTGCAAGATCGATGGCGGGCAGCACAAGATGGGCAGTTACACCCACCCCGATGCCGACGTCATCGCTGCCACCGTCGCCGGCATTCCCGACAGCCTCGGCGGCATTCGCGTGGCGATCTGGTTGGCCGAACTGGCGCGCGCAGGCCTGACCCCCAACTGGATGCCCGGTGCCGTCCCGCGTTGCGTGCCGGTCGAGACGAAGCGGAACCGCCACGGCGATCGCGCCGTCAGCGTCGTCGTGGGCGAAGAGCGCGCCCTCGTTGGTGGCAAATGGCGCACCGTCGAGGTCCGCGCCTGCCCGGTCACTTACTCACCGCACCCCGAGCAGATAGCGGCCGCCCGTCGCGGCTATGAGGACTGGTGGCAGGCGCTGGAATGGGTGCGGGACGGACTCAATGTGGGCGGCATGCTGCGGGAGGTCGAGGTGACGTCCGCGATGCCGAAGGTCCGACCTTGGGAACGGCGCTTGAAGGTCGAGAAAGGCTGATCGCGGAAGTTCCCTGCCCGCCGTGGATTGATAGCTTCCCGATGAGCCTGCGAAACAGACAGGGCGCAGCCGTTCGCCAGGGCAGGAATGGTCGCTTCAGTCCTCGAATTACAGGTGCATGCCGGTATTCGGCTTTCACAAGGCCACCAGACCGGTTAAGTACCCAGACATTTGAAATTCTGGGACACATCATGGCGCAGAACGCGACTGTCTACAAAGTCGAGCTTTCGGTCGCGGATATGGACCGCAACTACTACGAGACCCATAAACTGACCGTCGCCAAGCATCCTTCTGAGACGGACGAACGGCTCATGGTGCGCATTGTCGCTTTTGCGCTGAACGCGCATGAGAACCTTGCGATGACCAAGGGCCTGTCCGCCGAGGACGAGCCGGACATCTGGCAGAAAAGCTTGAGCGGAGAGCTTGATGTCTGGGTTTCGCTCGGGCTTCCCAGCGAAAAGGTCATGCGCCAATCATGTAGCAAAGCAGAGCGGGTGATCGTCTATCCCTACGGCGGCAGGACCGCCGAGATCTGGTGGGAGAAAATCAAGGGCAGCACCATACGTTTCGACAATCTTGAAGTGGTGAATTTTTCCGAGAAGGACACGGGCGAGCTCGCAAAACTGGCAAACCGCTCGATGAAGCTTCAGATCAATATTCAGGAAGGCGACGTCATGGTCAGTGCTGGTGATGACATCGTCTACGTCAGTCCCTTGCTGTGGAAGAGCGCTGCGTGAGGCACTGGCAAAGGCCGCGGTTGGAGAGATGAGCAACTTTTGCAGAAAGGTCACAAAGCCTCCGCTCGCGGATTTCCGGCTTATCGGCAGCTAAGGGCCGGTTCGTCGTAGGCCCGGCAGTCGCAAGGGGCGGAGAGCAGTCAGTTGGCTTCGGGAGGGTAATCGCCCTAGCGCGCCTCGAGCGGCCAATTGACGGATGTAACGGGACTGCCGTCGAACCTTCTCTGGGCCGTAAGACATTGATTCTAAATGCGTAGCATTTACACGCTAAGTTTGCGTCTCGTCCAGGCCACGCCTAGCGGCCCGAACCTCTGCCACTTAAGCCGCATCGTTTTGAGACTGATCTCGCTTCCCCGCTCGAGTGGGATATACTTGATATTGCGGAGCGACCGCGGGAACCGGATTTAGAGCATCACCGACAGGCGGTTGATCTCGGGACCCGTTTTTTTGAAGTTGCGGAAGGGGGATTGTTTGGTCATCCGGGGACGTTTTAGGACCGCCCTGCCCGGCTCAGGTTGCCTGCCACGAACAGCGCCCTTTAGTCTATTGGACTAAAACGATCCACTGTCAGCACCTGTCGCAGCACATCGGCCAGATCGCGGATGATTCAGGCGTTCTATCCGGGAGGCTTGAATGGCACGGTGAACTTGGCCAACATGAAGGGGTTGGCACGCCGTACAGAGCATGTTTGCGGAATCAGCAAATCATTCAAGGAACTTGAACGATGAATAAGAAGCGGACGATTCTCCTGACATTCTTGATGAGCGGTTTCTGTCTCTCTGGCACCGGCGTGTGGGCACAGGATGCGACCGCAGTTCCACCGCCGAACGTTCCCCTGCAGAATACAATAGGCGTCCCTTCCTATGAAAGCGTGCCGGTTCCAACGCTGATGGTCCTGAATGCCGATGGCGCATCTATCGCCGATGGAGTTCTGACCCTGACCGGCATTTCGAACAACACGATCCTGTTTGCGGATCGTCCGGTTCGCGCGGCCGGTCACCAGACTACGGAACAGTTCATCAATCAGTGGGGAAATGGAACGGACAGCTTTGCCGCCGATCCCCCAAATGCCACTGTCTCGGTTCTTGGTGGAGCGGGCGATGAGGTTGCGGATGCCGTGGTCACTTTGACAAATCCGGCGTTGATAGGGACGACCCTGACCTTCCAGGTGACCGTGCTGGAAGGTAATCTCGTCGGAGACGGACCTGCGGCTGTATTCATCGACAACGGCCATGCGTCCTATCATGGCGGTGGCCACCGCCCGACAGGTGGCGACAGACCTCTTGCGGCTGAACATGCCGAGGACCCTATCCGGGCGCCGGTGGCAACTGCAGCGACCGCGGGCGCTGTTGCGAGGACGACCTATCATGCCGAACCCGAGTATCACGGCGCTTGGTACGGTGCCACGAGCCCCGCCCCAATGGGGTATGCCTTTCCGCCAGACTGCGGGTCTAACAATTTCCCGCCCTGCTGGACAGAATGATTTCTGATGCGGCCTCTGTATAGGTGCATGCAGAGCCGACACCGAGTAGGGTCGATTTGTGTTTCATCAGGTAGGGTGTGTCCGCCTGTACGCGAAACCCTTTCGAGGCCAAGGCAAGTGACGTTCACCTGATCAATATTCTCGACTAGCAAGGCGATCAAACTGCCCATGGCGTGCAACTTGACCCGAAAGTCTAATTTGCCGCGATCGTAACAGACCAGCACGCGCAGTTTCTGGCTTTTTACACCTGGAAATCTGTCCAAGGATCAGCGCGTCGCGCAGTACGTCTTCCCCTTGCCCTGTTAGGTTTGGCTCAGACCTTCTTTTTCAGCGATACCGACGGAGGGGAAATGGTTCATGCGTGAGAAGCTGACGATATTCTGATGGTGTGACACCGGTGAACTGCCGGAAGGCACGTGTGAAGTGCTGTGGGCTTTCGTAGCCCGACATCGCAGCAACATCTATGACCTTCAGGTCAGGGTCATTCAATCGTGTACGCGCGAGCGAAAAGCGAGCTTCCTGCAAGATCTGGGAATAGGAACTGCCACACTGCTTGAGCCTTCGTTGCAATGTCCGTGTGCTCATTCCCGCCATTTCGGCGGCGAAGGCTACATCTGGACGTCTATCACTAAGGTAGGGCGTGACAAACTGTCGGAGCAGATGGATGAACTCCCAGTCATCAGTTTGACGTTTCGCCTCCATTTCTGCCGTCGATATATGTGGTATATCTTGTATCGACGTATCCGCGTCGTCAGATGATCGGGCAATATCTGTGCGCGCGACAACAATCGAGCTTTGCGTCTGTCCGACAAGAATGCGCGTATTGGGAAACGAAGCCAGGACGGCGTATGGCGGTTTGCTTGGCGAAACAAAGCACATTTCGCTCGGGCACCAGGTGGGACCTGCGACGCTACGTACGACCGAAATGACGCCCTGCAGATTGAGCCACTCGGCAAAGCAAATGAACGGATGGTTTTCCAAACCTGCCATTTTGCAAATGACACGTATATCGCCACCCTCAAGACAAACGCTCATTTCCAGACTACTGTCCTCAGACCGAGATATGGCAATCAGCACCTCCAGACGCTTAAGTCCGGTCTGCCCTGTCATAATGGCTGTTTGTTGTGCGGGACCCAGTGACGATAGTGACGCATTCTGTGCGCCCAGAAATCCCAGTTCCATGGGTTCAAGATCTCGGCCGGTCTTCGCGATCCACTCCATCGCAAGGGGAATGCTGACAAACATATCCGGCACCTCTTCGATGTCGGCAGGCAGTTGCGAGCACGCGAGATCGCGGTCAACAGGTGCGCCAAAGTCGCGCAGAACTTTTATGTAGTCGTTCAGATGGGTCGCCCTGACGAGCGCAATCCTGCCTGTCATTTCCGTTTCCCCCTGGAGTGTTCGCATGAATCTTGGCGCGCTTTGGTCTGAAGGCACGCTCCGCCTCTGCAAGGATAAGCAGATGGACCCAATGATGACTGGACCTGTCACGTATTTGTGCCGCTCCGACTGCTCGTTTATGCCACTTGGCGTTCGAAGGCCAAGGGGCTTTTGCCTCCCAATGCTGAGTGCCGACGGCGCGGGTTATAGAAGCCGTTGATGTATTGGAAGATGGCCG
>JBGSWJ010000434.1:0-11238 GCA_041752495.1 Rhodobacterales bacterium
CGCAACACGTCGGCAACCAGGTCCGCATCGAGGGAACACGGCATCGCGAGCAGGTTCATCGCGGTAAGCGGCCGCCCACCCATCGCGTAGACATCGGACAGGGCGTTCGCGGCGGTGATGCGCCCGAAGTCGTACGCGTCATCGACCATGGGCGTGAAGAAGTCGACCGTCAGCAGCACCGCGGAATCGCCGAGGAGATACACCGCTGCATCGTCCGAGGTCTCGAATCCAACCATGAGCTGGTCGGATTCGCCCGGAACGAGGCGGTCAAGGACGGCTTTGAGGTCCGCCGGACCCCACTTCGCCGCTCAACCCGCCTTGGACGACATCTGCGTGAGGCGGACTCTCTCGGCCATGGGTGCGAGTTCTCCTGGATGGGGTTCGGGGCGGCTACAGCGGGGCTCGGAAAGCGAGCCGGATCGTCCGTTCGAATCCTACAGCAGACTGCGCAGGTGCTCGTAGTCCGCCTCGTCCGGGAACGGTTCGACCGGCAAGGTGAAGAGGAAGCCCTGCCCGTAGCCGACACCCAGATCGCGCAGACACCGCAGTTCGGCTTCGGTCTCGATGCCCTCGGCCACGAGCTTCACACCAAGGCGCCCCGCAAAGACGACGAGACTCGCGATGAGCGAGGCACGAACCTCGTCGGCGTCGCAGTCGCGAACGAGCGACATGTCGATCTTGAGCCAGTCCGGTCGGACTTCGGCGAGGCACTGAAGCGAACCGTAGCCCGCGCCGGCATCGTCCACCGCGACGTGGAACCCGAGCGCCCGGAGGTACTCGAGCGTGGAGCGAAACATCGTGAAGTCCGTGATCGCGCTGCGCTCGGTGATCTCGAGAACGACCCGGTCCGGCGTGATGTCCGACTGAGCGAGCAGCGTCGTGGTAAGCACCTCGCGCAAGTCAGGATCGGCCACGGCGTCCGGCTCGACGTTGAGGAACAGTATCCTGTCCGCGGGCAGGTTGGCGGCCGCCTCGATCGCCTTCTTGCGGCACAGCCGCTCGAGCCGCAGCACGAGGTCGTTGTCGTAGGCGACCTTGAAGAGCTTGTCGGGACGCTCGAATTCGCTGGATTCCGGCCCCCGCGAAAGTGCCTCGTAGCCAACGGGAACCATCGTGGAGAGATCGAACACCGCATGAACCAGCGTCCTGACGGCACCGTCCTGGATGATCTCGCGGAGGACTCGCATGCGCTTCTCGGCATCGATCGCCTCACGCGAGCCGGAGTCCGCGAGCGCGTGCTCGAGACCCTCGTAGACAATACGCTCGAGGCGCATGTGTGGCTCGAAGATGACCGTCGAACCACCCACGTAGCAGCCGAACTTGCGGAAGAGCGAGGGGTCGACGCGCTCGATGAGCTGCTCCCGAATGGTGCGTTCGACCTTCTGGACGATGAGCTGGCGCGCGTCGGGATCGATCTTGACCGAGTTGCGGGGAGGAGAGAGCACGACCACGAACGCGTTTCCGGAGATCATGAGCTCGGCGATCATGTCCGAGTCACGGAGCACGCTACCCGCGATGCCTTCGAGCGTTCTGGCGACATCGCGCATGACGTCGTCGAAGACCTTCCAGCCGTAGATCTCCTCGATTTTGGAGTAGCGCACGATGTTGACCGCGAGCAGCGAGACCTCGCCGCGCTCCTCGAGCAGCATCTTGATCCGAGGGAACAGTAGCGGCGTGGTAGGCAGCCCGGTCACCGGATCGAAGAGCAGCTCGCGAATCTCCGGGTGCTGCTCGATCGCCTCGGCGAACTCGAGCCATGACTCGAGCAGGAAGTTGTGCTTGGCCTCTTCGTCGGATTTCATGCTTCGTATCCCCTCATACCGTGCATGGAGATTGCCAGTCTACCATCACCCGAACCGCCTATCGGTACATCAACCTGAGCGCCACGGCGGAACCCGAGATCTATGCCACGACGACCCGGTTCGGGACGGTGATCGAGAATATGGTTCACAATCCCGAGACCAAGGAAATCGACTTTGCCGATGCGCGGCACACGGCCAACACTCGGTGCGCCTATCCGCTTGATGCGATTTCCAACGCGTCGGCCACAGGGCTTGCCGGGCATCCGAAAAGCATCATCATGCTGACCTGCGATGCCTTTGGCGTGCTGCCCCCCATCGCGCGGCTGACGCCGGCGCAGGCGATGTACCATTTCCTGTCAGGCTTTACGTCAAAGGTGGCGGGAACCGAGCGTGGCGTGACCGAGCCGGAGCCGACGTTTTCGACCTGTTTCGGCGCGCCGTTCATGCCCCGCCGCCCCGAGGTTTACGGTCGTCTGCTGCAAGACAAGATCGCCCGCCACGGGGCAACCTGCTGGTTGGTCAACACGGGCTGGACGGGGGGCGCCTATGGCACAGGCAAGCGGATGCCGATTGCGGCGACGCGCGCTTTGTTGACGGCGGCGCTGGACGGGACGCTGGTTGAAGGGGCTTTCCGGCGCGATCCGTATTTCGGCTTTGACGTGCCGATGGCGGTGGCGGGTGTGGACAAGGGGCTTCTTGATCCGCGCAGCACCTGGGCCGATGCGCTGGCCTATGACCGGGCGGCGCGGAAGCTGGTGGGGATGTTTGCTGACAACTTTGGCAAATACGTGCCCTTTATCGATGAGGATGTGAGGGCCGCAGCCATCGGGTGACGGGGCGCAGCCCTGTCATCAATCTGAGACGTCGCACGGGTATTCGGGCCAAAGACTGGCCGTAGGCGGTTCTGCGGTTGCTTTGGTTCGAGGAACACCTATGCGCGCGCTGTCCGTCGTTCTGTCACTTGTCGCCCTGCCCGCCTTTGCGCAGGACGCGACGGTGACCCCCGGCAATACCCTGACCGCCCCGCCAGCCGAATGGCTGGGCCAGGCACCGCATCTAGTGATGATGGGCACGCTGGGCGGGCGCGAGGTGAATGTGCAGATCCTTGACCCCGGCGCCGCCGAGGGCCTTGATTCCTTTGAGGGCAAGCGGGAATACCTGCCCGGCGAAGGTGGCGCCTGGCGCTATGGCGATTTCGAAGTGGCGCTTTCGGCTGTCATCGACGGCATCGAGAAGTCCTTCGAGCTGGAAATCGAGAATGCCGATTTCAGCACGATCGCGCTGCCTGCGACCTTTGCCCTGCAGGACACGAACTTTCCCGAAGGCGCGCTGGCCTATCTTGAAGCGCAGGCGGAATGGGAGACGGGCGGTGTGACCGTCAATGACGAGATCGGCGGCTGGACCGGGACGCTGACCCTTTCGCTAGATACCGGGACGCCCGATGCCGAAGGGCTGGTGCCTGACGGGCTGATCGGCGGGCTGATCGTGGCTGAAAACGGGGGCGATGCCCTTGTCGTTTCCTTCACAGTGCCGGTTGTCGAATTTGAAAAGGACGAGTAGCGCGCTTCTTGTGGCGCTTCTCGCAGCGCCGGTGATGGCCGAGCCTGTGGCCATCACTGTGACGGCGCGGGCCGAAACCGCGGGCACCCGCGGCGACGTGGACGACCCCGCCATCTGGGTCAATCCGGGCGATCCGGGCGCAAGCCTGATCCTTGGGTCCGACAAGGATGACGGGGGCCTCCACGTCTATGATCTGACGGGCACAGATGTGGCCTTTTTCCCTGACGGGGACCTGAACAACGTGGATCTGCGGCCGTTCACGCTGAGCGGAGAGCAGGTCACGCTTGTGGGGGCCACCCGGCGCGATGTGGAGGAGGTGGTGTTCTACATCATCGACACGGCGGGCGCGGTGCGGAGAGCCGAACCCTTTGGCCATGCCCCGGTGCCGGCTGACATGGCGGCGGCGGTGGATGACATCTATGGCTTTGCCATGGCGCAGGATGCGGGCGGCACCTATGCCGTCGTCAACTTTAAGTCGGGCGACGTGATCCAGTGGCGGGTGACCGAAGAGGCGGGGCAGCTGGCCCTGACCTTTGCCCGCGCCTGGAAGCTTGGGTCGCAGCCCGAAGGGATGCTGGGCGATGACTGGGCCGGGCATATCTATGTGGGCGAAGAGGATGTGGGAATCTGGCGGTTCCCCCTGTCGCCCGATCTGCCCGCCACGGCCACGGCGATTGATACGATCCCATCGACCTGCCTGCCGGAAGACGATGTCGAAGGGCTTGCGGTTTATGATGGTTCCGATGCGCGATACCTTGTCGCATCGGCTCAGGGCATCGACCGCGCGGCGATCTACAGGCTTGACGATGACGCGATCCCGGCCTGCGTGGCTTTGGTCGAAGTGGCGGCGGGCGAGATTGACGGGGTGAGCGAGACCGACGGGCTTGATGTGACCTCTGCCCCTTTGGGCCCCGACTGGCCGCAGGGGATGCTGGTGATGATGGATGACCAGAACGCGGGCTTCACGATAAACTTCAAAATGATCGGCTGGGATGCGATCGCGCCGTCCCTGCCGCGCCCGTGAACGGCTGCGGTTCGTTTGTCCGGACTGCAGAACGGCAGACCCTGCATAGGGTGGGTGCATCCCACCCCCCCCTGCCCGGCCTAGCGGACAGGTTCGAACAGCGCGTCGTCGAGCGTGCAATCCCGAATCACATCCGCCCCGCAGCGCCTGAATTCCAGATCGCGGGTCAGGCAGATCCGCGCCTCCTGGATCATGCCGGATTTGCAGGTGACGGTGATCCCGTCCGGGCGCAGGCCGGGGTTTTCGGTCACGAAGGCCTCTTCCACCACCGAGGCCGGGAGCGCGACTTCGTCCGGCAGGCGCATGAAGACATCGGGGCGGGTGATGCGGTCATAGGCGAGGCGGGCCAGGGCATAGAAATCGGATGATGACAGGCCGGAACAGACGCCGTGCTTGTTCCACTGATACCAGGCAAGGCCCGATGTGCCCATGACGTCGGCCATGCCTTCGGTCTGCCGCCGGGAAGGAGCGGCATAGGTGGTGCGGCAATCCTGCGGATAACCGTCCTCGTATTGAGGCCAGAGGCCGTGGAGCACCCAGCCGAAGCCTGTCCCGTCATCGCATTGCGGAGAGTCGCGGTCATCGCCTTCGAGTGCGCACCAGTTGGGTGACCATGACAATGACAGGACGTAGTAATCGAATTCGCCTGCCACATCCTGTGCCCTGGCAAAGGCGGGAAACAACAGGAACAGGGCCAGCACTGCACGGATCATGGGGTCTTTCCTTTCAGGGTTCGCCCGCTTATATACCGCCCCAGTTCCCCGACAACGAGAACGAGGACCGGCAAGCGGTCCGCCCCTGACGGGGGCCGGGGGAAGGATTGCTTCTAGAGGTGCCCTCATGGCTGACAAACCGATCATGGCCCGCGCCACCGCCGTCTGGCTGGTGGATAACACGACGCTCAGCTTCAAGCAGATCGGCGATTTCGTCGGCATGCACGAGCTTGAAGTGCAGGGCATCGCCGATGGCGACGTTGCTGCCGGGGTGAAGGGGTTTGATCCCATCGCCAACAACCAGCTGACCGCCGAGGAAATACGCAAGGGCGAGGCCGATCCGCATCACGCGATCAAGCTCAAGTTCAATGCCGCTGCGGTGGGCGAGGAAAAGCGCCGTGGTCCGCGCTATACCCCGCTGTCCAAGCGGCAGGATCGTCCGGCGTCGATCCTTTGGCTGGTCAAGTTCCATCCCGAGCTTTCGGACGGCCAGATCGCCAAGCTGGTCGGCACAACCAAGCCCACCATTCAGGCCATCCGGGAACGCACCCACTGGAACATCGGTTCCATCGAACCGATCGACCCCGTGGCTCTTGGCCTGTGCCGGCAGTCGGAACTCGACTCGGCCGTGCAGAAGGCCAATGCCAAGAAGGCGCGCGAAGGCGGCGTGATGACGGATGACGAACGCCGCAAGCTCGTCTCGACCGAGCAGAGCCTTGGCATGGCGCCGGAGCCGCGAATTCCGGCGGGCGTGTCTGGCCTTGAGGTGTTCGACATGACGGAATCCGACGATCCGCGCGGGCTTGTCGAAGAAGAGGAAGAAGAGATCATTGATCGCCGCGACATTCGCGATGCTGACAGCTTCTTCAACCTGCCCGGCGGGCATGATGATGACGAGGACGATCAACCGCGCCGCCGCTGATCCCTTTCGCGCCATGACAAAGGCCCGGCCCCCACAGGGGACCGGGCCTTTTCTTTTGGTGGGGCCGCCGTTTCGGGATTATTCGCCGATCAGCGTGATGCGCCCGGCTTCGAACAGCGTCCGGCAGTCGGTCGCGTCGGCCAGGATGTCAACGTCCTGAAGCACCTCGGCCATACCGTCGCCGGTAAAGCGGGGGTCATCGCATTCGCCGTCATTGGTCCACATGCCACTGTCGGTGCCGAAATCGACGGTGACCGTCGTGTCCTGCGTCGTGTTATTGGCCGGGGGTGCGCCCATGTCGCCGTTGAAGGTGATCTGACCGGCGTCATAAAGCGTCTTGCAGTCCGTCGCATCGGCGCGGATATCGTCGTCAACCAGATAGTCGGCCATGCCCTGACCCGAGAACCGGGGATCGTCGCATTCGCCATCGAGGATCCATTCGCCCGAATCTGCGCCGAAATCGATGGCGCCCGCAGGCTGTGTTTCATCGGTCGGCGGAGCCATCGGGGTGCCGCCGATGAGGGAGATCATGCCCGCGCCGAGGAGTGTACGGCAATCGGAGGCGTCGTGGCCGGTATCTTCGGCTGCGGGATTGGGCGACATGCCCGGGCCTTCGAAGCGGGGATCGTCGCATTCGCCGTCATTGGCCCAGAGTGCGGTATCGTCGCCAAAGTCGATGTCTGTGACCGCATCGGCGGTGTTGTCCTGCGGGGCGACGGGCGCGTCACCGGCGAGGGCGATGGTCCCGGCGTCAAAGGCCGCCTTGCAATCCGAGGCGTCGTGGCCGGTGTCGGCTTCGACGGGCGCGGGCGACATGCCTTCGCCGACAAAGCGGGGGTCGTCGCATTCGCCGTCATTGGCCCAGATCGCGGTGTCATCGCCGAAATCCACGGTGCCCGCCGTATCGGCGTCGCTGCCGTTTACGGGCGTGACTGCGGGCACGTCACCCGAAAGGGCAATCGTCCCGGCCTCGTAAGCCGCACGGCAGTCTGAGGCGTCGGCCAGCGTATCGGATTCAACCGGGGCGGCCGACATGCCTTCGCCTTCAAAGCGCGGGTCGTCGCATTCACCGTCGTTGATCCAGGGGCTCGAGTCTGTGCCGAAATCGATGGCGCCTGCCGTTGTGGGGCCGGTATCCTGGGGTTCCGGCGCCGGGGCATCTGCTGGGATCAGTGTGATGCGGCCCTGCTGGAACGCCTTGCGGCAATCCGAAGCGTCGGCCATCGTGTTCACCGCATCAAGGACGCTGGCCATGCCCGGGCCTTCGAAACGGGGATCGTCACATTCGCCGTCACGGATCCACTGGCCGCTGTCGTCACCAAAATCGACGTCCTGCGCAAAGGCGGGGGCGGACAAGAAGGTTGTCGATGCCAGAACGGCGGCACACATCATCGCGAAACGGGGGGACATCTGAAATCTCCTGGTTCAAATATTCATTCCCACAGTGGCAAGACCCCCCGCTTTTTGCAACTTTTATCGGTGGCGGGGATGTTCGGAAGGACGGCTCTTGCCGAGTTGCAATGATCCCGTCGCGGGGTCATATACGAAGAACGAAATCAGGCAGGATGCGCCCATGAATTACCTCGAGTTCGAGAAACCGCTCGCCGAGATCGAAGGCAAGGCCGAGGAACTGCGCGCCATGGGCCGCGCCAATCCGGGTATGGATGTCGAGAAGGAGGCTGCGGGGCTCGACAAGAAGGCGTCGGACATGCTGATCGCCATGTATGGCAGCCTGACCGCATGGCAGAAATGTCAGGTCGCGCGCCATCCGGAACGGCCACATTGCCGGGACTATATCGAGGCGCTGTTCAGTGAATACACGCCGCTGGCCGGGGACCGGAACTTTGCCGATGACCATTCGGTGATGGGTGGGCTGGCGCGGTTTGACGGGCAGGCGGTGATGGTGATCGGCCATGAAAAGGGCCATGACACCAAATCGCGGATCGAGCGGAATTTCGGCATGGCCCGCCCCGAAGGCTATCGCAAGGCGATCCGCCTGATGGACCTTGCCGACCGTTTCGGCATCCCGGTCATCACGCTGATCGACACGCCGGGCGCCTATCCTGGCAAGGGGGCTGAGGAGCGGGGCCAGTCCGAAGCCATTGCGCGGGCGACCGAGAAATGCCTGTCGATCAAGGTGCCGCTGGTCAGCGTCATCATCGGCGAAGGCGGATCGGGCGGGGCTGTGGCCTTTGCCACGGCGAACCGCGTGGCGATGCTGGAACATTCGATCTATTCCGTGATCTCGCCCGAAGGCTGCGCGTCGATCCTGTGGAAGGACGCCGAAAAGATGCGCGAAGCGGCCGAGGCGCTGCGCCTGACGGCGCAGAATCTGTCCGACCTTGGCGTGATCGACAAGATCATCAAGGAACCTGTGGGCGGGGCGCACCGCGACCGCGCCGCCACGATGGAGGCTGTGCGCAAGGCGATTGGCGCAATGCTGGGCGAATTGACGGGCAAGAAGGGCGGCGACCTGCGCGATGCCCGGCGGAAGAAGTTCCTTGGCATGGGGTCAAAGGGGCTGGCGGCCTGAGTGCCACCCCGGCGCGACTTGCTTTAGATCAAGGCCGGATGTCTGGCGGTCCTTCATGGTCGGTCCAACCGAAACGGAGGAACCTGCCATGCTGGACATCGCCATCGACAAGGTCGGTGAGATCATCATCCTCGCCCGTGAGCTCGACACTACCGAGGCCGAGTTCGACGCTTTCATCGAGGCGCTGAATGAGGACGAACAGACGAGCCTTGTCGCCCTGATGTGGGTTGGCCGGGGAACGTTCGAGCCCGAGGAGTTCGGGGAGGCGGTCCAGACGGCCCGGGAAGAGGCATCGACGCCGACGGCGGAATATCTCAAGGGGTCGCCGCATCTGGCTGACCATCTTGAGAACGGGCTGGACGCTCTGGGCATTTCGGCGCTGGAGGCCGAGGACGAGGTTTACTGAGTATCGTTGACCGATCCGTGGGCGGGGCGCGCGCGCCTTGGCCCTGCCATGGGGGTTGGTCCTGATCCCGGGGGTCGGACCAGACCCGGAACAGGCAAGGCTTTGCCGTATATGGCTTAACATGAGGCCGCTATTGAATAGCGGCCCCTGCCATGCACTGTCAGGGCACAGCGGCGCGCATCCAATACAAAGACCAGACAGAACCGCGCGTCCACAGGCCTGCCGACCATAGGAGACGACGATGTTCCGAGACCTTACCGCCCACGCCGTGCTGCGTGCCCTTTTGGCTTCGACTGCCCTTGTCCCCGGTGCCGCATGGGCTGAGGATGTGGCGCTGATCCTGGGGAGTGGCGCCTACGAGACGCTGGAGCCCCTGCGAGGGGCGGCCGCCGTGGCGGATGCTGCGCCCGGGTTGGCCGATCTGGGGTTCGAAGTGATCGCGGTCCCGAACGGATCGGACGCGGAGACGGCGGCGGCGTTGCAGCAGTTCTCGGCTGCCCTGCCGGATGCCGAGAGGATCGTGGTGGCGCTGTCGGGGCGGTTTGCGACGGACGGGTCAAGGACATGGTTCCTGACGGCCGAGTCGGCCACGCCCGGCATCCTGTCGCTGGGCTCGGGCGCGGTCCCGGTCGAAAGCCTGCTGACGATCCTGTCGCGGGCGCAGGGCCGTGCGCTTTTGATCCTGTCCACGGACCCGGATGGCGATACGGTCTATGACCCCTGGCTGCGCGAAGGGATCGGGGCGCTGGATATTCCGCAGGGTGTCACGGTGCTGCGCGGCGCGCCGGGCAAGGTGGCGGCGTTCATGAAGAATGAACTGGTCGTGCCGCAGGGTGATCTGGGTGCGCTTGTGACCCGCAATGGCGATCTGCAGGCGCAGGGGTTCCTGCCGCAGCAGTTCCTGTTCATGCCGGACCGTCCGGAAGAGACCGGGCCGGTTGACCCGGTCGAGGCGCCGGTCGTCAATCCTGCGGTTGAACGCGCGCTGTGGGAGGGGACGGTTGCGCTGGATACGGTCGAGGCCTATCGGACCTATATCGCCCGGTTTCCGGAAGGCGCCCATGTGGCCGAGGCGCAGGCCGCCATCCGGGCCATTCAGACCGAGCCGAACCGGCAGGACCGGCTGGCCGAGGAGGCACTGAACCTGACCCGGGATCAGCGCCGCGATATCCAGCAGAACCTGACGCTGCTTGAGTTCAATACGCGCGGGATCGACGGGATATTCGGCGCGGCAACGCGCAGCGCGATCACTAACTGGCAGCAGCAGAACGGATATGCGCAGACGTCGTACCTGACGGCAGAACAGATCAGCCGTCTGGACGCGCAGGCCGCGCGCCGGTCGGCCCAGATCGAGGCCGAGGCGGCGCGGCAGCAGCAGATTGCGGCGGCGGCGGACAGGGCGTTCTGGGATGAAACTGGGGCGCATGGGGATGAGGCGGGGCTGCGGGCCTACCTTGACCGGTATCCGGACGGGCTTTTCGCCGCGACGGCGACACGGCAGCTTGAAACGATCGAGGCCAACAAGCGGCAAGAGGCGCAGGCGGCGGACCGGGCAGCGTGGGATGCGGCACGGGGGACTGACACAATCCGGGCCTACCGGATCTATCTGCGCGACTTCCCGCAGGGGGCCTTTGTCAGCGATGCGCAGGCGCGGATCGACAGGCTTGTCGCAGCGGACGAGAATGCCGCCAACCAGCAGGGCGCGGCGGCGACGGAGGCGGCGCTGGGGATCGGGCCTGCGAACCTGCGCCGGATCGAACGGCGGCTGGATCAGCTGGGCCTTGAACCGGGGACCGTGGACGGCGTGTTTGACGACGATACCCGCCGGGCGTTGCGAAACTATCAGCGAGACCGGGGCCTGAATGCGACGGGGTATCTGGACGAGCAGACGGTGGTTCTTTTGTTCGCCGAGGCGATTTCGGGGCAATGACGGACGGGGGGCTGAACGGCCCGGACTGGCGCATCGCAGCCCTTTGCGATGCGCCTTTTGCCATGGTGGCGCTGACCGCGATCATGCGGGCTGCATGGCCGGACTACTATGGCCCCGGCGGGCCGGGAGATGCCGGGGCCGATCTGGCGGACCGGAGCCGTCAGACGGGGCTTCCATTCGGGATGGTCGTGCTGACCGCAGGGGGCGAACCGGTGGCAACAGGAAGTCTGGCGGAGGCTTCGCATGGGGCAGAGCGGGGCGAAGGGCCCTGGGTTGTCGGGCTTGTGACGGCGGAGGGATGGCGGCGGCAGGGGATTGCGGCGGCGCTTGTCGCAGCGCTGGAAGACC
>JBGSWJ010000435.1:0-2878 GCA_041752495.1 Rhodobacterales bacterium
GAGGGGACGCCGCCGCCGGGCGGGCAGGCCGGGCGCGGACGGCCCCCTGTTGCGCTTGAAGTGGTGCCCGAGGGGCGCAATGTCATCGGGATCAAGCTGTCGGACGAACGCCATTCCGCCGTGCTGACCGATTTCGCGGGCAACATGCTGGCTGACGCCACCCTGCCCACCCCGCCGATCCGCAAGACGCTGGACCAGATTATGGACGAGATGGGCGAGTTGATCGCCACACTTTTGGCCAATGCCGGGGTGGCGCGGTCGGATGTGGTGGCCGTGGGCATCGGAGTGCCGGGGCTGGTGGACCATGAAACCGGATCGATCCCGTGGTCGCCGCTGATGAGCGAACCCGACTTGCAGGTCAAAGCCGCGTTTGAGGCGCGGTTCGGCATCCCCGTGCATGTGGACAACGATTCGAACGTGCTGACACTCGCCGAGTTGTGGTTCGGCGCGGGCCGCGCGATGTCGGATTTCGCGGTCGTGACCATCGAACAGGGTGTCGGCATGGGCATGGTGCTGGGGAACCGCCTGTTCCGGGGCACAAGGGGGATGGGGCTTGAACTCGGCCATATCAAGGTGCAGCTGGACGGGGCTTTGTGCCGCTGCGGGCGGCGGGGGTGCCTTGAGGCGTATCTGGCCGACTATGCGCTGGCGCGCGAGGCCTCGACCGCTTTGGGCCGCAACCCTCGCAACATGCAGAGCCCTCAGGCGATGTTGGAGACGCTGTTCGGCGAGGCGAAGGCGGGCAATCAGGCCGCGCTGACCATCTTTCGCCGGGCGGGGCGGTATCTGTCGGTAGGGCTGGCCAATGTGATCCAGTTGTTCGACCCGGAACTGATCATACTGTCGGGCGAACGGATGCGCTATGACTACCTCTATGCCGAGGAAGTGCTGGCCGAGATGCGGTCCCTCACCCTCTCGGACGGGCGTGCCCCCTGCAAGGTAGAGATCCACGCCTGGGGCGATCTCGTGTGGGCACAGGGGGCCACGGCGCTGGCGCTGTCGGCGGTGACGGATGCGGCATTGGGGGCTGGGGGGTAGCATGAGCCTTTGGGTGGGCGAGTTTCGGTTGTCCTTTGCGCCGGTTTCACTTGCGTTGACGTGTGTGTAGGGGGCTGCCTTGCGGGCAGAGCGGACGCTCGTCTAGGACTCCAGGCTGTCGAGAACGTCCAGGCAGAACCGATCCAGCGTTCCAACATGGTCAGAGTTTGCGATCCAAACACGATCCAACTCCAGTGTTCCGACCGGGACGATCTCTTCTGCGATCTCGCTCGGAGTGGTCTCGTCGATGCGACCTCCTGCCCAATCATGAAAGGCCGATGAGTAGCGGACGACCGCGCCGCCGGTCGACAGGTCTATTGTTCCACCTTCGGCAAAGAAGGTCAGACCGTCCCCCATCTCTTCCCCGATGAGTTTGAGCCGCGCTCCGAGACGGTGCTTCAGGATGGCGACGAAGACGATCGCGGCGGAGAAGGTGAATTTGTCGACAAGCACGCCAACCCGGCGATCTTCCCCGCCCTCCAAAATCGCGTCGATCAATGGCATGGTCCGGAGAAAGTTGCCGCCCGTATTGCCGCGAACATCAATAAGAAGAGGCGTGTAGGGGCGTGCTCTTACGCGGCCTGAAGCCTCGGAAACGGCATTCGTGAAGTCAGTTTCACCAGGATCAAAGAAGCTCGGAAGCACCAATAGCAGTCCGCGTTGGCCGAAATCCCGTATCTCCAGAAAGGTCTTGGGAGACCAGGAAGCGTCGGCTTTCCCATGCTCGTTTCGGGGGTAGAGTGTAGACCCGGGAACCCTGTTTGCCATATCCGGAACAATATCGCTGATCCGTCCCGCCTGATTGCGTATCTGGTATTCGATTGTGCCTTCGCCGGAAAACACGCCCATGCGGACCAATGCGCTCGGCCAAACGAAAAGGATTGGCCCGATGACGCGTCTTCGTTGTCTCGTCCCTGCCAGAAATTTCTCCGCGGCGACTTCGATCTCGCTCACAGGAACGCCATTGATGGACATCAAATCGCTGCCAATCGCCCCGGCGAAACCGGACGGGGCACCGAGCAACCGTACAGCGCGCCCGATGGTTACGAACCTGAGAGGCAGGACCGAGATGGCATTATTTGGGATCAGGCGTGTATGTCCGTTCCCCGGAAGTGCCAGAAGTCGCATCAGTGAAAGAAGGTACTCGTCCTTCGCGTTCGCGAGTGCATTGTGTCGTGCATCATTGATGTGACGATCGATTACCTCGCGTTCGATCGTTCGGAAACTGGGGTCGGTCGGCAGGACCGTTCTCTCTATTTGCTCAAGGTCATAGATCATCGACATGGGTCAATGTGTATGTATGCATGAGGGAATGTCTAGGAAGGCTTAACGCGGCCGTTGGTGTCTGGCGCTTGCGGCACTGGCCCTCCCGGCGATGCCGATGATGCAGCGGAGGGTTTGACCTGCGCATCGACTCGCGCTAGAACAAAACAGGAACAAACCCTGTCAGATCGCGAGTCCCCGTGCAGTGCCTGCCCCATCTTCCTCCCTCCATGACAGACCGGCCCGACCCGGGGGACCGTCAGGCCACCTTGGCCGAGATATTCCCCGAAACGGCGGTCGATGCGGCGGCGGTGGGCTTTGCGCTTGCGCATCTGCGCGCCGACAAGGGGCCGGTCCTATGGATTCAGGATCGCCTGTCGCGGCGCGAAACCGGGCGGCCCTATCTGGCGGGGATGGGTGCGCCCTTCGACGTGCTCCTGCTCGAGGTGGGGCGGGCGGTCGATGTGCTTTGGGCGATGGAACAGGGGTTGGGCTGTCCGGGTCTGGGCGGCGTGATCGGAGAGGTCTGGGGCGAGGCCCCGGCGCTCGACTTTACCGCGACGAAGCGGCTGGCCTT
>JBGSWJ010000436.1:0-3009 GCA_041752495.1 Rhodobacterales bacterium
CGAAACGGCCAAGCTAAATGCCGTCGATCCCCACGCCTGGCTCGCCGACACTCTGGCCCGCATCCCCGACTACAAGATCACCAAGGTCGATGAACTGCTCCCGTGGCGCTGGAACGGATAGCGGTCAGACCGGACGCTTACCATTCTAGGCTCCAGACTGAGGTTTCGCCGCGACATCTGTCGAAGCGCGGCTTTGGAGTAGACCCACCCAGTTTGGCGCTTCGTTTGGGAGACACCTTCGCCACTGCACTTTCAGTCAGTCGGAAAATGGAAAGCCCTGTCTGAGGTGTGCGACCATCTCGGGACTGAGCGGCTTGAGCAGTTCGACATTGCATGAGGCATGGTAGGGGACCGGCAGATCAGCCATCGAAAGATCGTGAAACCGGATCGTTGGATCGGTTGCGGCCGGGTCATCGTTCTGGGGACGGGTCGGGTCCATGCTGGTCACGGCAAGTGTGCCCTGTCCCCCAGCAGTTGCCAGGTTGGGATTGTTGCGCCGCAGGTCGTTCTGAATGATCTGCTGCGTGGCGATCGCGTGTTTGCGGGACTGTGCGGCTGGCGTTCCGCTGGCGGCAGCGACGTCCACGTTCAGAGTCTGGATCGAGACGGTATAGTCACTGTTGAGAAAGATTTCGAACGTGCGGAATTGCTGGGGAAAATCGCGGAGCGAGGACGTCTCGACCTGCCAGAACCCCTGTTCCGGCGGTTTGCCTGCAGCGGCGGGAAAAGCCTTGACCACGTTGTAGTGGCGGTGCCCGGCCATCCACAGCAGCAGGTTGGGTGCCGATTGCAGGACGTCGATCAGACCGCCGAGATCGGTTGCGTTTTCAAAGCCCGGTTTCATGCTCGCGTCGCCCGCCCACCATTCCATCTTGGAACCGATGGCAGAGACGCCAATGGGAATGTGGCTTGCGATGATCATCAGCTGGTTATCAGCTTGGCCGGCGGCGAGTTCGGCCTGAAGCCATGCCCAGCGCCGCCCATCGAGATAGCCGTGGCCATGAATGTCTTTCGATCCGTCATGTTCGGACTGGGTCACGTCAAGAACAATGATCTTGAGCGGAATTTCGGATTTGGGAACAAAGCTGTAGCAGGTGAATTCCGCGTCGGGCCCGGTGCCGTCAACACGATCGATCAGATTGAAGCCATGCCCGACAGGGCCTGATTTCGTGTCGAAAAACGCGTCGATCCATTCAGAGCGCAGGAGCGGACGGCGGTCAGGGTCGGCCGTCACCAGTGGCGCGCCGCCCGCAAAAACCGGATCGTCGGCTGCGCCGGCATGGACCACAATACCCAGGTCGGTCGTCCCGTCGAGAATACCGGTAAAGTAGAACGGGGCGGTCCGCAGGTTGCGGTAATCGAACATCGGCGGAAAGGCCGACATGTCGGGCCTCAGCGCATTGCCGACGGCCCAGACATAGTCCGCCGTATAGGACTCGCGGAACCCAAGGGAGGAGTCTTCATCAAAAGGAAAGGAGCCGATCAGCAGATGGTCGTGATTGCCCATCACCTGATACCAAGGGATATCCTTGTCGAGGCCCGCCGCCTGAAACGGCATCTGATAGTCGATGTGATCGGCACCGAGTTGCGCACCCGACGCAGGGTGGATGAACGCACCGTCCATCACGTCGATATACCACCTGATCTCGTTGAAGGCGGCGTTGTTGCTGGCATCCCCCAGAGAGATACCGAAATCGAACGGATCGCGACGGTGCAGGTCGTTCACTGTCTGGACCGCAGCATCCAGAACCTGCGTCGTGTAGGGCATGATCGGTGAATAAATCGATGTGTTCGTGACCGAGGCCGGTTCTGTCTCCTGGAACAGGATGAGTTGATTGGGCGCTTCCTTGTCGGTGATATGGACGTCGGCGAAGGTGAAGAACCGGCCCAGACGGGTCTTTGCGTTGTCATCCGGACGAACATAGCCCGCAGGCATAAGGTCAAGCCGCTCCATGACTGGCAGTCCTGCGCCAAAAGACCATTCCCCGTAGCCGAGTTCGGCAAAACGTGCGACCTGGTTCAGTTCTGCCGGGGCCAGGACTGGCGAGATTGTCAACGGGAAGGAAAGCATCCGGTCTACGGTCGTTACAACGGGCGTTTCAATCGGATAGGTCGGGGGAGGGACCGCCATGGCGGGCCGGGCATACGCTGCTACGAAAGTCGCGGCGCCCAAGACGGCGCCAGAGGACCGCAGGAACGAACGACGGCTCATGAAACCACCAAAGACATCAGGTGGGAGTTCCGGGCAGACGCGATCAGCCATAGCGCAAAACCTTTTGCAAAACACGGGCGGGGCTATGCCCGGAGCCTTTGCGGAACGGGCGACCAAACTGCCAAACGCACCTATGATGACATCAAAGCCCGCAGGAGGGATTGGCGAGAGGCGACTGGCAACCCAATGCTGACACTGTTGCTGAACGATATGCGGGGTTCAATCCGCAATCGGTCCTGATTTCGGCGATCATCGATTGGCTGGTCTGTAGGCCTTCATGCTCCGTGCTCTCGGACCAGAATGAAACGCCCCGTGCTATCCGGAGAGTTTGTGGTTCAAAGATTGAGTAAACCGATCAGGGAGCACTCCCGGAGCATTGGCGGCGTCCCACGTTTCAGCGAAACCCACCGTTCGGCTTCAAGGTCGCCGCTAGTTTCGAAGCCTTTCGCAGGTTCGGCATCAATCTTCAGGCAGAGACCTGTCTCTGCATCCACCGGCGGAGAGCTTCCAAAGCTCTCCGCCGCGGGTGTTCGGAGCGGCAGACGAAATAGAAGCCGTAGCCCTCAAGGACGATGTTGCTGAACCGTATGAAGCGGCCACCACGAAGCTCGCGGGCGACAAGGACAACTATGCAAAACCCCAGGCCCTGCCTGTCCATCGGTAAGCGTCCGGTCTGGCTGCCCTGCTGCTGATAGAGTGGGTTTGATAGTGTCCGCTTTGGATAGTGGACACTATGGGGTTCGGATTGGTTCGGCGCACAAAGCGGCTTTGGACGGATGAGGAGAAGCGGTCGATCT
>JBGSWJ010000437.1:0-8232 GCA_041752495.1 Rhodobacterales bacterium
CCGTGACCGGGGTCGAGGTGCAGGCGGACTATGCGGCGCTGGCGCGGCGGAATGCGGCAGAGAACGGCATCGCGTTTGAGGTGGTCGAGGGGGATGTGGCGGCCCTGCCCGGTGCGTTGCGGGCGCAGTCGTTTGACCATGTGATGATGAACCCGCCTTATTTTGACCGGGCGTCGGGGACGGGTTCGGCGGATGTTGGGCGGGATGTGGCGTTGGGCGGGGCGACTCCGCTTCCGGTTTGGGTTGATGCCGGGACGCGGCGGTTGCGGTCGGGCGGGTGGATGACTGTCATTCAGCGTGTGGCGCGGTTGCCGGATGTTCTGGGCGCTTTGGACGGGCGGCTGGGGTCTGTCGTGGTGCTGCCGCTGGCGGCGCGGGTGGGCCGGGGGGCGGACCTTTTTCTGCTGCGGGCGCGGAAGGGGGGCAAGGCACCGTTCCGGCTGCTGGCGCCACTGGTCCTGCATGACGGGGACAGGCATCTGCGGGATGGGGAAGATTTCGCAGTGTCCGTGAAGGCGATTCTGAGGGACGGGGCCGCTTTGGACTGGGGCGATTAAGGTTTCGGCAACGTGTTGCGGCGAAACTTGGCCTGACGGGGGATGCGCTCTCGTGTCGCGTGACAGAATTGTAAATGTGTGCTGCAATTCGAATTACGCTGATTCAACCAAAGGAGGAACGACGTGTCTCTGAGTTCACACCTGCAGGAATTGAAGAAAAAGCATCAGTCGCTGTCAGAGGCCGTGGAAGTGGCCCAGCGCACACCCGGGGCCAACGATCTTGAGATCGCCAAGCTCAAGAAGCAGAAACTGCACCTGAAAGAGGAAATCACGCGTCTTTCGACGCACTGACGGGCCTTTGGCGGGCGCTGGCGGTTGCCGCCAGCGCAGCCCCCCCGGCAATCAGAACGGCGGCCAAACCGAGCGTCCATGTCAGGGTGGCGACGCCACCGAGGACGATGGCGAGTGTGGACAGGAGCGGTGCGGCATAGGATGCCACGCCAAGAAGCTGAATATCGCCGCGTTTGACGCCGACATCCCAGATGAAGAAGGCCAGCCCGACCGGGCCGAGGCCAAGGCCGATCACGGCCAGCCAGCCGGATGTGGTGGCGGGCCAGACCGTTTCTTCGAGTGCGAGATGGGCGATCAGGGACAGGACGGCGGTGGCGAGGCAGAAGACGGTCACGCTGGCGGTGGGGATTTTCCCGAAACTGCGGGAGACGACGGAATAGGTGGCCCATGTCAGGGCGCAGAGGAAGGCGAGCCCGTAGCCAGGCAGGTTTTCGGCGTTGAAGCCAGTGCCGCCTGAAGTGACGATGAGCGCCGCGCCTGCGAAGGCGATCAGCCCGCCCAGCAAATGGCCGGGGAGGAGTTTTTCGCCCGGCAGGAGGCCCGAAAAGAGCACGATCAGCAGGGGCCAGAGGTAGGCGATCAGCCCCGCCTCGGCTGCGGGGGCCATGCGGAGGGCGGTGAAATAGAGAAAGTGGTAGCCGAAAAGCCCCGCTGTTCCAAAGAGATAGACGCGCAACGGGATGCGGGTGAGTTGCCCGAAGCCGCCTGACAGCGCGACCCAGACAAGGCCCACCGCGCCGCCAATGGCAAAGGTCAGCGCGTTGAGCAGGAAGGGCGGCACGGGGGCGGTGCGCACGGTAAGAAGCGCCAAGAGCGACCAGAGCAGGACCGCGCCGAACCCGGTCAGTGTGGCGGTGGATTTCGACATGAGGCGCGTCATGCCAACAAAAAGGGCCGGTCGCAAGGACCGGCCCTGTGTTTGTCGTGTTGGCCTGATCAGACCATGTATTGGCCGCCGTTGGCCGACAGGGTCGATCCGGTGATGAACCCGGCCTGATCGGAGGCGAGGAAGACCACGGCGCGGGCGATCTCGTCAGCTTCGCCAAGGCGGCCGACGGGGATCTGCGGCAGGATGACTTCGTTCATCACCTTTTCGGGGATCGTGCTCATCATCTCGGTATTGATATAGCCCGGGGCGATGACGTTGACGGTGATACCGGCGCGCGCGCCTTCCTGCGCGAGGGCCTTGGTGAAGCCGATATCGCCGGCCTTGGCGGCGGCATAGTTGGCCTGGGCGAACTGGCCCTTCTGGCCGTTGATCGAGGAGATATTGATGACGCGGCCGAACTTGCGGTCGCGCATGCCGGGCCAGACGTTATGCGTCATGTTGAATAGGCCGGTGAGATTGGTGTTGATGACCTCGTGCCACTGTTGCGGCGTCATCTTGTGGAAGGGCGCATCACGGGTGATGCCCGCGTTGTTGACGAGCACGTCGATGGGGCCGACTTCGGCCACGACCTGGGCGATCCCGGCCTTGCAGGCGTCGTAATCGGCGACATCCCATTTGTAGGTCTTGATGCCGGTTGCGGCGGTAAAGGCGGCGGCGGCTTCGGCATTGCCGGCATAGGTTGCGGCAACGGTGTAGCCTGCGGCCTGAAGCGCCTTGGAAATGGCGGCACCGATACCGCGCGAGCCGCCGGTGACGAGGGCGATACGAGACATGTGAAAACTCCTCCCAGAGTCAGTCTTGAATTGGGTTTGATCGGTCAAGGAAGGTGGGTTTCACCCACCCTACGCCTGTAGGGTGGGTGAAACCCACGATCCGTCAGGGGCGTTCGACGCAGAGCGCCACGCCCATGCCGCCGCCGATGCAGAGGGTCGCGAGACCCTTTTTCGCGCCGCGCCGCTTCATTTCGAAGAGGAGCGTGTTGAGCACGCGCGCGCCCGAGGCGCCGATCGGGTGGCCGATGGCGATGGCGCCGCCGTTCACGTTCACGATGGCCGGGTCCCAGCCCATGTCCTTGTTCACGGCGCAGGCCTGGGCGGCGAAAGCTTCGTTTGCTTCGACGAGGTCGAGGTCTTCGACTTTCCAGCCGGCCTTGGCCAGTGCCTTGCGGCTTGCATAGATCGGGCCGACGCCCATGATCGACGGGTCCAGCCCGGCCGTCGCGTAGGAGGCGATGCGGGCCAGCGGTTCGATGCCGCGGCGTTCAGCCTCGTCTGCGGACATGAGGAGCGTGGCGGCCGCGCCGTCATTCAGGCCCGAGGCGTTGGCAGCGGTGACGGTGCCGTCCTTGGTGAAGGCGGGGCGGAGTTTGGCCATTGCGTCGATGGTCGCGCCGTGGCGGATGTATTCGTCGCTGTCGACTGTCACGTCGCCCTTGCGGGTCTTGATGATGAAGGGGACGATTTCATCGGCAAAACGGCCGGCTTTCTGGGCCGCTTCGGCCTTGTTCTGCGATCCCACTGCGAAAATGTCCTGCATTTCGCGGGTGATCTGCCATTGGGCGGCGACGTTTTCGGCGGTCTGGCCCATGTGGTAGCCGTTGAAGGCATCCCAAAGGCCGTCGCGGATCATGGTGTCGATAAAGGCCACATCGCCCATCTTGGTGCCCTGACGCATGTTCGCGCCATGGACTGAGAGCGACATGTTTTCCTGACCACCGGCCACGACGATCGAAGCATCGCCGAGCATGATGTGCTGTGCGCCAAGTGCGACAGCGCGCAAGCCCGAGCCGCAGACCTGGTTGATGCCCCAGGCGGCGCTTTCCTTGGGGAGGCCCGCGTTGATATGGGCCTGACGGGCCGGGTTCTGGCCCTGTGCGGCGGTCAGCACCTGACCGAGGATCGTTTCCGACACTTCGGCCTTGTCCACGCCGGCGCGGGCCACAACTTCGGAAATCACGGCGGCGCCGAGATCGTGGGCGGGGGTGTTGGCGAAGGCTCCGCCAAAGCTGCCGACAGCGGTCCGGGCGGCAGAGGCGATAACGACATTGGTCATGCAGAAAGCTCCCATCGTTTGCGGTGACATGGGGCAAGCGGGAGCGTCCGAAAGCGACACGGCCCCTCCCTGCCAGTCAGGGTCTCTTTAGGGGCATCGCTTCTTTCGGGCAACGTGAATCGGCGGACGGAATGCAATTGCATACCGGGATTGACCTTAGGTCAGAGCGTCGCTTTCGGAACGCCAAAGAGGTAGCCTTGGAGGCAGTCGATGCCAAGGCGGGTGAGGAGGGCGGCCTCTGCCTCGGTCTCGACCCCTTCGGCGACGGTGAACATTTCGAACTGATGGGCGACGGTAATCAGCGCTTCGGCGATGACCTGATTGTCGGGGGAAGAGTCGATGTTGCGGATGAAATGGCGGTCAATCTTGACCATGTCGAAGAAGAAGTCCTTGAGATAGCGGAAGGCTGTCTGACCTGCGCCGAAATCATCAAGCGCAAAGGACACGCCGCGCGGCTGCAGTTCGGCCATGAAGCGGATCACCACCTCGGGGAGCATCATGGCTGAGCTTTCGCTCATCTCAAGGATGAGGCGGGGGCCGAGGGCGGGGTATTTGCTGAGGACCGTGTCGAGCGTCCGGCGCCATTTGCCGTCGCCGATGGACCGGGCCGACATGTTGACCGAGAGGCGCAGCGACGGATTGACGCGCAGCTTTTCCAGACCGAGGGCGAGTGCAACGCAGTCGATATCGCGGCCCATGGCCGTTTCTTCGACCGAGGCGATGAATTGACCGGCGGGGATGATGCGGTTGCCGTCGTCGAGAAGGCGGATCAGCCCTTCGTAGAAGGCAATCTTGCGCGTGTTGCCGGCGGTGACGATGGGCTGAAAGGCAAGCTGGCCCCGGTTGCGGGCCAGCGCGGCGCGCACCATGGCGGGCACATCCTTGTCCCGGCTGGCCAAAGCCGCCTCAAACGGGTTGAGGGGCGGGCCCTGTTCGGTTGCTGTTGAATCGAGTCCGCGCATGTGCCGTCCTGCCGGGTTTGTCGATGTGTTCGGGTCAGAATGGCGGGAGGTGGGCTAAGATTGTGTGAAGGGCGCGGATTTGCGATGAATTGGCGGTATTTTGGGGAGGGCCGGGGATGGTAGATCGGTGTGGCTGGGTAAGTGCGGACCCTTTGTACGAAGCCTATCACGACGAGGAATGGGGCGTACCGGAATATGACAGCCGGGCGCTGTGGGAAAAGCTGATCCTTGACGGGTTTCAGGCGGGGCTGAGCTGGATCACGATCCTGCGAAAGCGGGATAACTTCCGCGCGGCGTTTGCGGGGTTCGATCCGCATGTCATCGCGGGCTGGGGCGAGGCCGAGGTGGTCCGGCTTCTGGCCGATCCGGGGATCATCCGGCACAGGGGCAAGATCGAGGCCACGATCGGCAATGCGCAGGCGTGGCAAAGGATTGAGGCGAGGCGGGGGTTTGACCGGTTCCTGTGGGATTATGTGGGAGGTGTCCCGGTGGTGAACCACCGGGCGAGTTTGGCGGAAGTGCCGGTCTCGACGCCTTTGTCGGAGCGGATATCGAAGGACCTGAAGAAGGAGGGCTTCCGGTTCTGCGGGCCGACGATTGTCTATGCGTTCATGCAGGCGGTGGGCATGGTGAATGACCATGTGGTGACATGTCATTGCTATCGGGGGGAGGCGGCCTGAACCCCGCCCTGGGGAAACGACGGTCGGCGTGAAGCTACCAGCGTTGGAGAGCGACTTCGTCGTCTTCCTTGGCGGCGACCCAGTCGGCGCCTTCCGCGGTGACTTCCTTCTTCCAGAAGGGTGCGCGGGATTTGAGGTAGTCCATCAGGAATTCTGCGGCGGCAAAAGCGTCGGCGCGGTGGGGGGCGGCGGTGAGGACCATCATGATGCCGTCGTCGGCGTGCAGGCGGCCGTAGCGGTGGATCACGTGGGCGCCGGTGAGGGACCAGCGGACGCGGGCTTTGTCAGCGATGGCGGTGATCGCCTTTTCGGTCATGCCGGGGTAATGTTCGATCTCCATCACCGAGAGGCCGCCGGCGACATCGCGGACAATGCCGGTAAAGCTGACCACGGCCCCGGCACCGGGCACGGTGGCGGTAAAGGCGTTGAGTTCGGCCCCGGCGTCGAACGGGTCTGGCTGGACACGGACGGGCATGTCAGCCGCCGGTCATCGGGGGGAAGAAGGCGACTTCGCGGACCCCGGCGAGGAGGGACGTGAATTCGCCGAGTTCCTGATCGAGCGCCACGCGCAGTGCCTTGGTATCGGCAAAGGCAGCGGCATAGCGTTCTTCGCGCAGGCGGAGTTCGGCGATCAGGTCGTTGACGGTCGCCGCCGCCGTTTCGATCTGTTCGCGGGGCAGGCCGATGCGTTCGCGGACCCAGGCGAAATACATGACGTCGATGCGCCGGGCGGTCATTTGCGCACCTCGTCCTTCAGATAGGGCAGGGATTTGCGGAAATACTCCCAGCCTGTCAGGGCGGTTAGCGCGGCTGCAATCCAGATCAGCAGCAGACCGGCGTAAGTCGCCACGGCCGACCATGTATAGTCCACCGGCAACATGCCTTCGCCGGCCCGGGGCGCGCGGCCGTTGTCTTCCAGAAATTTCATGCCGGTTCCCAGGAACAAGATGGCAATCGCAACCATCTGGGCCGTCGTCTTCCATTTGGCGAGTTTGGTGACCTTGAGCAGGCCAGCCTTGGCGCCGAGGAATTCGCGCAGGCCGGAGACAAAGACTTCGCGGAAGAGGATGACGGTGGCGGGCAGGATCAGCCAGGGGTTCATGCCGGAATAGCCGGTGATGACCATGATGGCGATGACGACCATCGCCTTGTCGGCGATGGGGTCAAGCATCGCGCCAAAGCGGGATTCCTGTTTCCAGAGCCGGGCGAGGTAGCCGTCGAAATAGTCTGTGATCGCCGCCCCGATGAAGAGAGTGAGGGCGAGCCAGTCGGCCCAGGGGCGGTTGAAGTAAAGGAACATGACCGCCACGCCGGGCGCGGCGAGGAGGCGCAGGAAGGTCAGTGTATTGGGCAGGGTCCACGTCATGGACCATACCTAGCGATTGCGGCTGAATCTTTCCATAGGGGACGCTTGACAGAACGGGGTTCGGCAGGGTGCCATCGGGGCGTCGTTCAAGATGTTTTCCTGATGAGGTTTCCTGATGCGTTTGTTGTCTATAACTGGTGGTGTTGCTGTTGCCGGCCTTGTGTTCCTGCCCTTTCCGGCAATTGCGCAGGACCTCGCAGCCGAGTTTGCTGCAGCGGCAGAGATCTTTGCCATTCCGGGCGATTACCGCGAAGGAATTGCAGAAGTGGAGATGGCCGAAGCATTGAATCGCGCGAAGGCGACGAATGGGGCCTGGTTGCCCGCTGACGCCTTGACGGGCGTCCCGGCCAATGCCCAGAACTTGGATATCCTGACCGAGACCATCGGGCGGATCGGGGATTTCTGCGGCAATCTGCGTCGTGTGGCCAGCCAGACCGGGCCGCGCAGTTTTGAAATGCGGGTGTTCAACAAGGACGGCGATACGGGTTTTGCCGTCAACTATCAGTTCGTGGGCGGGCGCAGTTATCAGCGGTCCGTCGATGAAGATGCGATGTTGACGCGCTACGGGATGACGGGGGAGGAGGCGCGGATCGACATGTATGCCACTTCGACGATTGCCGGTTATGTTGAAGTGTACCTGCCCAGCCCGAATGTCCTTGTGATTCAGCCCTTAGGGATTGGGCCAGAAGTTTATCTGCGCTGCCCGTCCGAGTGACACTCTGAAAGGACGGGTTGTTCTGCCGGTCGCGGGCCGCCATTGTCTGCGGGAACAGGGCGGGGGCAAGGATGGAACCGGATTTCTGGCACGCGCGGTGGGAGAGCAATCAGATCGGGTTTCACGAGGGTGAGACCAATGAGATGTTGCTGGCCCATCATGGGGTTCTGGGGCTGACACCGGGGTCACGGGTGTTTCTGCCGCTCTGTGGCAAGACGCGGGATATCGCGTGGTTTCTGTCCCGGGGATACCGGGTTGTGGGGGCCGAGTTGAGCCGTCTGGCGGTGGAGCATTTGTTTGCTGAACTGGGGGTGCAGCCTGAGATTGCGCGGGTGGGCGGTCTCGAACGGTTCAGCGCGGCGGGGATCGACGTCATTGTCGGTGATATCTTTGCCTTGACGGGCGAGATGCTGGGGCCGGTGGATGGCATCTATGACCGGGCCGCACTTGTGGCGCTGCCAAAGGAAATGCGGACGCGCTATGCGCCGCATCTGCATGGGATTTCGGGCGGGGCGCGGCAGTTGCTGATCTGCTTCGAATATGACCAGAGCCTGAAATCCGGACCGCCGTTTTCGGTCGACGGGGCCGAGGTATCGCGACTTTATGGCGGGCTCTACGGAATCACCCTGGTCGCGACGGGGGATCTGCGGGGCGGCGTCCGGGGGACGCAGGCGGTGGAGAGGGTCTGGGCCCTGGGCTGACGGGGCCTTCGGGCGGCAA
>JBGSWJ010000438.1:0-5439 GCA_041752495.1 Rhodobacterales bacterium
GCGGCGCTGTTGTTCACAGCATTGGCCGTTTTGACGACGACGGCGGTCCTGCCTGCAGTGCGGGCGGCGGAACCGATGAGGCTGGGGCGGCCGGAACGGGAACCGAACATGGGGTTACTCCTGGTGATGGGGTCAGAGGGACGCGATCGCGGTCTCGATCAGGGTGGCGCGTGCGGCATCGACAATATCGCCCGGGATGCGCTGGGAGGAGATGAGCGTGCCGCCGGCCTTGCGGACGGCCTGGGCGAATTCAGTGGCCCAGAGATGTTCGACAAGGAACACCGCCTCGGTCGTGCCGGGTTCGAGATCGACGGCGATGTCGTTCAGATCGGCCTCGGACAGGAGGCCCGTGACTTCGCCGGTCAGGATCGCCATGGCAGTGGCGACTTCGATGGAAAGTTCCTGCATTTCAAGGATATGGGCGGTGCCGTCGGCGTCCTTGACCACGACGGCGAGGTCGATGATGCGCACGATCTGCCGCGCGACGAGATCGCCGAGGGCAGTGGCGATTTCACCGGTGAAGTTGTTGCCGTCAAAGCCGATGACGATCAGTTCGATGGGGCCAAAGGTGCGGTCCATAAGTCTCTCTCCTCGTTACTTCACGTTAGGGTAGCATGTCTTTGCAACGGATTCGCGGCAAGCGGTAAAGCGCTCACATCCGGGTCAGGGGCAGAGGGGGCTCCGCCCCCGCCGCTTCGCGGCCCCTCGGGATATTTGGGGCCAGAAGAAGGACCAAGGAAGGTCAGATCTCAGGTCCGGCGGCGGCGTCGGCCTGCATCGTTGCCGCCGCCGGTGTTGAAGCTGACGTCGGGCAGGTTGACGATTGAGGCGAGGTTCGGGAAGGGGTCGGTCGCGTGCGGGATCGCGTTGGCGTTGACGAAATGTTCCTGAAACTTGGGCTCGATCGCGGTTTCAACCTTGTGGATCTGACGGACGGTCGATTCGATTTCTGTCCGGGCGGCGACCGAGCAGAGGGCGATGCGGGCGCCGGTTCCGGCGGCGTTGCCGGCGGAGGTGACCTTGTCGAGCGGGGCGTCGGGGATCATGCCCAGCACCATGGCGTGTTTGGGGCTGATATGGGCCCCAAAGGCCCCGGCGAGGGTGACGCGGTCGACATGGTCGACGCCCATTTCGTCCATGAGGAGGCGTGCCCCGGCATAGAGCGCTGATTTGGCAAGCTGGATGGCGCGGATGTCGCCTTGGGTCACGGTGATGACCGGGCCGCCTGCTGCGCTGCCGTCGTGGAGGAGGTATGCGTGGGTGCGCCCTTCGGGGATCATGCGGAGGGTGCCGGTCTGTTCGGCCGAGCCCATGAGGCCCTTCGGGTCGAGAAGGCCCGCCATGCGGAGTTCGGCCACGGCCTCGATAATGCCCGAGCCGCAGATGCCGGTGATGCCTGTGGCGGCGGTGGCGGCGGCGAAGGCGGGGTCGTCGGACCAGAGA
The DNA here is from genome assembly GCA_041752495.1 of Rhodobacterales bacterium. Taxonomy (GTDB): domain Bacteria; phylum Pseudomonadota; class Alphaproteobacteria; order Rhodobacterales; family Rhodobacteraceae; genus JAPLPE01. Next base: position 1,444 of record JBGSWJ010000438.1, read on the forward strand.
TCGGAGCCGATCACGCGGAAGCGGGGTTCCTTGGTCACCGGGTCGATTTCCACGCGTTCGATGGCGCCGGGGGCGGCGCGCTGGCCGGAGCTGATCTGGGCGCCTTCGAAGGCGGGGCCGGTGGGGGAGGAGCAGGCCAGCACGCGTGTTTTGTTGCCGAGGAGGATTTCGGCATTGGTGCCGACGTCCACGATCAGGACGAGGTCGTCGGATTTGCCCGGCTGTTCGGAGAGGGCGACGGCGGCGGCATCGGCGCCCACATGACCTGCGATGCAGGGCAGGATGAAGACGCGGGCGGCGGGGTTGAGCGCGGTGAGGTTAAGTTCGGTTGCGTCGAGCGAGAGCGAGTTCGAGGTGGCGAGCGCAAAGGGGGCCTGGCCGAGTTCGACCGGGTCGATGCCGAGGAGGAGGTGGTGCATGACCGGGTTGCAGACGAACACGACCTCCATGATGTCGCGGGATTCGATGCCGGCCTCGGTCGCGAGTTCGACGGAGAGGGTGTTGATAGCGGCGCGGACGGCATCGGTCATTTCCACGTCGCCGCCAGGGTTCATCATGGCGTAGGAGACGCGGGACATGAGGTCTTCGCCGAAGCGGATCTGCGGGTTCATCACCCCGGCGCTGGCCTTGACCGTTCCGTTGCGCAGGTCGGTCAGGTGGGCGGCGATGGTGGTGGAGCCGAGGTCGATGGCGAGGCCATAGATGCGGCCTTCGTAGAAGCCGGGCCAGATGTCGAGGATACGGTGCGACTCGTCCCGGTGGCCTTTGTGGAGAGCGACGGTGACGGTCCAGTTGCCTTTGCGGAGCGCGCCTTGCAGGCGGCGCATGACGGGCAGGGGGGCCGTGACGCGGTCCACCTGCCACTGGTCGCGGAGGGCAAAGCCCAGACGTTCGAAATCGCCGGTGGGTTCGTGCATGTCGGGTTCGGCGACCTCGACGTAGTAAAGATGGGTGGCCGGGTCCATGACGATGGCGCGGTCAGAGGCGGCCTTGCGGACGACCTGGCGGTGAACCTGGGATTCGGGGGGCACGTCGATGACCACGTCGCCCTGCACGCAGGCCTGACAGCCGAGGCGGCGGCCCTTGGGCAGTCCGCGGATACGGTCGTAGCGTTCCTCGACAGAGTTCCAGTCGGTCAGGGCGTTGTCGGCGACGGTCACGCCATGTTTGGGAAACTCGCCGTAGGACGGCGTGATCTGGCATTTGGAGCAGATGCCGCGCCCGCCGCAGACAGAGTCCAGATCGACGCCCAGCTGCCGGGCGGCGGTCAGGATCGGGGTTCCGGCAGCGAAATGACCCCGCTTGCCCGAAGGCGTGAAGATGACAAGGGGGTCTTGCGGGTTGTCAAAGCTCATGTCGGTGCAGTTCCTCGTGCGTGTTGCTGCGCAACATAGGGGCGAATGCCGGAGGGGGAAGGCGGAACGCGCCGTGCGGGGGCCGTGATGCGACATGGAGGCGGGAATGCGGCACCCGCCGAGGGGGCGCTGCCCCCGCCTTCGGCCCCCCGAGGTATTTTTGAGACAAAGAAGCAACGAAGCGGAGTTTTGCGGATGTCTGTCGGGCAAGGCCTGACCACGAGGGCGGGGCTGTGCGTCCTCTGGCAGGCGAGGCCGGTCCTCCTGCGGAAGGGGTTTCTTTGTCTCTCAAATACCTCGGGGGAGCCGCAGAGCGGCGGGGGCGGAGCCCCGTTCTCGTTCGCCCCGGTTTCCGCCTGCGGTTCCGGGGAGGGATGATCACGGGCGGGACCGGCGATTGGGCCTTTTGCCTGCCTGCCTTCCGTGCCATAGGGACGCGCCAACGATGCCAGCCCCGGGAGTGTGCGCATGGAGATTCGTGAGGCTCTCACCTTTGATGACGTTCTTCTTGTGCCGGCCGCGTCGAGCGTGCTGCCGTCGACGGCGGACACGCGGACCCGCGTGACCCGGTCGATCGGGATGAACATTCCGCTGTTGTCGAGCGCGATGGATACGGTGACCGAGGGGCGTATGGCCATTGCCATGGCGCAGGCGGGCGGTATCGGGGTGGTACATCGCAATCTTGGTGTGGCCGCGCAGGCGCAGGAAATCCGGCGGGTCAAGCGGTTCGTGTCGGGGATCGTTTACAACCCGATCACGTTGCGGCCCGATCAGACGCTGGCCGATGCCAAGGAGCTGATGGACCGCTATCGCGTCACCGGGTTCCCGGTGGTGGATGAAAAGGGCCGGGTGCTGGGGATTGTCACCAACCGCGACATGCGGTTCGCCGCTGATGACCGGACGCCGGTCAGCGTGATGATGACGTCGGAAAATCTGGCCATGCTGGCCGAGCCTGCCGATCTGGATGAGGCGCGGAGCCTGATGAAGGCGCGGCGGATCGAGAAGCTGCTGGTGACGGATGGCAAGGGCAAGCTGACAGGTCTTCTGACGCTGAAGGACAGCGAGCAGGCAGTACTGAACCCCTCGGCCTGCAAGGACGAGTTGGGGCGGCTCAGGGTGGCTGCGGCCTCGACCGTGGGGGATGCGGGGTTCGAGCGGTCCGAGGCGCTGGTCGATGCCGGGGTCGACATTGTCGTGATCGACACGGCGCATGGGCATTCCGAAGGGGTCGCGCGGGCGGTAGAGCGGCTCAAGAAGCTGTCGAATGCCGTGCAGGTCATTGCGGGCAATGTAGCGACCGGAGAGGCCACGCGGGCCTTGATCCATGCCGGGGCCGATGCGGTCAAGGTCGGCATCGGGCCGGGGTCGATCTGCACGACGCGGATGGTGGCGGGTGTGGGTGTGCCGCAATTGACCGCCGTGATGGACTGCGCGCAGGCAGCCGGTGATGTGCCGGTGATTGCGGATGGCGGGATCAAGTTTTCGGGCGATTTTGCCAAGGCGATTGCAGCCGGTGCCTCCTGCGCCATGGTTGGCAGCATGATTGCCGGGACGGACGAAAGCCCGGGAGAGGTGATCCTGTATCAGGGGCGCAGCTTTAAGGCCTATCGCGGGATGGGGTCTTTGGGTGCGATGGCGCGAGGGTCGGCCGATCGATATTTCCAGAAGGATGCCGCGAGCGACAAGCTCGTGCCCGAGGGGATCGAGGGGCAGGTGCCCTACAAGGGATCGGCCCATGCGGTTATCCATCAGCTTGTCGGCGGTCTGCGGGCCGCGATGGGTTATACCGGCAATGCGACCGTGGCCGAGATGCGCAGGAACTGCCAGTTCGTGAAGATCACCAGTGCCGGGCTGAAGGAAAGTCATGTGCATGACGTGCAGATAACGCGGGAAAGCCCCAACTACCGCGTGGGGTGAGGCGTGGACCGGTGACGTGAGTTGTGATAGACTTTGCCTGTAGCGGGTGGCGGAGGTTTACGATGGGTTTGCCGGACGGAACGACGGCAGTCGGCTTTATTCTGACGGCTGACAGGGGGCGGTCGAAGGCGTTTTATGCCGATGTCATGGGGTTCCGGCAGACAGCCGAGGATGCGTTCGGCGCGACCTTTGACATGGCAGGGTTGACCGTGCGGCTGTCTGATATCGAGGGCCATGTCGGGGCGCCGCATCCAGTCATGGGCTGGACGGTGCCGGACATCCGGGCGGCGGCCGCTGACCTGAAAGCGAAAGGTGTCAGTTTCGAGATCTATCCCGGTTTTGGTCAGGATGATCTGGGGATCTGGACATCGCCCGATGGCGCGGCGCGGGTCAACTGGTTCAAGGACCCGGACGGCAATGTGCTGAGTCTTACGCAGATCGGCTGACCGCTTGTGTAGCGGACCTGCCGCAGGTACCCAGCGCCGAAGGGCCGGGAGGGGCGGTATGGGCGGGTTCAACGGGCGGTGTGATTTTCAGCGGTCGGAAACCCGATGACGCCCGGGGCGCGGGTCGCGGCGGCGATCGAGGTTCTGGACCGTATCCTTGCCGGGCATCCTGCCGAAAAGGTGCTGACGCAATGGGGCCGCGATAATCGCTTTGCAGGGTCGGGCGACCGGGCCGCGATCCGTGACCATGTGTTTGACGCCCTGCGGCGGCGGCGCAG
>JBGSWJ010000439.1:0-4321 GCA_041752495.1 Rhodobacterales bacterium
GAAATGGCGGCCTGCCCGATCACCTGACGCACGCTCTGAATCTCGGCCGAGATGCCAAGCAGCGCATCACGGTGCTTCAGGATATCCTGACCGACCTCGAGCTCGTGGCGCAGCACCGTATTCTGACGCCGCAGCCGCGCCCGCTCCAAGCTGCGTGCAACCGCGTTCAACACCTGGTTGGATCGAAACGGCTTCAGCAGTAGATCGGACGCACCCGCACGGATCGCCCTGATCGCCGTTTCCAGATCGGCATGCGCGGTGATCAGCACCACATCGCTGAAAAGACCGATCTGGCGTTGTTCGTCCAGCCATTCGAGCCCGGTCTTGTCTGGCATGAGATTGTCCAGAACAATGACATCAAAGGTGCTTTCATCCAAAAGGCGCGACGCCTCGCGCGTATCCGCCGTCACCGCGACCCTTGCGCAATGGTCGATCAAGACCTTTGACAGGAAGTTGCGCATGCCCGGCTCGTCGTCGATGACCAGCACCGCCGCCTGCGCCAGTTCATCCCCGAAGCTCCTTTGCCCGCGTGGCTCGGACATCCGCTTCTCCAAGGGGGTCGAAATGCCGCCGACGACATGCATCTCTACGTCACCGGGCCATGCACGAAACACTTGTCCGACGCCCGACAGGCCAGTCGGTGTCAACCCGGAAAGGGCTTTCGGACGCATGCGGTTTCCAGGCCGCGTGGATCGCCCGATCGCTTCGGGATCGCGATGTCAAGCTGACCTGCCGAAGCAGCCCGGCATCCCATCGTGCACCGCCTCTGCCACGACATGCCTCCTCCAACCCAGCTTGATTGACAGTTATGCATTTCGAAAACTCCGTCAACAATGCCGTTCTCTAAGCACCGCCGGGGTCAAAGTGCAACGTGCGATCGCCCGATGCCGGCGCGGTGCCCCAGACGGTCTCGAACGCTGGCGCAATCCGCGCCCAATGCGCTCGTGCCATCGTCGTCTCCAGTCGTTCGTGGGATCAGCGGGAACACGAGGCTACTGCCGCACAAAGCACGAACAACTGTTGTGGTAAGATTGGCCGCACGCTGCAGCCGAACCGCGACGCAACGGTCGGCGTTCGATCTCCGTTCCGTCTGCCATCCGAATGGATTTTCCAGATTGCGTGCATCACAAGGTTCAAAAGATCAATTTTAAGCAATGACTTGAGGCTGTTCCCGAGAAACGTGTCAACGGCGGTAAACAGGTCCGGAGAATTACAGCCCGGAGAGATAGTGTCCCACGGCGTTCTCTAATCGCCTTGGTCAAGGGCTGATTTCGCTGCGGTTCATCCTGCGTGCCAGGCTCTGAGGTTCTCTCTGCGGTCTCCGCTTGGGGCCGCATGTTTGCGTTCAGGGTCGGGTGGATCGAAGTGGTGTGCGCGCGGTCGTTGCCTCAGCCGTGGGAGCGATCTCACCCTCGCTGCGCGTCCCGGCTGGACGCATTCGGTCGCGCTGAAGGTCAGCGTCGTTTTACGGTTAGTCTACTACGCTATCACGACCTCCCGGAAGGGCGTATTGGTGCGCCACATGTCGTGCAGGGTGACCGCCAGCTTCCGGGCCAACGCAACCTTTGCCTTGCGCGGTCCGGTTCGCTCGGCAATCGCCTTGGCCCAGTCCTGCAGGCGGGGACCGCCGAGGTTTCGGCAGAAGAGGGCATTCGCCGCCTCGAACAGGCACTTCCTGGTGAAGCGGTCACCCCGCTTGGGCACCCGCCCGTTCCGGCTGATCTCTCCGGACCCGTAGAGTCGTGGCGTGAGCCCGATACATGCGCCCGCACTGGACGATCGGCGGAAGCGGGAGGCGTCATCGAAGGCCGCGACCACCGCCATAGCCGTGATCGGCCCTACGCCTGGCGCAGTCATCAGCAGGCGGACCGTCGCATGCCGCTTGGCTACTGCCCGGATCCTGCTGTCGAGCGCGGCGATGCGGGCGAGGATGTCCCGGCGCGCCTGCATCAGGGCCTCGAAGATCGGCACGAGTTCCGGGGCGACCGCCAGCTCGTCGTCGATGATCTCCTCGGCCCGGCGCTTGAAGCCGCCGACCCGCTTTCCGAACATGACGCCAAAGGTCTTCAGCAGCCCCCTGATCTCGTTCTCCAGCTTGACACGCATGCCGACCAACGCCTCACGCGCTGTCAGCATGGCCCGGTTGACATAGGCATCGTGGCTCTTGATCTGCGCGGCCTTGAACCAACCGGTGCGGACGATCTGCGCGAGGCCGCGGGCGTCATGCCGGTCGGTCTTGTTCGGCATCATCTTCAGAACACCGCTCGCGTGGCGGGCATCCATGCAGACTATCGGGACCTGCCGCTCCGTCAGCGCGTTCCAGAGCCAGACGGCCAGCGGGCCGGTCTCCATCCCGACCCGCTCGAGGCCTTCGGTTCGTTCTGTCAGCCAGTCGGCAATGGCGTCCGGGCAGGTCGGCACCTTCGCCTCAGCCACATGCGTCCCATCCTGGCGCACCACGCAGATCGCCGTCTCCTCTTGCGACACGTCCAGCGCTGCAAACATTCACATCGTATCTTCCTTGCTCAGGCCCCGCCAAAGGGCCGGGGCGACTGACACCATCCTGCATCGACGAAAGCGCGGATGGGGCGTGGCGATTACGCTAAGTGGTGTAGCTGGCGCTGATCGTCACCGTGATGCTCGGCGCGGGCCTGCTTGATCAGGATGCCACGGCGGGCAGGCTGATGTCGACATCATCGCCCATTGGTGCGATGGTTTCCAGCGCCATGTAGCGGGCGCGTTGAACTGCCCATTCGTCGTTCTGCTCCAGGAGTAGCGCGCCGACGAGGCGGACGATGGCATCGTCGTTGGGGAAGATGCCGACGACGTCGGTGCGTCGGTTGATCTCGCCGTTCAGGCGCTCGATCGGGTTCGTTGAATGCAGCTTCGCGCGGTGTTCCTTCGGAAATGTCATGTAGGCCAGCACGTCGTGTTCGGCCTCGTCCATCAGCGCGGCGAGTTTGGGCACCTTGGGCCGGATCTGGTCGGCAACCGCGCGCCACTGGGTGCAGGCGGCTTCGGCCATGTCCTGAGCGAAGGCGGTGGTGATGAAGGTGTAAGCGCCGGAGCAATACTCGGCCACGGTAGCGGCGTCTCCACCCGCCGCGTCGACGAGCTGGTGTAGGCCATGGGGCTGAACGGCATCTCAAAAAGCACGGTCTCAAAGCTGTGCAAGGACATCGATGAACGGGTGGGCGAGTTCCTGAACCGCCCGCTGACCTTACGGCAACGCGACCGACGGCGCGGTGGCCGGGACGGTGCCGTATGGGTCGGCCTCTTCTGTATCGGCCGCAGCGCCGCGATATCAATGGGTCGGCCTCTTCAACCGATACGTGAATCCACTGGCCCCGAGACGGCCGCCGTGGCACCGTAGCGTCGATGTTGTCTGCACGAGCGCGCCTCGTTTGGCAGTCCCATCTGGCTTTGGTCGGAGACTTCATGGAAAAGCGCTGGAACCCCGAGAGCCGTGCCTACGAACATTATGCGACGGGCCCGTTCATCGACGGAGTCGACTACACGCTGAAGGCCGCGATGGAGAAATGGCACCAGCGCGGCGGAGCGGGTCTTTGCAGCGACAGCCGCGCCCGCATCCTGATCGGCAAGATGATCGAGGACGGGCTGCAGTATGACAAGCACCACCTCTGGCTCAACGCGATGGAAGCAGGGATTGCCGCGGCCAATGCGGTCCGCGTGGCCGAGATGACGGGCAAGGTCACCGGCGGGCAGACAGGCAAGATCCTCTGGGCCAATGTGCCCGCCAATTTCAAGCCTGGGCTGCAGGCGATCATAACCTACAACGGGTACAACCCGACCTATGATCGCGGCGCCCATAACACTTGCCCCGCAAAACAGACCGGCGGCGTGTCGAACTTCCGCGAATTCCACCTGACCATCACGAAGGAGGGCCGCGCGGTGACCGCGCAGAAGGACGGAGAGATCTTCCTTTACTATTCGACGACCCACGCGGCGGCTACCTATAACTACCAGCTGGTCGTGTTCCCGTTCCGGCTGACGTCGAACGGAGAGAGCTACGAAGTCGCCATGACCGGCGGCAAGCGGGACAAGCTGATCACGCTGCCCTGACTGGCAGCACGGCGGCGGGTTGTCCCGCAGCCGCCCTGTGATCTCAGCTGCCCGAGGTGCCGCCACAGGTGTTGCACTTCATGCAGGTGCAGTTGCGCATCAGTGTGAAGTTGCCGACATAACACACAGACCTCGCCCTCATAGCCTGCATGCGCGCCTTGTCGCGGGCGGTCATGCTGACCGTTCTCGTGCTGATCGCGGTTGTCGTGACGCTCGCAGCGGCGCCGTTGATGTAGCG
>JBGSWJ010000440.1:0-2978 GCA_041752495.1 Rhodobacterales bacterium
GGCCCGCGTGGCGGCATCGCCGCCCTGCACGGTCGCGCCCGCGTTTTCGGCGGCGGTCAGCGTCTCGCGGATGTTCATGGGCAGGGCCGCGACATACCAGAAGGCGATGATCGCCAGCACGACTGTCACGACCGGCAGGAAGGACCCTTTCATGCCTTGCACGCCCCTTGTGTTACTTTGTTCCCCAAATACTCATATTCCGCCAGCGCCACGCGCCCGGCGTTCCGCAGAACTGCGCGCGGATTCCCCGCGTATCTTAAGAACAAAGTAACCGGAATCATCGCAACCTTGTCCCACGGTACAGGCGGGAGCGCCGATGACCGTGAACGAAGTAGCGTTTCCCTCTCTCCTTGGCTGGGGAGAGGGCGACGCTGAAGGGATCGCGCAGACTGTTTCATCGCGCCCCCTCCTGCGGCCAGACGATCAGCGCGACGGCAACAACGCCCAGCGCGATTCCGGTCCACTGGATCAGGGTCGGGCGTTCGCCGAACAGCCAGACGGCGATGAGGGTGCCCAGCACAAGCTGAAGGACGGACGAGACCGAGATCGCGATCGCCATGCCGCTGTCGCGCAGGACCCGGATCATCATGAGGTTGCCGATGCAGTAGAGGAATAGGGCAAAGACAAGCGACAGCAGGTTGGGCGTGGAAGCATAGCTGCGCAGGATCGAGGTGGCCGACAGGAACACGACCATCGCGCCGCCGAGCCAGACAAGGGTGAAGCCGCTCATGCTTCCGTCTCCTTTGCTTTTGTGCGGCGCTTTCGTTTCGGCCGGGCGGCCTTGTGAGCGGCAATGGCGGCGGCGCGTGCCTCGGGGGTAAGCTGATCCCATTCCCTCAGGTCGCGCAGGCCCTGACGCAGTTCGGCGGTCCACAAGAACAGCATGAACGGATAGATCAGAACGATCAGCCCCATCCACAGGATCGCCATCCCCATGTTGTCAAAAGTTCGCGCTGCCATCCCCCCTCCACCGATCCAGAGTGCAGCGACGATGATGGCGCAGCCAATCAGGGTCACCAGCGGGATGCCCAGCGTCCAGCGCAGGTATTCCTTCCAGAGCGTTGCGCGCGGTTTCGGGGGCACGGTCTTCATTTGCGGCGCATGAGCACGGTGGCCAGAAAGACCGCGTTGGCGATGATGGCGAGAACGTAGAGGACGATCAGGATGAGCGGTTGGCTCATCCCGTTTCCAAGGATCAGGACGTACAGGAAATAAAGAGTTATGAACGCCGAAAAGACGATCATCGGCGTTCCGGCGCGGCGGGGCGGGGGCGCGTCAGTCATCCAGATGCCCCGCACGCAGGCCTTCGCGGACGCGGTGGGCGATTGCAATGAATTCGGACGAGTCGCGGATGTCGAGCGGGCGGTCGCGCGGCAGGGGGCTGTCGATCACATCGGTGATCCGGCCGGGCCGGGGTGACATGACGACGATCTTGGAGGACAGATAGACGGCCTCGGGGATCGAGTGAGTGACGAAAAGGATGGTCTTTTCGGTGCGTGCCCAAAGGCGGAGAAGTTCTTCGTTCAGGCGGTCGCGGACGATTTCATCGAGCGCGCCAAAGGGTTCGTCCATCAGGAGGATGTCGGCATCAAAGGCCAGCGCCCGGGCGATGGAGGCACGCTGCTGCATGCCGCCGGAAAGTTGCCAGGGATATTTGTTTTCAAAGCCTGACAATTCGACAAGGTCGAGCGTGCGTTTGACCCGGGCCTCTTGATCGGCCTTGGGAAAGCCCATGATTTCAAGGGGCAGGCGGATGTTGCCGCCGATGGTGCGCCACGGGTAAAGTCCCGCTGCCTGAAAGACATAGCCATAGGCGCGGGCCTGCCGGGCCTGATCCGGGGTCATGCCGTTGACGGTCAGCGTCCCGTCCGTCGGGGTTTCGAGTGCGGCCACGCAGCGCAGGAACGTTGTCTTGCCACAGCCCGAGGGGCCGATGAAGCTCACGAATTCGCCCTTCGCGATGTTCAGATTCACGTCTTTCAGCGCATGGACCGGGCCGTCGCCCGTCTGGAACACGAGGTTGAGGCCCTGTGCAGCGATGATAGGGGCGGATAGGCTTTGCTTCATTCCGTCACCATTCCGAGGTTATCATGACCCAATGTCACAAATTGACCCCCGGCGCGCAGACCTATGCGGGCAAGCAGGGATTTTCCTATTTCGAAGGCATCGCATCCGAAACCGTGGGGTCGAAGGGGGTGTGCATGCATCTTCTGACGATCCCGCCCGGGGGCCGTGCCAAGGCGCACAAGCACGCGACGCATGAGACGGCGATCTATGTCCTGTCTGGCGTGACCGAGATGTTCTGGGGCGAAAGGCTGGAACACCGGATGACCATTTCCGCCGGTGAGATGCTCTATATTCCCGCCGATATGCCGCATCTGCCGTTCAACCCCGGCACGGAACCCGCGAGCGCCGTGATCGCCCGGACGGACCCACATGAGCAGGAGAGCGTGGTGCTCTTGCCGGAGCTGGAGGCGTTGGTCGCTGATTTGAAATGATGCGCTTGCGTTGAACCCCGGGGCTCTGCCCCGGACCCCGAGGTATTTGGGAGACAAAGAAGCTGCGGGATTCATTTTGAGTTTCTTCGGGGTCATGTGAGGCGCGCCCAGATCAGGTGGAACGCCGCGCCGCCGACGGCGCCCGAGACGGACCAGATCAGCAGAAGGGGAAGGAAGTTTTCGCCCGTTGATCCCGAGGACATGGAAAAGAGAAGCGCAAAGAAGACCGCTGGAATCGCCGCGCCCGCAAGGGTGAAGGCGGGCAGGCTCCAGAGGCCCGCCTTGTGGAGGAGGAAGGTCAGGAGCGCCATGGGGACAAAGAGCATGGCCAGAGCAAAGGGCAGGACACGGGTGGCCCAGAGGCCGAGGAAGCCGCCCTGCCCCGGTTCGCTGACCACCAGAGCCGTGCCGATGGCCGCGACCAATGTGCCCGCGACGGCCGCCGCCAGATAGGCCGCGAACCAGCGCAGCGAGGGGTTC